>CAMBDW010000030.1 GCA_945865535.1 Chryseobacterium gleum | reverse complement strand
AACCTTATTTAATGGCTTTTTAAAATAACCTTTTGCTAAACTCACAAAAGATGAATATGTTTTTATGGTGTTAGGACTATAGCGTTTAACCTCAAGTATCTTAACGAAATCAGCAACTGACATTTTTAGTGTTTTTTAGTGATTTATTTTCTTTTACAAACATAACCAAATAAAATCAATTGGTTATCTTTTGAATTTTGTATTATTGCACATAACCAACTGTTAGCGGTCATGCTATTGCAGAACGTAGAAAAAACATAAATTTGAAACAAAAATAAAATATGGCAATAATAGACGTTGTTAAATACCAAGCAAACGACAAGGAGTTTGTATACAAATTCCCTTCAGAAGATTTAAGATTTGGGACACAACTTATTGTAAGTATATCTCAAGCAGCTTTTTTTGTAAAAGGTGGAAAAATACTAGACCAATATGAAAGTGGAACTTATACTTTAAAAAGTGAAAACATACCGCTACTGAACAAAATAATCAATCTGCCATTCGGAAGTTCATCACCATTTCAAGCAGAGGTTTGGTATGTTAATTTAATCTCAAAAATGGATGTGAAATGGGGAACTGCAACTCCAATACAACTTGAAGACCCGAAATATGGGGTAATTGTACCAGTAAGAGCATACGGACAATATGGTTTTAGAATAAGCAACGCAAGACTTTTTTTAGAAACTCTTGTTGGTAACATGACTGTATTTTCAGCAGATAAAGTTAGTGATTACTTTAAGGGAAAGGTTCTTTCTTCATTGACAAGCCTTATTTCTTCCAAGTTAATAAAAGAAAATGTTTCAATTCTTGAAATAAATGCACTACTAGACGAAATGGCGGATTTCGCTCTTAATAAGTTAAATTCTGATTTTAATAAATTCGGTATTGAGTTAATCAACTTTAATTTTATTTCAATCAACGTTCCAGAGGAAGATCCAAGTATAGTAAAGTTAAAAGAAGCAAAAGACTTAGCAGCCAAAGTTCGTATAATAGGAAGAGATGTTTATCAAATGGACAGAAGTTTTGATGTTCTAGATAAAGCTGCTCAAAATGAAGGTGGTGCTGTTGGTAATTTAATGGGCGCTGGTATTGGTTTAGGAGTTGGTCTCGGAGCAGGTAATCAAATGGGAAACATTACAGGTAACTTAAATACAAATACACCACCACCACCACCACCCTTGATAGAATTTTTTGTTTTGATAAATAACCAACAAAATGGACCTTTCGATTTAAATAAATTGAAAGAACTTATTATAAATGGAACAATTAATAAAGATACATTAGTTTGGAAGAATGGAATGGCAAACTGGGATAACGCAAGAAACCAAGTTGAATTGACAAACTTATTTAACTCAACGCCTCCTCCGCCTCCAACAATTTAAAAAAAAAGAAAATGAAAAATATATACATAATTATTGGTGCCGTTGTTGTCTTGATTAATTCTTTAATAGGATTAATATTTACGTCATATCAAACCTTTAATTGGTTAACAGCTGACGTATTAATAATTACAAATGCTTTCTTATTGCATTTTTTATCTCACTCAAAAATTAGTGATGGCTTTAAAGTAGCATTGACATTTATATTTCCCGTATTAGGTTTAATATCATTTTTCTTTTCACTGAGATTAGAAGACAAGTTAGAAAATAATATTTCATTAGTAGGAATTTTAATTCTTACATCAATTCAAATAATAATCTTAATAATCGCAAACTCACTAAAAACAGAAAAAAAATGAAAGCTTTAAATTGCGCTAATTGTGGTGCCAACCTAAAATATAATATAGGTGCACCAATGGCATTTTGTCAATATTGTGACAGTGTAAACGTTCTTGAAAATGTTCAAGTCAAAATAGATGCAACGAATTCTATAGATGGCCCTCCTTCTTTTTATGAAGAATTAAAACCAAGAATTATGATGCCTCAAGAAAAATTTGCGGCAAATTACTGGGAAAGTGCAGGTAATGCCCAAGGTGGTCGTTTATGGGTTGCAAATACCGAAATTTTCTTTAAACCACATGCAATAAACATGGGTGACCTTTCTAAGAAATTTATGAAAATTTCAGACATTGTAAGGATGGAAAAAGTTAATGCAATGTTTGGTTTATCACGTGAATTACATATAACAGACAAGAATGGAAATTCAATGGTTTTAGTATCTTGGAATAGAGATGGTATTATATCCGCAATTGAAACACGAAAAAACAATTTAGTTTAAAAAAAAATGGCAAAATCTAATGATGGTTTAATCAACCCAAACAGTCCAAAAAAATCTGATGGATTAATAAATCCAGATAAGAAGAAATCAAACGGTGATATTATCTCACCCAACAAAAAGAAAAGTGACGACAAATCAATTCAACCAAAGAAAAGTAAAAGATAAAAATGTAGATATATGAGAAGAAAGTTTAAACTAAAAAATGTAAAAGGGCAACATTTAGCTGTTGTCCTTTATTTCTACGAGGAAATATTAAATAGTAATGTCGGTATTATTATCAGTAATGACCTTTCTGAAAAATCTACTTGGCTATTTCAAAATGAACAAATTGAAGAAGTAATAGCAGACTTGGCAGCCAGACTTGAAATTGAATATACTTCGTTCGAAGAAGTAAACTAAAAGCACGAACCGCTAACACGGGTTTGGCAAAAGTGGCGGTTCAGTGCTCCGCAGACACATTTGTGGTTAGTCAAAGTTTGGTTCTCCGCATCAACATTTGTGGTGAAAATCGCCACCTTCGCCAAGCCCGAAAACGTTAGCGGTTATTTTAGAAAAACGACATAATGAACTACAACGACAAAAAATTTAGACCGATTAGCAATACTGAAAACGGAGAAACTTCAAACGAAACTCTTTTTCATTACAAGCAAATCGGAAATATTCTTACTTCTGAATATTCAGGCGGTAAGATTAAATATGGACATCTAATTGGTTTGGTTGACCATTTAGGAAATATAGATATGCGTTATCACCAAGTAAATGACAAAAACGAATTGATGACAGGAATTTGCATTTCAAAGCCACACCTCATCATAATGATTGTATTGCGGTTTAATCTTAAAGTAATACTTAGTAAGTAATTCAAAAGCATCTCCCTTCTCTTTATTACCTAAACTAGAAAGCTTATCATCAAAATCTTGCCAGTTATTTATATTCTTAAAGAAGGTATTATTCATATTAGCAAAGTTATAAATGTTATATAATTATAGAGCTGAAATTATATATATAACTTTAACCAAATTAGAAACTAAGACAAAATAACTTTGTAAAAAAGTTCGAACTATGGAGCGAGAGGCCCACTTAAAATAAGAAGCCCGAGCAGATGCCCGGGCTTCTCTTATTATTAAAACTAATTACTTCTTATTGCAATACTATTCTTTTATTTATAAATGAATCCCTAGTTTTAATCTTTATCATATAGATTCCTCTTGGCCAATTAGATAGATCAACTGCTTTAGTGTATTCACCAACAAAGTCTTGTTTTGCCTCAGTTGAAACTAACTTACCAAAAGCATCAATTATAGTAATTTCAAAATTATCAATCTCCTCAGAAACGAAACTTATGTTGAACACTCCTCTTGTTGGATTAGGATAAATATTTAAATTAATAGCTGAGCTAACATCTGCTTCAGTAATTCTACTACCTGAAAGAGTAGTAAAGGTAACATATACTGTATATGTAGAAATATTACTTCCATTAGGATCACACATAGAAGCCACCTGCCAGTGATAAGCCGCTCCACTAACCAAACCTGCTAAATCATAGGAATTGGTATTTACAACAACATAAGTCCATTGAGCCCAAGGCTGAGTGGTTTTCTTATATCTTACACTATAACCCCATGCTCCTGAAACAGCATCCCAAGCTAAAGTAGCAGTCGTTGTAGTGATTCCCGTTGTAACAGGGCTTACTGGATTTGTACAAGGACTTAAAGTAGTAAATGTTTGTGTAGAACTCCATGCAGATACAGTACTATTTCCTGGTGAACAAGCTGAACGTATCTCCCACTCATAAGTAGTAGCTGTTGTTAAATTCACTTTTGTACGTGAGATATCAGCGCCAGGT
>CAMBDW010000029.1 GCA_945865535.1 Chryseobacterium gleum | reverse complement strand
AAAGTTATGGAGTATTTTCAGAAAAATAAAGAAGCCGTAGCAAGAATTACTAAGTGGGATATTTTGAATATGCAATACTGGCTACCTAAGTGGATGTTGCAAATCCCATATGATATTTTTAATAGATTTAACAGACATAGTTTGCAAGATAACAATGAAGCACTAGTCAATAGCATTGAATACGCCGATTATTCAATCAAAGATTCTAGCCAAGCTTGTTTAGATCATTTTGTTATTGCTACCAAGTAGTAGAAAAAGAAAATCCTTTTTGTTTTAATTCTTGTATGGTTTCTTTTAAAATTGGCTGTAGGTTTTTAAAACTTTTTTTATTGTTATGAAAAACTATTATTGAACCTGATACCGTATTTTTTAAAACACTTTCCTTAACTTTTTTTGGGGTAGTATATAATGCAAAGTCCCAGCTTAACACATCCCAAAGTATTATTTTGTAGTTCTTTTTTAAGTAGCTAATTTGCAAGGGAGAAATTTTACCATATGGAGGCCTAAAGAGTTTGTTTTCAGGAATTAATTTTTGACATTTTTCAATATCATTAAAATAAGTTGAATTATTAGATAGCCAGCCATTTTTATGTGAGTAAGAATGATTTGCTACTATATGCCCTTCTGAAATTATTTGGTTAAATAATTCTGGATGTTTTTCCATCTGCTCACCCACTAAAAAGAAAGTGGCTTTTATCTGTTCCTCTTTTAATACATTTAATATAAAAGGGGTAACTTCTGGATGAGGGCCATCATCAAAAGTGAGCCATATATTATTTTGAGCATTTTCTTTTCTCCAAGTTATTGAAGGAAAGAGTTTCTGTATAAATTTTGGTGTTTTTACAAACAAATTATTGAATACTTATATACTCATCCATAAAAGTATTTATGTGGTAAGTATTAAAATCAATTTTCTCTTTTTTACCCTCTTTTGCTCTATAATAAATCCCCTTTTCCTGAGTGTAACTATAGGATAAATCTTCTAATTTATGTATCTGTAAAACCCTGCCTAAGCTACCTAATATTTGACCGGCAATTCCAATATCTTGGCTAAGTCCACTGCCACTATCAAACTCTTTCAAGTATTTGATTTCAGTAATATAATTGTCAATCATAGTTGCTAAAACTTGGTCGCCTTTCTTGTTTTGCCCTAGTTTGTAATATAAATCAATAATAGGAATAGTGAAATAACTAAAATTAACAACCTTTTGAGGAAATTCATTAAGGCATTTATCAAGTACGGCTATTGCTTTTATTGTATCTCCTTTTTGATATAAGGATTCGGCTAATCTTGCATAATTATTCGTAAAATTCATAACCATTCGAGTATTTGTTTCGTCAAAATAAAGTTCCGGATTGTTTAATCCTCCCCATTTAAATTGATTCATTAATCTTTCATACATCTTTTCGGTATGTACAATTCCTGTTTGTCCATCTAGTGAAGCAACAGAATAAGGAACTAAACGATAAGCAAGTCCTTCTAATTGGAAATATTTTTCAAGCCCCATATAGTTATCTCTTCCAACAGTAATTGCAAAATATACTGGGCGCTCCCAATTGAAATTTGCTAAAATATCCAACACCAGAAGTTTATTTTTAAAGATGCCAGATCCTGTTAAGTTAAATTGTACTTCATTCACAATTTGATCATGATATTCCTTAGGAACAAAAGTTTTAGCAATTTCTTTATTTACGGTAATTTTCAAATTTTTAGTAGGGCAGTAATTTCTTAATCCTGCAGAAGTATTTAGCTTAGCTTTTGGGTTGTTACTATTTATAAAATCTACTACATCCTTTACTTCAATATATTCTGTAACTCTTTCTTGAATTGGGGTATAATCTCTTGTGCCTGTTCTATAATCATCATGTTCTAATGAGGATGGAATTGGAGCAGCATCATAAGAGGCCCTTTTCATTTGATCGATATACCAATCCGTGTTAAATAGTGATAAATTCACTACTTTAATATCTGTTCTGATTCCCTCAACTTCTTGAGCGTACCAAAGAGGGAAGGTATCATTATCTCCATTGGTAAATAGAATGGCATTTTTATCACAGGAGTTCAAATAATTTTTTGCAACTTCAAGAGCTGAAAATCTTCCGCTTCTATCATGATCATCCCAGTTTTCAGCAGCCATTATAGTAGGAATAACTAATGCAATAACTGTGGCTAAGCTTGCACTTGCTTTTGAACTTAATTTTTTACTTAGGAAATCATAAATTCCTAATACTCCCAATCCAATCCATATTGCAAATGCGTAAAATGAACCTACATAAGCATAATCTCTTTCTCTTGGCTGGAAAGGGACTACATTTAGGTAGACGATAATGAGAGCTCCTGTAAACAAAAAGAATAAAAGTACTGATAAAGCATCTTGATTGTTCTTTTTAAAGTGAAATAGCATTCCAATTAAACCTAATATTAAAGGTAAGAAGAAATAGTGATTTTTGCCTTTATTATTTGCTAGATGATTTGGTATCGCCACATCAGAAGATGGAGTTCCTAATCGGGCATTATCAAGAAAGCCAATACCACTTTCCCAATTTCCATTTAAGGAATTTCCGTCCATATTCATATAGTCATTTTGTCTTCCAGCAAAATTCCACATAAAGTATCTCAAATAGGACCAGCCAATTTGGTATTTAAAAAAGTAGGTAAGATTTTCACCAAATGTTGGTTTTACATCTTCATTTTTTAATCCCGCCCAGTTTACATAGCCTCCTGCATGGCTTTCTTGAGTTGCACTCCAAATTCTTGGAAATAACATTTTATCGTTCTTGCTATAGTTCGGTAGTGATTTTTTTCGTTGGTCAATCACAACATATTCCCCTTTCTTCTCATCTTTTGCGTAAATTGGATTTCCATCAATATAAGGTTCTCTGGTATCAAGTTTTGCATTAAAATGCTGTCCGTAAACAATTGGCCAGTCGCCGTACTGATCCCTGTTGATGTAGGTTAATAAGCTCACTGCATCTTCAGGATTGTTTTCATCAATAGGAGGATTTGCATTTGAACGGATTACTACAATTGCAAATGATGAATAGCCAATTAAAAGCATCATTACGCCTAAAATTGCGGTATTCCAAACAGCCTTATTATGTTTTTTAGTATAGATTAATCCGTAAGTAATAGCCCCGATTATTGCCAAGAAATAAATGATAGTTCCAGAGTTAAATGGAAGCCCGATAGTATTTACAAAAAAGAGCTCAAATTTAGAAATTAAACTAACGGCTCCAGGAATAATAACTCCTTGTACAAGTCCTAACATCACCATTGACACTACAAATGCTTTGATTGCCCCAGCTTTAGTATACTTGTATTTTTTAAAATAATAAATCATTCCCATTGCAGGTATTGTAAGTAAAGAGAGTAAGTGAACCCCTATTGATAAACCAATTAAATATCCAATTAAAACCAGCCATCTGCTTGCGTGAGGCTTGTCGGATTCTTCTTCCCATTTCATAATACACCAAAATGTAACGGCTGTAAATAAGGATGACATGGCGTACACTTCTCCTTCAACTGCCGAGAACCAAAATGAATCCGAAAATGTATAAGCTAATGCGCCTATTATACCACTTCCTAAAACAGCAATTATTCTTCCTAATTCAATTTCTTTTTCATCATTTAAGAATAATTTTCTTCCAAATGCAGTAATAGTCCAGAATAAAAATAAAATAGCAAAAGAGCTGCAAAGAGCTGATAATATATTTATCGCTACGGCTACTTCTGAAGTTCCTTGACTTGCAAAAAGGGTAAATATTCTACCAAATAATTGGAAGAATGGAGCTCCGGGAGGATGTCCAACTTCTAATTTATAAGCGGTTGCAATATACTCCCCACAATCCCAAAAACTAACTGTTTGTTCGATAGTGGAAAGATATACAAATGATGCGATTAAGAAAATAGACCAACCGATATAATTATTGAGTTTTTTAAATTGATTCATATTTTAATTTTAGTGTTTAAATTGATTGGCGAATTTATAAAATTAGTTTTGTTTTTGCGATATGTTTTTTTTAATAACGAAAAATGGTATAAATATTTCATACTTATAACTTAATTATTATTTTTGCCGACCATTCAAAAGAATGCCCGATGGTGTAATTGGCAACACGTCTGTTTTTGGTGCAGAATAGTCTAGGTTCGAGCCCTAGTCGGGCAACTTATCTCATTAAAATAAATTAAATAAAATGAACTCTGATCAGAGTTCATTTTATTTGCCAACCTTTTGATCATAAATTGCGTTTAAATACTTTAAAAAAACATGTTATGTAATAATTTAAAAATAAAGTATAAAATTGTTTTGCGGAAGAAAAATAAACTTGTACATTTGTTGATTCCATTTATTGGAAGCGACAAGTTAACATATTAAAAGGAATATTATGACAAAAAAAATTACCCAAAGCCTAGGCTTTATTTGTGTGTTATTTATTACATTTGTAACCCCTACATATGTAGCCGCTCAAACATTTTCACCAACAGTTTCCGTTTCATTAGCTAATACAGATTGTAATGATTTAACTGATTTAACAATAAGTGTAAGTCAGGATGCGGGAGAGGTAGATATGCTTTCTTCTTTATTTACATCTAATTCAGGAAGTTTTGATATTACCAATAT
>CAMBDW010000028.1 GCA_945865535.1 Chryseobacterium gleum | reverse complement strand
AATCTCATTGATTGATGACTCCATAATCATCAATTTATTAGCATTCATAACATCATAAGTATTTAGTTCTGAAGCTAATACCACTTTTGCCTTCTTTAAATTACGGGAGGACAAAAATATATTTTTATTTGATTCAGCAATTACTAATACCGTTTTATTATCTAGTAAATCAAAGTTGGATAAGAAATCACTATATGATTTTGTGTTTGGTTTTTCAAAATTAAAATCCTCTAAAACAATAATACTCATATCTTTAGCCTTATGAGAAAGTGCCGATTTTCTTGCTAATCTCTTTACTTTTTTATTTACTTTAAAATCATAACTTCTTGGTACTGGTCCAAAAACTCTACCTCCACCTCTAAATAAGGGATTTTTGATATCTCCAACTCTGGCTCCACCACCCCCTTTTTGCTTTCTTAGTTTTCTTGTAGAACCTTTAACTTCTGATCTTCCTTTGGATTTATGAGTTCCAGATCTTTGAGCTGCCAAATATTGTTTTACATCCAAATAAATTGCATGATCATTTGGTTCAATACCAAAAATATCATTACTTAAATCAACTTTCTTAGAAGTTTCTTTGCCTGTAATATTATGTACTGCTAATTTCATTATTTCTCAATTGTTATGTATGAGTTTTTAGCTCCAGGAACAGCTCCCTTTACTACGATCATATTTCTTTCTGCTAAAACTTTTAACACTTCTAAATTATCAACTTTAACTCTTGCATTACCCATTTGCCCAGCCATTCTCATTCCTTTGAATACTCTAGCAGGAAAAGAAGCTGCTCCAACTGATCCTGGAGCTCTTAATCTATTGTGCTGACCATGAGTTGCATCACCAACACCACTAAAGTTATGACGATTTACAACACCCTGAAAACCTTTTCCTTTTGAGGTACCAACAACTGATACAAAATCTCCTTCTTCAAATAAATTAACATTCATAGTGTCCCCTAAATTAACTCCTTCAAAATCAGCAGTAAATTCAACAAGCTTTCTTAAAGGAGCTGAATTCGCTTTTTTGAAATGTCCTAAAGCAGCCTTACCAACTCTGCTTTCTTTTTGCTCAGCAAAACCTAGTTGTACGGCATTGTAGCCATCAACTTCCTCTGTTTTTATTTGAGTAACCTTACAAGGACCTACCTCTAATATTGTACATGGAATATTCTTACCCGCTTGCGAAAAGATAGTTGTCATTCCTATTTTTTTACCTATTAAACCTGGCATCTTATACTTTTTTTAAATTACTTTAATTTCAACATGTACTCCACTTGGCAACTCTAATTTCATTAAAGCATCAATAGTTTTTGATGAAGAGCTGTAAATATCCATCAATCTCTTATGATTTGTTAATTGGAATTGCTCTCTTGCTTTTTTATTTACGTGAGGAGATCTTAATACTGTATATATTCTTTTATGAGTAGGCAATGGAATTGGACCACTAATAATCGCACCTGAATTTTTTACAGTTTTAACTATTTTCTCTGCTGATTGATCCACTAATGTATGATCAAACGATTTTAATTTTATTCTAACTTTTTGTGCCATTTTAGCTGTATTAATTATTCTCCTTTAACTTTTTTAATTACTTCATCAGATATATTTCTTGGAGCTTCAACAAAATTAAAGAACTCCATTGTTGAGGTTGCTCTTCCAGAAGTAATTGTTCTTAAATCTGTAATGTATCCAAACATTTCTGATAATGGAACTTTACCATTTACAACTTTAGCCCCTGCCTTATCGTCCATACCCTCTACTTGACCTCTTCTTCTATTTAAATCTCCAATTACATCCCCCATATTTTCTTCAGGAGTAATAACTGTTAATTTCATAATTGGCTCTAAGATTTTAGGATTAGCTTGTCTTGCAGCTGCTTTAAAAGCAATTTGAGCACAAATCTCAAATGATAATGCATCAGAATCCACATCATGATAAGACCCGTCATATAATTTTACTTTCATAGAATTCAAAGGATATCCTGCCAACACACCATTTGTCATTGCCAACTTAAATCCTTTTTCAATAGAAGGGACAAACTCCTTAGGAATATTACCTCCTTTAATTTCATTTACAAATTGCAAGCCCT
Source organism: Chryseobacterium gleum (assembly GCA_945865535.1). Taxonomy (GTDB): domain Bacteria; phylum Bacteroidota; class Bacteroidia; order Flavobacteriales; family BACL11; genus BACL11. The sequence goes on along the minus strand of CAMBDW010000028.1, from coordinate 2,815 downwards.
CTCCTTCAAAATCAGCATCAACTGGAGATAATTCAAATCTTATATCAGCAAATTTACCTCTACCACCTGATTGTTTTTTGTAAACTTCTTTATGATCAACAGAAGTTGTAATTGCTTCTTTATAGGCTACCTGTGGCGCTCCTTGATTAACGTCAACATCAAATTCTCTTCTTAATCTATCTACAATAATTTCAAGGTGTAATTCTCCCATTCCAGATATAATTGTTTGTCCGGTATCATGATCTGTCTTAACATTAAATGTTGGATCTTCTTCAGCAAGTTTTCCAAGAGCAACACCTAACTTATCAATATCTTTTTGAGTTTTAGGCTCAACAGCAATACCAATTACTGGCTCTGGAAAATCCATAGATTCTAAAACAATAGGTGCTTTTAAATCGCATAAGGTATCTCCAGTTCTAATATCTTTAAATCCAACAAGAGCTGCAATATCACCAGCTGACAAAGAGTCAATCTGATTTTGCTTATTAGAATGCATCTGATAAATTCTTGAAATTCTTTCTTTGTTACCTGTTCTTGAATTATAAACAAAAGTACCCTGCTCTAATTTTCCAGAATATGCTCTTGTAAAGCATAAACGACCCACATAAGGATCAGTAGCAATTTTAAAAGCTAATGCAGAAAACGGTGCGTCAACAGAAGGCTTTCTAGTTTCTTCTGCATCAGTATCAGGATTCTTACCTACAATTGCTTCAACATCAAGAGGGGATGGTAAAATTTCCATTACCATATCAAGCATAGCCTGAACTCCTTTATTTTTAAATGCAGAACCACACATCATTGGAACAACTTTTGCTGAAATAGTAGCAGCACGCAAAGCGTTTAATATTTCTCTTTCTGTTAATGAATTTTCATCTTCAAAATATTTTTCTAATAAGGAGTCATCAAATTCAGCAACAGCTTCTAATAATTGACCTCTATATTTTCTAGCCTCATCAATAATATCTGCAGGAATCTCAACTTCTTTAAAAGTCATTCCTTGATCTTCCTCATTCCAAACAATTCCTTTAAAATTAATAAGATCTACTACTCCTCTAAAGTCATCTTCATCTCCAATTGGAATTTGTAATGGAAGTGCATGACTACCTAACATTGTTTTAACTTGTTCAGATACTTTTAAGAAGTTAGCTCCTTGACGGTCCATTTTATTTACAAAGCCTATTCTTGGAACATTGTAATTATTTGCCAATCTCCAGTTAGTTTCTGATTGAGGCTCAACACCATCAACAGCAGAAAATAAAAATACTAAACCATCTAAAACTCTAAGAGATCTATTTACTTCTACAGTAAAATCAACGTGACCTGGAGTGTCAATAATATTTACATGGTATTTTTGACCTCTATAATCCCAATCTAATGTTGTAGCAGCTGAAGTAATAGTAATACCTCTTTCTTGTTCTTGCTCCATCCAATCCATTGTTGCGGCACCATCATGAACCTCTCCAATCTTGTGATTGACACCTCCATAAAACAAAATACGCTCAGTAGTTGTAGTTTTTCCAGCATCAATATGTGCTGCAATACCAATATTTCTAGTAAATTTTAAGTCTCTTGCCATTATAATTTAAAATTTAAAATGAGAGAAAGCTTTATTTGCTTCAGCCATTCTATGAGTATCTTGCTTTTTCTTATAGGCAGTACCTTCTTCTTTATAAGCAGCCATAAGCTCAGCTGATAATTTTGCATCCATTGTCTTTTCATTTCTTTTTCTTGCAGCAGCAATCATCCACTTCATACCTAAAGAAATTCTTCTATCCTCTCTTACAGGATGAGGGATTTGAAAAGTAGCTCCTCCAATTCTTTTTGACCTTACTTCAACATGAGGCATCACATTCTCTAATGCTTTCTCAAAAACAACTAATGCTTCTTCCTCTTTAATTTTTGAAGCTATATTATCTAATGCCGTATAAAATACTTTAAATGCAGTAGTTTTTTTACCATCAAACATTAAATTATTTACAAACCTTGTAACATTAGTATTGCCAAATCTTGGATCTGGTAATAAAATTTTCTTCTTGGCACTTGTCTTTCTCATTCTTTATTCTATATTATTTCTTCTTAGGCCTTTTAGCTCCATACTTTGATCTTCTTTGAGTTCTTTCATTCACCCCAGAAGTATCTAATGCCCCTCTAACAATATGGTATCTTACTCCTGGTAAATCTTTTACTCTACCTCCTCTTACTAATACTACCGAGTATTCTTGAAGATTGTGCCCTTCACCTCCAATATATGCATTCACCTCATTCCCATTTGTTAATCTTACCCTAGCAACTTTTCTTAAAGCTGAGTTTGGTTTTTTAGGAGTAGTTGTGTAAACTCTCGTACAAACTCCTCTTCTTTGAGGGCAGCTTTTTAAAGCTAATGACTTGCTCTTTTTTACAATAGCAGTCCTACCCTTTCTTACTAATTGTTGTATTGTTGGCATATTATATCTTCACTTAAATGGGCGGCAAATTTAGTAATTTATTCTACAAAATGAAAAAAAGACACTATTTTTTTTAACTCTACTTTTTATCTTATTTTTATTCTAACAAATTGTGATTAGGATGATGATTTTCAAGACGAATAATATAGTCAATAAAAAAAGGCACTAAAAATTAGTGCCTTTTTGAAATATTAAAATCCTTAAATCTACTCAATCACCAGCTTAATATTGTTTAAATATTCTTTGTTTATCTCAATTTCCATAAAATAGATTCCACTGGCTTTGTTGGTTCTTTTAATGATGTATTTATCAGTATCTGCTAGCTCATAGCTCTCAACTAGCTTACCATAAACATCAACTATCCTTATCGT
>CAMBDW010000027.1 GCA_945865535.1 Chryseobacterium gleum | reverse complement strand
TTTGGTATGTTAATTTAATCTCAAAAATGGATGTGAAATGGGGAACAGCAATATGCTATGGAGATAGTGTAATGGTAGGAACTAGCGTTTATGATACAATAGGAAACTACATTGACACTTTAACTACAGTAAATGGTTGTGATAGTATTGTATATACAAATATTAGCATTGCTTCCCCTACAATATGGTATCAAACGTACTTAATATGTGATGGAGATAGCATTGCAGTTGGAAATAATATTTATGACACAGCAGGGGTTTATATGGATACATTAAACACTTCTAATGGATGTGATAGTGTTGTACATACCTACTTAATGATTGACGAGAATACATCTTCATATGATACATTATCTGTTACTGCAAGTATTGTATGGAATGGGATGCCTCTTAATGTATCAGGAGATTACTCAGTGACTTTAACTAATTCAGTAGGATGCGATAGTATTGTAAATCTTAATCTAACAGTTACTACAACAGGAATATCTGATATAACTAGTAATAAAAGTAACTTAGTAAAGATTACTGATGTGTTAGGGAAAGAAACACCATACAGAAGAAACACTCCTCTTTTTTACATCTATGATGATGGAACAGTAGAGAAAAAAGTAGTTATAGAGTAAAACAGAATAAATGAGGGAGGGGTAATTTTAATCTTAAAAAGAATTTTTACAAAACATCATTGACCCCCAAAACAAACAAAAAACCCCTTAATTAGCAATGGGAGGGGGTATTATAGTTTTTTCATTATTTATCTATTGTTTTAAAGTCCTAAACTTAGCTTATATTTTCAAAAAAAGATTTCTTGATTACTAAATTTGTAGTAGAAAGTTTTTAACAAAATATTACATTAATGTAATATTTTAATATTTTTTTCGTATGTTTGTAGATATTACATAATGTAAATTTTAATTAAATGATTGAAGGCAATTTTATTACTGATAGAAAGAATACATTCCCTGCAACTGATTGGTTTGATATAAACTTTTTTGTAGGATTCTTAAATTCTGATTTGAAAATAATTGAGCAAATTAATCAACAAACATATACTATTGGAGATGAGCAATTATCATCCAGAGTATTAAATCATTGGTATCAAGAAGGTATCATTACAGATGATAGAACTAATAATAAAGGTTGGAAGAAGTTTAGCTTCTCTGAGATTGTATGGATACAGATTGTTATAAAGCTTCGAAAATTTGGTTTAGATTTAAAACGAATAAAACAAGTTAAAGAGCAAATTGATTTTTATAATATCAAGGATAATAAATCAAAATGTCCGTTGCTTGATTTTTATATGCTCGTTGCTATTACCTCAACTATACCCATAAAATTTATTGTTTTTGAATCAGGAAAAGCGGAAATAGCAAGACAAATTGAGATAGATGTTTTAAATCAATTCGACTTTATCACAGAAGACTTTATTTCAATTGACATTAATAGGCTTTTGAATAAGCTATTAACTAAGAAGAACGTAAAAGCTGATTATTTAAACTCAATTAAAACAAGTGACAATCCTCTTTTCACTCAGATAGAGGAATCACTTTCAAAAAATAATATACAGTCCGTAACAATAAAAACTAATGACAAATACTATTTGATTGATGAGGTGTTTTTTACAAAGGATGGAAAGGAAGCAAGAGCTATAAAGAATATGGTAGAATATGGTAAACTTATAGAAAATATGACTGCAGGTAAATCTACTTATCAAATAATTAAACAAAAAAAAATAAAAAAGGAATAACTCCTAAAATTGGGAAGATGTATGGTCAGTGGGAATAACCCAAAAACTATATGCATTTTAAAACCTAATGTTATCGATAGATGAATGTAAAAGAATTTTAAACAAAAACGGACAGAAATACACAACAGAACAAATAAGCGAAATCAGAGATACTTTATATAAGTTAGCTGAGGTAATTTATTTGGAAAAACCAACAAACAATGAAACACTTAGCGGGAAAGAGTGCAATTCTATATAGAAGAGTAAGCACAACTGAGCAAAAAGATACAGGCAGCAGTCTTTCATCACAAAATGAGCAACTAATAGAATATTGTAATAAAAATGAAATTGTTATTCTAAAAGACTTTGAAGAAGATTACTCTGCTAAGAATTTTAATAGACCTGAATTTAACAAATTACTTGAATTTGCAGTTAAACACAAAACAAAAATTGATTACCTATTAATTAATAGGTGGGATAGGTTTTCAAGAGATTCTCGAGAAGGACTTAATATGATAAACACATTCAAAAATTTGAATATTGAAATAAATTCAACTACTCAATGGATAAACCATAGTGACCCAAATCAATTAATGATGCTACTCATTAATTTAGGAATACCTGAAACGGATAATAGATTAAGAGGTGAAAGAACAATAGAAGGAACAAGAAGAAACTTAAAAGATGGAAGATGGGTGCATAGCCAACCAAAAGGTTATAAAAAAGGAAAAGATGAGCTTGGAAAGGTTTTAATGAAACCTGACCCAAAAATTGCTAGTTTAATTACTGAATTATTTACTGATTTTTCCCTTGGTATATATTCACAAAATGAAATTAGAACACAACCAAAATATAAGTCTCTAAATTTATCAAAAAGTGGACTAAGTAGAATATTAAATCAGATAGTGTATTCTGGAAGAATAAGAGTAAAAGCATTAAAAAATGAGACTGAACAGATAGTTGATGCCTTACACAAACCACTTGTAAGTATTGATGTTTTTGAAAAAGTGCAATATGCACTTGGCAACAGAAAAAGAATTAAACACAAACCAGTAAAACAAAATAACATTCTGCCACTAAGAGGATACTTAGAATGTAAACAGTGTGGTGGTAACCTAACTGGAAGTGGGTCAAAAAGTAAGACTGGCAAGAAACACTATTATTATCACTGTAATCAAAGAAAAGGATGCAATGAAAGGTATAAGGTAGGATTAGCACACGAAGAAATCAAAAACTTTTTAAATGAAATAAAGCCTAAAGATGAAGTATGTGAATTATTTGAACATATTATGAAAGATAAATTTGACAACTCAGAATCAACCAATAAATCCATCATTGCGTCAAAAGATAAAAAAATAAAGGAATTAAGAGAAAGAAGAAAAGTGCTTTTAGATAAATGCTTAGATGGTGTAATTGAAAATGAGATTTACAAAACTAAAGAAGATGAGTTGTCAAGCGAAATTAAAAAATTAGAATCTGAGAAATCACAATTAAATACTTACGAAAAAGATTCAATGGAGTTTATTAAATTTGGTTTACACGTTATTAAAAATATTGGCACATTCTTTGAAAAATCAACTATAAACACAAAGCAAAAACTAATAAGTTCGATATTTAAAGAAAAACTAGTTTTTAATGGGGAGAAATATCGAACTCCAATACTTAATAAAGGAATAGAACTTATATATCATAGTATCAATACATTAGAAAGTTCAGAAAACAAAAACGGGAGACTATCTTTCGATAACCTCCCGCTACGTACCCGAGACGGGACTTGAACCCGTACGAACATAATGTTCATTGGATTTTAAGTCCAACGTGTCTACCAATTCCACCACCCAGGCAGGGTTTTTTAATGAACAGTGTTGAGCGAGTGATGAGATTCGAACTCACGACCCTCACCTTGGCAAGGTAATGCTCTACCCCTGAGCTACACTCGCAATAAGGGGAGCAAATTTAAAGAAATAATCAATACCACAAAATCAAAAGCTACTTTCCTAATAATTTTTTAATCTCATTGAGCTTCATCAATGCCTCCAATGGGGTTAATCTATTGATATCCAGATTATTTATATCATCTCTTATCTGCTCCAATATTGGATCTTCCAATTGAAAGAAACTCAATTGCTTATCATTTTCTTGGCTTATCAGCTTAGCGTTACTTTTGTTTCCTCTAAGAGCTTCAAGTTGTTTTAATATTTTGGAGGCATTTGTAACAATTTCGCTAGGTATTCCAGCCATTTTAGCAACATGAATCCCAAAGCTATGCTCACTTCCTCCTTCTTTTAATGTGCGAATAAAAATTATATTCTTTCCGCTTTCCTTTACTGATACATTGTAATTTTTAATTCTAGAAAACTGCTGAGTCATTTCATTAAGCTCATGATAATGAGTGGCAAATAATGTTTTGGCTTTTGAAGGATGTTGGTGTAAATATTCAGCTATCGCCCAAGCAATCGACACTCCATCATAAGTACTTGTGCCCCTTCCTATCTCATCTAATAATATCAAACTATTTTCTGATAAATTGTTCAAAATACTTGCCGTCTCGTTCATCTCTACCATAAAAGTAGATTCTCCCATTGATATATTATCAGAAGCTCCGACTCTAGTGAATATCTTATCTACAAGCCCTATCTCTGCAGATTGAGCCGGTACAAAACTTCCTATTTGAGCCATAAGCACTATCAATGCCGTCTGCCTTAATAATGCCGATTTCCCCGACATATTGGGTCCGGTTATCATCATTATTTGTTGCTTTTCTCTATCTAAAAAAACATCATTAGGAATGTAGGGTTCTCCCATTGCTAATTGGCGCTCAATTACCGGATGCCTTCCTTGTTTTATCACTAAAGAGGAGCTGGTATTTACAGTTGGCTTAACATAATTATGCCTTTTGGCTATAGCTGAAAAACTAAGCAAGCAATCTAGCTGAGACACCAAATAAGCATCTAATTGTATGGGCTTAATATGTGCCGATATACTTTGTACTAATTCATTGTAAAGCTTGTTTTCAATAGCAGCTATTTTATCCTCCGCACTTAGAATTTTGCTTTCATACTCTTTCAATTCTTCAGTAATATACCTTTCCGCTCCAACCAAGGTTTGTTTTCTTATCCAATCCTCTGGCACTTGATCCTTAAACCTATTTCTTACTTCTAAATAATAACCAAATACATTGTTAAATGATATTTTTAAAGATGAAATTCCTGTTTTTGCAATTTCTCGATCAAGCATTTTATCCAAAAATTCTTTTCCTGAATTTTGGATTAACCTAAGCTCATCTAACTCAGAATTTACTCCTTGTTTTATCACATTGCCTTTGTGCAATAGCATAGGAGGATTCTCGCTTATTTCGTTTTCAATCTTTGTTCGTATATCATCACAAATATCAATTCTGATTGCAATATCTTTAAGTGGCTTCACTGCTGATTTTTCACAAACTTCTTTTATAGGTTTTAGTGCAGTTAAAGCTTCCTTCAATCTGCCACATTCCCTTGGATTTATTCTTAAAGTTGCAACTTTTGATATTAATCTTTCAAGGTCGCCAATATTGCTTATTTCATTAGAAAGCGTTTGTGAAATTTCATTACTGGCAACCATCTCTTCCACCATTTGATGTCTTTTAGAAATTTGTTTTTCGTCTTTTAAAGGAAGTGCCAACCATCTTCTTAGCATCCTTCCTCCCATTGCCGATTTGGTCTCATCAAGTACATCTATTAAAGTTATTGCTCCTTCATTTGGGGAATAAAACAACTCTAAATTTCTACTAGTAAATCTATCCATCCACACATATTTTTCCTGTTCAATTCTTCTAATACCTAATATGTGTTGGGTTTGATGGTGCTGAGTTTCATTAAGGTAATGCAAAGCAACTCCTGAGGCAATAATCCCCTCAGCTAAATCTGAGATACCAAATCCTTTTAATGATTTTGTATCAAATTGTTTGTTTAGCAATTCATTAGCATAATCACTAGTAAAAGCCCAATCATCAAGAGAAAAACTATAGAACGAACTTCCAAAATCTTCTTCAAATTTTCTTCTTTTATTTTTCTGATAAATTACTTCTGTTGGGCTTAAGCTTTGTAAAAGTTTGTCTATATAATTAGTAGTTCCTTCTGCAACTAAAAACTCGCCAGTTGAAATATCTAAAAAAGAAACTCCCACATTACTCTTGCCATAATAAACTGCTCCTAAAAAATTATTTTTTTTAGTTTCAAGTGTGAGTTCATTATAAGAAACTCCAGGAGTAACAAGCTCGGTCACTCCCCTTTTTACAATGCCCTTTGCCAGTTTTGGATCTTCAAGTTGATCGCAAATTGCTACTCTTTCTCCTGCCCTTACCAATTTTGGCAGATAAGTATCCAAAGAATGGTAAGGAAAACCAGCTAGCTCAATTTTTGAATCTCCATTATTTCGAGCAGTAAGTACTATCCCTAATACTTTTGATGCTTTTATAGCGTCTTCACCAAATGTTTCGTAAAAATCGCCTACCCTAAACAATAACAAAGCCCCCGGATGCTTTGCTTTTATACCATTATACTGCCCCATCAATGGAGTAAGCTTGATTTCTTTTTTCTTCTTAGCTAACAAAAATTTATTCTTTAATTTTGCAACAAATATAAGTGATGAAAAAGTTAAAAAACAAAGATTTACAAAGAATAACGATAAAGGAGTTTAAAGTCGCTAAAAAAACACCCATTACTATTGTGCTTGACAATGTAAGAAGCGCATTAAATGTCGGTTCGGTATTTCGAACTGCTGATGCTTTTTTGATTGAAAACATCATTTTATGTGGTATTACTACAACTCCACCTAATAAAGAAATAAGAAAAGTGGCTCTTGGAGCAACTGATTCTGTGAATTGGCAATTTGAGAAAAATACTTTTGATGCCGTATCAAAATTGAAAAAAAACGGCTACCACATTATGGGTATTGAGCAAGCTGAAAAATCCTCAAAACTAAATGATTTCACTTTACCCAACAAACCAATTGCAATCATTATGGGAAATGAAGTAGATGGTGTTTCTGAGGATGTAATAAGTATTTGTGATGAAGTTATGGAAATCCCTCAATTCGGGACCAAACATTCCTTAAATATCTCTGTAACTACCGGAATTGTTATCTGGGAACTGTGGAGAAAAATAAAAGAATCTAATTCTTACTAAGCTTAAAAGTAGTTCCTAAAGAATAAAACATAAAAATATCATTATTATCACTAAGTTTTGCATCCCATTTATCAGTATTTCCAAATCTACTAGTTGCTGAGAAATTGACATCCAATTGTTCTGATACTTTATAATTGGTGATAATTCCCAATACAAAAACTCCTTCACTTACATAATCAGACTTTTGAGTGCCCGCATTTTCAAAATCATTTTGCCAGAGCCACTCATATCCATAACTATTTATAAACTGTTCTGGTTCTGTATTTAATTCCTGTCTTAAAGATCTGAACATGTTTAGCCCAACCCCAGCTTTACAAAAAAAATCAAATTTTTGATTATTAACTTGCGGATTAAGCTCAGTTTTACCAATCGTTTTTTTCTTAATATGTTCATCAACCAATTTGGACAAGTCGATTAAAAGATTGATATCAAATTCCATGAATTCCATATTGAATTTCTCACCATCATAGTTTCCTGCCCTACCTTGACTGCCATTAATAACGACTGGCTTTGAATTTTGGGCAGATATATTTCCTGTAATAAATTCTGTTTGAAGTGTAAAATTCTGCATAAAATTCTGCTTTGCTATTGGTATATTGAACTGAATTGATAATCCACTATTCCAATCATTATTTTCGCTTATATCGCCATGAAATTGGATTACTCCATAGCTAAGTGAAAGCGAACAATCTTTGCAATCAATATTAAGTTTGCCTTCAGTAGTTTTTGAAGTTTTATTAATTTCACTAGAAATTGTATTGTCTTGTGCTTTTGTTTCTACTACAAAAGTCATAGCAAATAGGATACTCAAAAAAATATGTCTTTTCATTTATTGTAATTATAAGTTTGTAAATGTATTAAATATTTTTATGATATCAACACTACAAACAATTAATTTTAATAAAGTAGCGTTATAACAGCCAAGAAATATATTATTTTTTTACATTTGCGACAATTATCAATCTAATAAAACACAAAACTAATGTCAAACATTTTTTACATCTTAGTAGCAGTAGCTATAATGAGTGGTTGCGGACTAGAAAAAATGGCTAATAAGTACAAAACAGTAAATTTTATAACAACTCCAGCTACACTTCAAACGCATGCTGGTAAAGTAGTGCTATCATTAGACGCAACTTTACCAGAAAAATACTTTGCTAAAAAAACAACTATTGACTTTACACCTGTTTTAGTTTACAATGGTGGGGAGACTGCTTTCAAAACTATTACAGTTCAAGGTGAAGATGCAACGGGAGGTGAAGCGACAATCTTTTATGCAACTGGAGGCAGTTTTAAATATCAAGATGCCATTTCATATACTGATGATATGATGAATGCCACTTTAGAATTAAGAGCTGCTGCAAAACTAAAAGACAAAGAAAAAGTATTAGGTCCAGTAAAAATTGGAACTGGAGTAATTGCAACCTCTACAAGAGTTCAAAATACTGAAGATTTAGCAAATAAAAATCATGGCTACCAGAGCGAAACTATACTTCAAGAAACTGCAACAATCTACTTTTTAGTAAATCAAGCAAACATTAGAACAACTGAAAAAAGTAATGAAAGTATAAAAGCATTAAAAACATTTGCTAAAAATGATTATAAAACACATTCTATTGAAATCATTTCTTACGCTTCACCTGAAGGAATAGTAGACAGAAATACTGATGTCTCTGACGAGAGAATGAAAAGCACAGTAAATTACACCAAGGATTTATTGCACTCATTAAAAGTTGATGGAGCAAAAAATAAAGACTTATATACTGAATCCTCAGTTGGTGAAGACTGGAAAGGTTTTGAAAATGTAGTCAATAATTCAGAAATAAAAGATAAAAAAAGAATTAACAATATTGTTAACTCAATTTCTGATGTAAATGTTAGAGAACAACAAATAAGAGATTTAGCAGAAATTTATGATGCCATTGAAAACAATGTTTTACCTCAATTAAGAAAGGCAACAATTATAGTTAGATCCTACGAACCTAAAAAAACCAATGAAGAAATTGCTGCATTATCAACCACAACGCCAGAAAAATTAAATGTCAATGAATTATTATTTGCTGCTACCTTAAATAGTAATGAAAAAACCCAAACTACTATTTATAATAAAGTCGTTGAACTACATAATGATTGGAGAGGCTATAATAATATCGCTTGTATGTATTTAGCTAAAGAAAACTTAAGTGAGGCCTTGACTAACTTAGAAAAAGCGGAAGCATTAGGGGGTTCAAATTCAGATATCTTAACTAACAAAGGTATTATTGCTGCTAGAAAAGGAGACTTAGCAACTGCTCAAAAATTATTTGATAAAGCCAATACATCTGAAAACAACCAGGCTATTTTAGACATCAAACAGGGCGAGTATGCAAAAGCTGCAAGATTTTTCAAAAATGGAAAATCACACAATGCGGCTTTAGCCCAATTAATGAATGGAGAAAATAACGCCAATTGCAATGAAGCAACTGCTGCATGTTATTACCTAAATGCAATTGCTGCTGCAAGAACAGCAAATAATGATGCTGCAATTATCAATTTAACCAAAGCAATTAATGCAAATGCTTCCTATAAAACTGAAGCTGTTAAAGATTTAGAATTTGTTAACTTAAGAACTAACGAATCATTTATAGCATTAACAAAATAATAATCTCAAATATACAAACTATTAATAGCTCCTTTTGGAGCTATTTTTTTTTGTCTTATGGAACAAAAAAGACTGTAGAATTTGAAGCAAC
>CAMBDW010000026.1 GCA_945865535.1 Chryseobacterium gleum | reverse complement strand
TTTTTTTTTGGAATTGATTTACTACCTCCTCTTGCTGGAATAAATGCAATTACACTCATTATTTTCTGAATTTGAGTTTATCTCTTTGAACTTGTTCAATATCAAGTATATCTGATTGTTTGTAAGAAAGTGCTTTATGTGTTGCTTTTAAATCTCGTGCAAGTTTCTTCAATCCTGTTGGTTCTAAAGAAGCTGCATGATCTGTTCCTTTCCAAGTTCTATCAAGTGTAAAATGTCTTTCTACCCATTCAGCACCAAGAGTATAGGCTGCAATATCAACCGCTATACCTAAATGATGACCTGAGAAACCAATTGCTTTTACTCTATTTTCAAACTTTTTTTTTATCCTAACAATTTCCAACATGCACATATCCTCAAAAGGCACAGGATAACCAGAAGTACAAGAATAAACTACCAATCTGTTTCCTTGATTATTTTCTTCAAAAAAGGAAACAATTTCTTCTTCTTCATCTTTAGTTGTCATCCCAAAAGAAATATGAACTTCACCAGAATATTCATCTCTTAAAACTTTTAACATTTCAAAATGATTATTACAAGCTGAAGGTACTTTTATTAGTACAGGATTTAAACTTACTATTTCCTTTGCAGAAGTAGTATCCCAAACAGAAGTTGAATACATTATTCCTAAACTTTCAGCAAATTTCTTTAATTCTTTATGTTCATTGACATTAAACTCCAAAAACTCTCTATGAGCTCCATAAGTAGCTCCATAAGAATTTATAGCATTAGGATGAGGAGTATTGTATTGTTCTTGCGTTAAAAGTTCTTTATTGTTTCTTTTCTGAAATTTTGCAACTTCTACTCCGCTTTGCGCAGCAATTGTGAGGAGTTCTTTTGCAATACTCATTTCTCCTTTATGATTACAACCAATCTCAGCAATAACTTTTGGGCTTTTATAATTCATTAACCTTTTGTGTTTATCTTTTCATTATCATCGAAATAGTCGCTCTTTTGGGTATATCCATAATTGTTTCCATAGCCGTAGCCGTACCCGTACCCGTAGCCATAACCGTAGCCATAGCCATAAGCACCACTTCCTTCTTTCACATCATTAAATAAAAGATGTAAATTCCCAAATCGTTGTTTCTCATACATATCATTAGCATATGTTAAAAGACCTTTTTTAGTATACTCCTGACGCGTAACATAAAGGTTGACATCAGAATAATTCATCAATGTTAAAGCATCGGCCACCAGTCCAAGTGGTGGTGTATCTAAGACAATAATATCATATCTCTTTTTTAACTCCTTCATCATACTTGCAAACTTTTCTGTTAACAAAGCATCAGAAGGATTTGCAGGTAATGGGCCTGCAATCAAAATATCTAAATTCTCAATATCAGTTTGCAAAATAACTTCTGATAATGTTGCATCTGACAATACATGAGTGGTGAGTCCTTTTATATTCTCTAATCCAAAAGCAAGAAAAAGTTTAGGCTTTCTTAAATCTGCACCAATTACCAAAGTTTTCTTGCCTGACTTTGCAAATACTATCGCTAAATTCGCTGCTATATAAGTTTTCCCCTCCCCACTTACTGATGAAGTAACCAAGTAAACCTTTTTATCTTCTGAATTATTTAAAAAATTCAAATTAGATCGTAATGCTCTAAAACCTTCATATACTGATGATTTAGGACTCTGTTCAGATAATAGATTACTTCCACTGTAATTTCTGCCAATAATTCCTAAAATAGGAATTTTAGTCAATCTTTCTAAATCCTTTTTTGACATAATTGTATCGTTAATTATTTCCTCCAACAATAAATATAAAATTGGAATTAATAACCCAAATAATAAAGCTAGTAAATAGCTTTTTTGCTTATCAGGACTAACTGGGTCTTTATGAAAATAAACAGCAGGTTCTAACACTTTACTATCTGATACGCTTGATGATGAAGTTATCTTAGCTTCAGCTCTTTTTTGTAGTAAGAAAGTATAGATATTTTCACTAATTACTTGTAATCTTTCTTGATTTAAAAGTTCCATCTCTACTTGAGGGATACCACCTAAAGATTGCTCCATTTTTGCAATTCTATTTTTATAATCGGTTAATAGTAAGTTATTAGCTGATTTGCTGGTATTAATTGCTTCTTGAAGATTAAGTGCCAATTGTTTGCTTTGTCTGTTATACTGATTAATCGCAGGATTATTCACCTGTCCTCCATCAATCAAAATATTCTTTTTTATTTGTATTTCAACAAGCTGAGTAATTAAAGAATTTAAACCTGCATCATTAACTCCAAATGATGTAGGGACTGAAATGCCTTCAAGATTTTCATCTTTAACTAAATAACTAGTAAGGTAGTCAAAATAGTTGTTTATTGTTTTTGTTTTTGCAAGTTCTGTTTCCATACTGACAATATTGGTAAAGATACTTTGCGCTTTTAGACTTAAATCAGTTATCTGATTCTTATTCTTATACTGTTGTATTTGTTGTTCAATTAAAGCTAAGGAATCACTCATATCAGCAAGCTGATTGTTAATAAACGTAACCGTATTGTTTGAAGCGAAATTCTTGTCCTTAATCTCATTGATCATGTGATTATCAATTAATGTATTTAAAAACGCAATTCCTTTTTTTTCATTCTCTGTTATGATGGATATATCTAAAACAGTAGATTCTACATCTGCTTGATTAACTACAATCTTTTGCTGATACAAAAGAGTTAGAGCTTGTAAATCGTAAAATTTCACAATCGTTACAGGCACATCTGATTCATCAACAAAGTAGTTAATATTATATTCTACACTAATTTCTACATCATTAAATAAAAACTTCTCATTAAACTTTCTGATTTGTTCATTTTTAGTGGAAATATCAATTAAAGAAAAACGATTATCATCAATTATATCAATTTTAATCTTTTTGGCTTTTAGTGCTTTTACATTAGTGCACTTTACAATAATTGGAGCTTCATAGGCTTCTGTAACTTTTATATTACCTTCAATAAAATAGCCAATATCAAACTTTAATTCTTCCAATGTTTTATAAACAAGTGGGTACGATTTGATTTGATACTTCTTGTTTTCAAAACTCTTTGTTTTTGGAGTCATTGATTCAAACATACCAGCTGCAGTTAACAAGCTGTTATCTTCTTTAACTATGATTGAGATTTCCGCACTAAAAAGTTGAGTAGTATATCGGATATAAGCAAAGGCTATAAGAAAAGCAAGTAATAAACATATTAAAAGAATAAACCAGTTTTGAAGTAGCTTAAAGAAAAACTGTTTAAAATCTACGATCTCATCTAACTGATTAGCCATACTATTTAGTTTTTATTAATTAACAAAAATAATGTAACGGCCGAAAGTGAAATGGAAACAATATTGGTAATATTATTAAAGGCATAAAACTTTTTTCTAAGTGGCGCTACATAAATAATATCATGAGGATGCAACATAAAATCAGCATTATTTAACAGGCTATTTTTAGTTAAATCAACATAAAAAACTCTATTTAATTCATCTTCATTTCTGATTACTTTCACTTTTCTTCTATTCCCAAACTGGGTTATGTCATTAGACAAACTCAATGCATAAAGTATATTGACCTCAGGATCAGAAATTTTAAACGTACCAGGTTTGTTCACCTCACCTAAAACAGTAAGCTCAAAGTTTGTAATATTTACTTTAACCACTGGACTTTCAAAGTAAGAAACTGCAATATTCTTAATAATATTTTCAAGCTCTCTAAGAGTAAATCCTGCCGCTTTTACAATGCCAAAAGAAGGCAAATCAAGGTTACCATCTTCTTTAATAAGGTAACCAGACAAATACGGATTTTGGAGCATTAACTGAGAATTTGAAGTATTCTCTTTATTAAAAAAATCATGTTGTTGTTCAGTAGTAGTACTAATCTGAATAGATAATAAATCACCTTTTTGCAATCTATAAGCTTGGGTATTGATTTTAACCTCTTTCAGCTCTTTATTAGAACGAATATATTCCAAATCACGATTTGTAATACAAGAAGATAAAGTAAAAATTGACAGTAATAGAATTGCAAATTTTATATTTATAATTAAATGATTTTTCATGAAAAATACTTAAATTATTTGTTTTAAAAAGCCACAAATATGGTGATTTTTTTTTAGATAGGATTCTGATAAAGGAAAATGATAGGATTTTAATACGCTAACAACTCTTTAAGTTGTGATTCAAAGCTTGATTTGGCTAAAAATTTATCTTCTAATTCTCTTGCAAAAGGAACTGGTGTATCAATTGATGCAGAGCGCTTTACGGGAGCGTCTAAATACTCAAAACAGGAGTCAGAAATAATAGAGGCAATATCAGCTCCAAAACCACCCATCATACAATCCTCATGCAAAACAATTGCTTTGCCAGTTTTCTTCACTGAGTTCAAAATAGCATCTTTATCTAATGGAACTAATGTTCGTAAATCAATTAAATCAGCAGAAATTACTGGATTATTTTTTAGAACTTCTAAAGCCCAATGCACCCCCATTCCGTAAGAAATAATACTTACATCATTGCCTTCAGCGATTAATTTTGCCTTTCCAATTTCAATAGTAAAATAATCATCACAAACAGGCTCACTAAAACTTCTATAAAGAGCTTTGTGCTCGAAAAACATAACAGGATTTGGGTCATTTATTGATGCATTTAAAAGCCCTTTTGCATCTTCAGGAAAAGCAGGATAAACCACTTTTAGACCAGGAGTATGTGTAAACCAAGCCTCATTAGATTGGGAATGAAAAGGACCAGCACCAACGCCAGCACCTGTTGGCATTCTTACCACAACATCCGCATTCCCCCCCCATCTATAATGTGTTTTTGCAAGGTTATTTACAATAGGATTAAAACCAGAAGTTACAAAATCAGCAAATTGCATCTCCACCACTGCTTTTTGACCATTAATTGATAACCCTAGTGCAGCACTTACAATAGCAGATTCACAAATTGGGGTGTTACGAACTCGCTCCTTCCCAAACTCATTTACAAAACCATCAGTGATTTTAAATACACCTCCATATTCAGCTATATCCTGACCCATAATAATAAGATTATCATGCTTTTGCATTGATTGTCTTAAACCATCAGAAACAGCATCAACCAATCTTTTTTCTGACTTATTTTGGGATGGTGAAATAATTTGAGCCGTATATTCTTTATACATATCAGCTAATTCCTTTTCAGCAGATGATTGTATTTTTGGCTCGCTTTCAGTCTCTTCCCAGGCGGAATTGATTTCAGATTTTATTTCTTTCTTAAAATCCTCAATAGCTGATTGAGTAAGGACTTTTTCATTTAATAAAAATGTTTCAAAATTATCAATAGGATCTAACTTTTCCCATTGCTCCATCAACTCATCTGGGACATATTTTGTGCCAGAAGCTTCTTCATGCCCTCTCATTCTGAATGTCATACACTCTAAAATTACAGGTTTTGATTTTTTTAAATTTTGCTCCTTAATGTCTTTTACCGCTTTATAGACTTCCAAAATATTATTTCCATCAATAGTATAGGCATCCATACCATAACCAATTCCTTTATCGGCAAATTGCTTACACCGAAACTGCTCAGAACTTGGAGTTGAAAGTCCATATCCATTATTTTCTATTACAAAAATCACAGGTAAATCCCATACGGCAGCTACATTTAGTGCCTCATGAAAATCGCCCTCACTAGTAGCACCATCACCAGTAAAAACTGCAGTAATCTTTTTATTATTCTGTAATTTATTTGCTAAAGCAATCCCATCAGCAACACCAAGCTGAGGGCCTAAATGTGAAATCATACCCACAATATAATGCTCTTTTGTTCCAAAATGAAAGGATCTATCTCTGCCTTTAGTAAATCCATTTGCCTTGCCTTGAAATTGAGAAAATAGTCTATTTAACGGAACATTTTTAACTGTGAAAACACCCAAATTTCTATGCATTGGTAAGATATATTCATCTTGATCCAAAGCAAAAGCTACTCCAACAGAAATAGCTTCTTGCCCAATACCAGAAAACCATTTTGAAACTTTACCTTGGCGCAAAAGTATAAGCATCTTTTCTTCCACCAATCTTGGCTTAATAAGAGCTTTATACAAGCCTAGTAGCTCAGCATCTGCTATACCTTTTCTGTTAAATTGCATCTTTGATTTTATTTGATGCCAAAACTACTTAATATTTTCTTTACTTTGTTAAAAATTTAAAAGATGAATTGGCAAGAATATTGGCAAGAGTATGCTGTTGGTATTATTTTATTATTAGCAATCTATTATTTAATACGAAAATTTACTAGAAAAAATAATTGTAAAGATAATAACTGCTCCTGTTAAATGAATTTTCTTTTTACTTATCTAAAAAGATTAACTTTTCTGCTACTGATTTATACTGCTAGTAGAGTATATTTTTATCTCAATAATATTGATAGTTTTATTAATAGCTTTGATAATGCTACACTAATAGAATTTATTGAAGGTTGGAGATTTGATATTTCTGCATTAGTTTATATCAATATTCCACTTTTGGTACTGCTTTTATTTCCAACCAATCTCAGAAAAAAGAATGGCTTTTTAAGATTTACAAACATTCTTTTTTATGCTGTAAATATTCCATTTATCATACTTAATAATATAGATATTGAGTATTTTCGATTTACTCAAAAAAGAAGTACTGTTGACTTTTTCCAACTCCTACAATTAGGAGAAGATGCAAAAAATATAATCCCTCAATACATAAAAGATTATTGGCCAATAACCTTATTTACTATCATACAGGTTTGGTTTCTACTAAAAATAAAACATATTCCAAAAACAACTATTGCATTAAATGCTAAAAGCATATTAAGCGGTATTTTTATCTTCATAATTGGAGGAGGAATCTTTATTCTAGGAGCAAGAGGTGGATTGCAGTTAAAACCTATCAAACCCATAAATGCTGGGGAGCTAAGTGGCTCACAAAATACTGCATTAATACTCAATACGCCTTTTTGTATTTTGCATTCCTTAGATGATAAGCCCCTTGAAACATATAATTATTTTAAGCCTAAAAAATTAAATGAAATCTACTCTCCTATTCATTTGCATATAAAGGACTTAAGACAGGGCATAACAAAACAAAATATTGTAATTTTAATAATGGAAAGTTACTCTAAAGAATTTGTTGGTTTTTACAATAACGGAATTGGCTATACCCCATTTTTGGACAGCTTGATGCAACATAGTTTAGTTTTTACAAATGCTTACGCTAACGGTCTAAAATCCATTGAAGCATTACCAGCCATTACTGCATCAATACCTAGTTTAATGGACAATCCTTTAATCACTTCAAGTTACGCCCAAAATAATTTTGAAAGCATGGCATCTCTTTTAAATAAAGAAGGATACAATACTTCTTTTTATCATGGTGGAATGAAAGGAACAATGGGCTTTTATAGTTTTAGCAACAAAGCAGGATTTACTGATTATTTTGGAATGAAAGAATATAATAATGCTGATGATTTTGATGGAAGTTGGGGTATTTATGACGGACCTTTTATGCAATATTTTGCCAATGGACTTAATGGGAAAAAAGAACCTTTTTTCAGTACTTTTTTTTCTCTTAGTTCACATCCACCTTACACTTTACCACAGAATTATTCTAAAGAACTTTATAAAAAAGGTAAATTGAAGGAAATTGGAATACGAGAAACAATATCATATACTGATTATTCCATGCGAGATTTTTTTCTAAAATCTAAAAAGCAAAAATGGTTTAAAAACACTATTTTCATAATAACTGCCGATCATACTTCTGGTGAAAATTACAACACAAAATATAAAAATAGAATTGGTAGATATGCCATTCCACTTATTATATTTAGTGGAGATAGTTCTTTGCAAGGAATAAATTCAAATATCGTTCAGCATATTGATATTATGCCAACTGTTTTAGAATTACTGAACTATAATAAACCATTTTTTGGCTTTGGAAAATCAATGTTTTCAGAAAAAAGTTGGGCAATTCATTTCCTTCAAAATGAATATCGTTTAATTACTGATAGCTCAATAATTACTAATAAAGCTGAAGTCTACCGTTCTTTTTCTGATTGGAATACATCAAAGAATAATGAGCTAAACTATGATGACACACAACTATTAAAAGCAATAAAACAGGATTATAATAATAGAATGTTAAATAATAAATTATTAAATGAAAATTAAAGTTATCATCAACCCTATTTCAGGTACTGGAAAGCAAAAAGGAGTTGAAGATTACATTGCAAAACATCTTGATAATTATGAAATTGTGTATACCAAAAAATCAGGAGATGCCAGTAAAATCAGTAAAGATGCCGTTAAGGAAAACTTTAATGCAGTAATCGCAGTAGGTGGTGATGGAACTGTAAATGAATGTTTAAAATCTTTAATTAACACAAATACAGCTCTTGGAGTTATACCTTGCGGTTCTGGAAATGGCTTTGCCTACCACATAGGTATGAAGCGATCTGTTGAAGAAGCTATAAAACAACTAAAAAACGCAAAAATTGAAACTATAGATTCATGCTCGGCAAATAGCAACCCATTTGTAAATGTTGCTGGTATTGGTTTTGATGCACATGTTTCGCAACTTTTTGCTAAATTAAAAAAAAGAGGTTTTTTCAATTATGTGAAACTTATTGTAAAGGAACTTAATTATAAAGCTCAAGAATACAATATTACATATGATGGAATTGAAAAAAAAGTAGCCGCATATATGATATCTTTTGCCAATTCTAGTCAGTACGGAAATGATGTAAAAATCTCTCCTATGGCAGACATACAAGATGGGTTATTGGATTTTGTAATTGTAAAAAAATTTCCAAAATGGAAAATGCCTTTTTTCTTACTACAAATAGCTACAGGAAAAGTACATTTATCAAAACATGTTGAGATTATACAAGCTAAAAAAATGGAGATAACAACTAATAATACCCTATTGCACTTAGATGGCGAGCCCTATAAAGCTAGCAATCCTGTTATTATTAATTTATTAGAGAACTCTTTAAAAATACTAAAACCAAATGAGTAAGAAAAAGAACAACCTAAAAGGTGTTATATATTCGACCAATCCTAATTTTGAGTTTGAATATGATAATGAGCAATTAGAAACACTTTCACCAGAAAAGCAAAACTTAAAAGTATGTATTGACAAACATAGGGCTGGAAAAATTGCAGTTATTATTAAAGATTTTGTAGGAAGTACTGATGATTTAAATACTCTGAGTAAAATGTTAAAAGCTAAATGTGGAGTAGGTGGAACTGCAAAAAATGGGGAAATAATTATTCAAGGAAATGTAAGGGATAAAGTAATGGATCTGCTAGCAAAAGAGGGTTATACTTACAAAAAAGTGGGAGGATAAATGAGTCTCTCGGTCCTAACCGTTAGCAGTAATTTTTAGAAAACAGACACTGTGAAACTTAAGGTATATCAAATTGACGCATTTGCAGACACTATGTTTGGAGGAAATCCTGCATGTGTAGTGCCGCTAGAAAAATGGTTACCAGTAGAAATCATGTTAAAAATTGCAAAAGAGAACGCAGTTGCAGAAACAGCATTTTTTGTTGATAAAGGAGAAAAAATTCATTTGCGTTGGTTTACACCTGAAATTGAAATGGATTTGTGTGGACACGCAACTCTTGCAACAGCCCATTGTTTAACCACAATACTTGATTATCAGAAGGAACAAATTGTTTTTGAAACTCTAAGTGGTGACTTAATTATTAAAGTTGAAAATGGATACTATAAAATGGATTTCCCTTCAAGAATGCCTATTGCCGACAAATTACCGTCAATAATTTCAAAATCTTTAAATATTCAACCGAAAGAAATTTTGAAATCAAGAGACTATGTTTTGGTTTATGAAAACGAAACGCAAATCAGAAACATTAAAATTGACAGACAATTATTCGATCAGATAAATATTGACCCAGGAGGAGTTATAGTAACAGCAATTGGAGATAACTGCGATTTCGTTTCACGATTTTTTACCCCACAAGCATCAATTTTAGAAGACCCTGTTACTGGCTCTGCACATTGTTCTTTAATTCCATTTTGGGCTAAAAGACTCAACAAAAAAGAACTTTATGCCCAACAAGTATCTGAAAGAATGGGAAAACTATATTGTGAAGACAGAGGGGAAAGAGTTCTTATTAGTGGACAAGCAAAAACCTATTCCATTGGAAATCTTTGGACAGAATAAAAGCAATACTTTCCTTTGTTAAGCAAAAGTGCCCAGAACGGGAGTCGAACCCGTACATCCTTAGGACACATGACCCTCAATCATGCCTGTCTACCAATTTCAGCACCTGGGCGGTACTTTAACAATAATACAAAAAAAGAATCCCGCTAATGCGGGATTTTCTTATTTTTAGTGACCTGGCTGGGACTCGAACCCAGGACCCCATCATTAAAAGTGATGTGCTCTACCAACTGAGCTACCAAGTCGTTAAAAATCGGCTGCAAATATATTACTTTTAATGAATCATCTTTTTTTTTTAGCTTATAATTTAAATATCCCATTCTTAGTTGTAAAAATCCTATTTATATCATGAAAAAAACTGTTATTTTGCACTTAAAAAATTGACAAAAATGCTTTATATTATTGGTTTTATGGGGGTAGGTAAAACTACTATTGGTGAAGAGTTAGCCTTACAGCATAATCTTAACTTT
>CAMBDW010000025.1 GCA_945865535.1 Chryseobacterium gleum | reverse complement strand
GTACCCAGAGCCGGAATCGAACCGGCACGGTTTGCACCATTGGTGTTTGAGACCAACGCGTCTACCAATTCCGCCACCTGGGCAAGTGGATTGCAAAAATAGCAGTTTGCCCCAATTCTGACTTCATTTAACTAAAAAATAAATTCTTTAGTGTTTTTATGTGCTAAAGTGTATATTTGCAGCCCTTTTTAAAAGAAGGAATAATTATGAATAGACCAGTTAAGTTTTTTGCAGGAAACAATACTAAGCATCTAGCAGCTAAAATTGCTAATGCGTTTGGTTATGAGTTAAATAGCTCATCAATGGTAATATTTTCTGATGGTGAGTTCGAGCCTTCTTTTGATGAAACAGTTAGGGGCGCTGTTGTGTTTTTAATTCAATCCACTACGCCTCCATCAGATAATTTATTTGAATTATTGCTTATGATTGATGCCGCAAAAAGAGCTTCTGCCGCTAATATTACTGCAGTAATGCCTTATTTCGGATATGCTAGGCAAGATAAAAAAGGAAAACCAAGAGTGCCTATAGCAGCTAAATTAGTTGCAAATTTACTTTCAGCATCTGGGGTTGATCGTATCATGACAATTGACCTACATTCCGATCAAATTCAAGGATTTTTTGAGGTACCTGTTGATCATTTATATGCATCTGAACTTTTTGTAGAGGATATTCAAAACTTAAATCTGGCTAATTTAATAATTGCATCTCCTGATATGGGAGGAAGTAAAAGGGCATATGTTTATGCTAAATTATTAAATTCGGGAGTTGTAATTTGTTATAAAGAAAGATCAAAAGCTAATGAAATTGGCGAGATCAAAGTACTTGGAGATGTAAGCGGAAAAGATGTAGTTATCATTGATGATATGGTAGATACTGCAGGAACTCTTGCTAAAGCTGCCGATTTAATGATTGAAAGCGGAGCAACTAGCGTAAGAGGATATTGTACTCATGGGGTTTTATCAGGAGATGCTTATAGCCGCTTAGATAAATCAAAGATTACGGAATTAGTAATTACAGATACTATTCCTAAAACTCATAATAGCTCAAAAGTAAGAGAAATTTCTGTTGCTCCTTTACTTGCAAAGACTATTAAGGCTGTTGTTTCTAATGAATCCATTAGTTCAACTTGGAGAAGCAATAAATAAAGATTATTAACTAAATTTAAATAAATAATGAAAACACTAGCAATTAGCGTAAAAGAAAGACAGAATGTTGGAAAAACCAGCACTCGTGCGTTAAGAAATCAGGGTAATGTACCGTGTGTACTTTACGGGGGAGAAAAGCAAGTGACTTTCTACGCTCATGAAAATGACTTTAGAAAACTCGTGTATACTCCAAATACTTTTGTAGTTGAATTAAACATTAATGGCTCTAAAACCAAAGCTATTATGCAAGATATTCAATTTCATCCAGTAACCGATAAAATCTTACATATTGATTTCTTAGAAGTATTTGATGGAAAACCAATTACAGTATCTCTTCCAGTTGTTTTAGATGGAGTAGCTATTGGAGTTAAAAATGGAGGTAATTTAATGTTTAGAATACCAAAAATTGTTTCTAAAGGGTTAGTAGCTAATTTACCTGAAGCAATTACTATAAATATTGACCATTTATCTATAGGTATGTTTATTAGCATTAAAGATATTGCAATTAAGGGGGTTGAGTTTTTAGCTCCACCAAATTCTGTTGTAGTTGCAGTTAAAACTGCTCGTGCAGCTATTTTAGAAGAGGAAGAAGTAGCTAAAACAGAAGTTGCTGATGCTCCTGCTAATGATGCTCCTGCTGCGGAGTAAATTATGAAGTACTTAATCATAGGATTAGGAAACCCTGGTGCTGATTACGAAAATACAAGGCATAATATAGGATTTAAAGTGTTGGATAAGCTCGCGAGTTTATCCAACATTTCTTTTTCTACTGATAGGCATGCTGCTATTTGTGAAATTATGTTTAAAGGGCGTAAGCTTCTTTTAGTAAAGCCTAGTACGTTTATGAATTTAAGCGGTAAAGCTGTGCATTATTGGATGCAGCAAGCTAAGATAAATCAAGAAAATCTGCTAGTTATCACTGATGATATTTCTTTGCCATTTGGGGTTTTGCGTTTGCGTAAAAAAGGTTCTGATGGAGGGCATAATGGATTAAATGATATTCAAGAAGTTTTAGGTAATAGTGCTTATCCTAGGTTGCGCTTTGGGGTTGGAAATGATTTCCCTAGAGGTCGCCAAGCAGATTATGTATTAAGTAGTTTTACGGATGAAGATTATAAGACTATGAATGAAAGAATTGAAATAGCAGTTAAAATGGCGCAAGATTTTACTTCTTATGGTATTGATCGTGCCATGTCAGATTGGAATGGAAAATAATTTAATATTTAATTTTCTCTTATAGTAAAATAGCTTAAATTTGCATACCTTAAAGGTATCGTGGCCGAGTGGCTAGGCTCAGCTCTGCAAAAGCTGCTACAGCGGTTCGAATCCGCTCGATACCTCAAAAAAAGCTTGTTAGCAATAGCAAGCTTTTTTTTATATATTTGTCCCTCTTTTAAAAGATGATGAGAAATAGAAAATTAATAATTGTTTTACTTTTCGTATTTAGCAGTATTTTAGTATCTGGCCAATGTGAGTATACATTAGATAATTATACTCATAATAATTGTTATGGCTCTAATAATGGATCTATTGATATTACAATTGCGAATTCTAATTCTTTACCAAGTTGGATAGGCCCAAATGGGTTTACTTCCTCTTCTACTGCTCTTAGTAGTTTATATTCTGGGACTTACTATTTAACTATTACAAATAGCGTCCAAGCATGTGCGCTTCTTGATTCTATTGATATTGTACAATCAAATAAGATTTCAGGGGAATTTAATTTAACAGGAAGGTGTAACAATCAAGATTCAGTAGATGTTGCAACTACTTTGTGGGGAGGCACGCCTCCATATTCTAGTATTTGGAGCAATGGAGCTATTGGCCCTAATGCAATTAATTTTCCATCAATAGCTTCAATTCCATATGTACTAACTATAACTGACGCAAATTTTTGTACAGACACTCTACATTTATGGATACCGGTGGTTAATCCAATGAATCCTTTTATGTCATCAGTAGCAGTAATTTGTAAAGATGATAATAGTGGAGAGGCAAGAGTTTTTGTTCAGGAAGGAACGCCTCCTTTTGTATTTTATTGGGAAATTGGAGGAGCGTTATTTTCTCAAGAAGATGATATTTTAGTAATTGATTCTTTTTCTTCAATAAGCGGATTGTTCCCTGGCGTTTATGCAGTAGAAATTATTGACGATATGGGTTGTATTATAAAAGACAGTATAGAAGTAAAATCTAATCCAAATATTTGTTTAACAATATACAAGGCGTTTTCTCCTAATGATGATGCTACTCATGAGTTTTGGGAGATTGAAAATATCCATGTCTATCCGGAGGCTGTTGTATCGGTATATGATAGAAACGGAAGACAAGTTTTTAGAAGAAGAAATTATATAAATTCAGAAGAGGTTGCTTTTGGAGGTAATGATATAAATGGTCAGCCCTTACCATCATCAACCTATTATTATGTGATTGATTTAGAAAATGGGGATGATGTTTTTAAAGGGACGTTAACAATAGTAAGGTAATGAAGCAGCTATTTTTTATAATCAGTATGGTTTTATCAATAAGTACTTTTGCTCAACAAGAACTATTATTTACTCAGTATTATGTAAATGATATGGTAATTAATCCTGCTGTTTCTGGAACTAAGACATACAATCCTTTAACTATTCAAACTAGGCAACAATGGTTGGGTTTTGAAGGAGCTCCTTTAACATCAAATATAAGTTATCATGGAGCTTTAAATGATCGCTCAGCTATGGGAGGTTATTTAATGTTTGATAAAGCGTACCCAACTACCCAAGCAAACCTGCATTTAAATTACGCCTATCATATTCCATTAAACTATGATAAAGTTAATTTATCATTTGGTTTAGGGGCAAAAGTGATGTATCATAATTTAGATTTTAATGAAGAGGATTTACCACCTGGTTTTGATCCGGCTTTCTCAACTAGCTCCTACGAAAAAGTTTTGGGAGATGCCTCCTCAGGAGTGTATTTATACGGAAGCAATTTTTATACTGGATTTTCTGTGTCAAATATGTTGGAATCGTCTTTTAATACCGCTGTTTCTGGCTCGCCATATCCAAATTCAGAGTTAAGAATTTATTACGGAATGGGTGCCTATAGATTTAATATTATTAATAATGATTGGCAACTAGAGCCTTCATTTTTAATAAGAAAAATGCATTTTCAAAGCAGTATGACTGATCTAACTACAAGAGTACTGTATTTAGAAAATACTTGGGGTGGGTTGACTTACAGAACAAATGGAACTGCTATTTTATCTATGGGTTTTGGGACTGAAAATATGAATATTTCTTATTCTTATGACCATACATTTGCAGGTGAAATAATGCCGTATACTTATGGGACTCATGAATTAGGAATTAGCTTTAGAATTAACAATGGTTACCGATAGAGATATTGGTTTCTTTAGCTATTAATCATGCAAAAGATAGAACACATTGGAATTGCTGTTGGAGATATTGAGGCCTCAAATAAGCTATTCGCTAAAATTTTCGGAAAAGATTCTTATAAATCAGAAAAAGTAAGCTCAGAAGGAGTTATCACTTCTTTTTTTCAAATAGGAGAAAGTAAAATAGAGTTGGTTGCAGCTACTAATGACGATAGTCCAATTTCAAAATATTTAAGTAACAATAAAGAAGGGATGCACCATATTTCTTTTGCTGTAAATGATATTGAAAAAGAAATGAAAAGATTGAAAAAAGAAGGAATCCGTCTTTTGAATGAAGCTCCAAAAAATGGAGCCGATAATAAACTAATTTGTTTTTTACATCCAAAAGATACTAATGGAGTACTTATAGAACTATGTCAGGAAATAAAGTAGTTAGATCCTCATTTTCTTGTAGGTGATGGGTTTTAATTCCTAATTTCTTTTCACCAGAAAATTCAAGAAAATAGGGCTCAATATTATTTAAATGGGTTAATTTGCCCTTCTTAATTTAGAAGTTACATGAATAAACTATTCGATTTAATAGCTAAAGCACTTTATTTTTTACGCCATCGCCCAATAAATATTTACGACCCTTTTGTAAACATTGTGAAAACATGTGTACCGGGTTGGTTAGATCAAGGGCATTTGTATTGTTTTGATTATGCTATAAAGCACTTGAAATCTGATGCTCCAATTTTAGAAATAGGGGCTTATTGCGGTCTTTCAACATGCGTTATTTCACATTATAAAAGGAAACACAATAAATTGAATAAGTTGATATCTGTAGATACTTGGAGCTTTGAAGATTCTAAGAATAGCATGTATGCAAAAGAAGCCAATTATGAGTTGGAGTCTATTCAGTCGTTTGTGCTCGATTCGTATAAAAAAAATGTGAATTTTTTCTCCAAAGAAGATTTGCCTACAGCAGTGCACACCACATCAGATGATTTTTTTGATAAGGTAAAAAAAAGAGAGCAAATTGAATGTGTGATTGGAGAACCAATTCTAAAACCTATCGAAAAAATAAGTTTTGCTTTTATTGATGGGAACCATACCTATCCATTTGTAAAACGCGATTTTGAAAATGTAGATAAACTATTAGAGATTGGGGGTTTTCTTTTGTTTGACGATTCTGCTGATTATTTAGGTTGGGGATCCTGTAAAGTAGCTAAAGAGGTTTCTAAAAATCCTCATTATAAGCTTATTATACAGAACCCAAATTACTTTTTTGAAAAAATTAAATAAGCGTTTTAACGGTAGCCAAAAGATACTAATGGTGTTCTTATAGAACTATGTCAGGAAATAAATTAGTTAGATCCTCATTGTCTTGTAGGTGATGGGTTTTAATTCCTAATTTTTTTGCCACTTCAATATGCTGAGGGGAATCATCAATAAATAAGACTTCATGTGCTACTAATTTATTTTGGTTGAGTATGATTGTAAAGGCTTCAGCTTGTGGTTTTCTAAAACCTATTTTGTGGGAATAGTATACTTTGTCAAATAAATTATAAAATTCAGTATACTTCTTATTGCCTAATTTTTTTTTGAATTCACAGATATGAAGGGCATTGGTATTACTCAGCAGAAAAATAGCATAATTTTGATTTAAACTTTTTAAAAGTTTGATTCTTTCTTCTGGTAAATCTAGAAGCATAGCATTCCAGGCATTCTTAACTTGTTGGATACTTGCATCAGAGGTTTCTTTTTGAAGCTGTAAAAGAAATTCCTTTTGAGATATTTTCCCAGTTTCAATTTGATTGAATAGATGGGTTTGTGTTTTTTTAGAATAAAAAGATTTGGGGTTTTTCACACCTAATTTTTTAAACTCATCAATTGTATTTTGGTAGTTTATATTAAGAATAACAGCTCCTAAATCAAAAATAATAGCTTTGACATTTTTCATCTTGCAAAGTTGCACATTATACAACAATTTTGATAGTTTTGCACATCCTTTTTAAGGAGGGCCCATAGCTCAGCTGGTTAGAGCACTTGACTCATAATCAAGGGGTCGTTGGTTCAAGCCCAACTGGGCCCACCAAAAAACCCACTCATTTGAGTGGGTTTTGTATTATTTGTGTTGACTATTTTAACATACAATTAATGTAAATTTATGTTTTTAGTAATCTATAATTTTTAATTGTTTATGATTTTTGATTTATGAAAATAGAAACTATAGAAGTCGATAAATCAACTATCATTTTCTTAGCAATTTATGAAGATGGTGTGATGGGGAAATGTTCTCTTAAACTCAGAACAAATAAAACTATAAGATATTTTGATGCTTATACTAACCCTAAAGATAGAGGTAAAGGTGTCTACAAAGCTTTATTCCATAAAAGAGAAGAGTTTGTTAAAAATAACTTTAGTGATTGGCAAATTGAATCCTACTGTAAAGAATCAACTATTAAATTATTTAAAAATAATGGATTTGAGGTAGTTGAAAAATTATACTTAGTTTCTAAAACATGCGCATAATCAAGAAAATCTAAAAAAATTATTAAGTCGATAATAAAAATACTCAAGCTATAGAGCGGGAGGCTCTCTTAAAATAAGAAGTTCACTTTTTAGTAGATTTTTTGTTTTTAATTCACAGCAGCTTTTGTTATTTTAGCTTTATGAAAACAACTATTAGAAAGGGAGTTAAAAAAGACTTGCCATCAGTGCTAGAGCTAATTAAAGAACTAGCTGATTATGAAAATTCAAAAGAAGAAGTAACCATTACATTACAAGATTTAGAAAATGACGGATTTGGCGATCGTCCATGGTTTTGGTTTTTGGTTGCAGAAAAAAATAATAAAATCGTAGGACTATCCTTTTATTGGATTAGATACTCAACATGGAAAGGTAAATTCTTATTCTTAGAAGATTTTGTAATTAAAGAAAAATATAGAAGGGAAGGTATTGGGTCAAAATTATTTGAAGAAACCATCAAAATATGTAAAAAGTTGAATCTTAACGGCATGATATGGCAAGTATTAGATTGGAATACTCCTGCAATAGATTTCTATAAAAAGTATAATGCTGAAATTAGTAAAGAGTGGTTGAATGGAAAGCTTACAAAAAAACAAATTGAAAATATCAATTCGCTTCTTTAATACAAGTACTCGTCCTTAGTACTGAGAGGTCCAATAATAAAGACTCACCCATTAAGTGAGGTTTTAGTTATTCAAGAGTTATTTAATTTTAACTGTGCTATCATCAGATATGTAAAAGAGAAGTTCGTTTATATACAGATTATTGGCATAAATCAAATATATGATTTTTTTGCTATATCCGTTTAAGTTATAGTTAATTCTTATTTTAGCAAAAAAATATCTTATGAGATTTATATTATTAGTAGCATTTGCTTTTTTGGGAAATACCATCAGTGCTCAAATCAATTTAAACAAACTAAAAGATGCAGCAACTAAGGCCCAAGAAGTAATTAATCCTACAACTCTATCCAAAGATGAAGTGGTAAGGGGACTAAAAGAAGCATTGATTGTTGGAGCTACAAATTCAGCTGCAAATGGATCACAAGAAGGAGGTTTTAATAATAATTCATTAATTAAAATTCTATTTCCAAAAGATGCTGAAAAAATGAAAACAACTTTAATAAAGGTTGGTATGCAATCGCAAGTAGATAAATTTGAATACGTTTTGAATGAAGGTGCTGAAGATGCCTCAAATTTTGCAAAAGAAATTTTTATTAATGCAGTAAAAAACATGACCATTACTGATGCCATGGCCATTCTAAAAGGAGGCGATAATGCGGCTACAACCTACTTAAAAAATCAAACTTCAAAAGAATTGTATGCAAAATTTAAGCCTGTTGTAAAAAACTCCATTGAGAAAGTAAATCTCACCAAATACTGGAGTACTTTATCGGAAAGGTATAATGCAATTCCACTAACAACAAAGGTGAATACTGATTTAGAAGATTATGTTACAAATCAGGCAATTGAGGGGTTATTTATTTTGATTGCAAATGAAGAAAAAAACATAAGAAACAATCCAAAAGCGAGAGTTTCAGAGATTTTGCGAAAAGTATTCAAATAGAAATTATGAAAAAAAACGATCAATTATTTATGCAGTTGTTGTACATGTTTCATACTTCCGCCATCCAAGGTTTAGGCAAAATGGCCGATCCAACAGGAAAAATAAGTCGAAATTTAGAATATGTAAGCCAGACAATAGATCTGATGGAAATGTTAAAGGATAAAACTAAAGGAAAT
The DNA here is from genome assembly GCA_945865535.1 of Chryseobacterium gleum. GTDB lineage: Bacteria > Bacteroidota > Bacteroidia > Flavobacteriales > BACL11 > BACL11. The sequence continues at coordinate 2,357 of CAMBDW010000025.1, read as the reverse complement.
ATTGGAACAGATATTGAAAAGGTGCTTAATGGAATGCTCTCGGAATTGCGGCTTAATTATGTAGATGAAAAAAGTAAAGCTCCTGAAAAAGTAGAGGAGAAAAACCAGCAAGAAAAACCAGCTAATGAATAAAATTAAAGCTCTTTGGTTGGAGAAATCTAGCAGAAAGATCATTCTTTTTTTTGGAGTTATTGTACTGTTATTAATTGGGTCATTGTTTTTTTGGAAAAATAAAATGAAAGAGCAAATGGACTTGAAAGTTCAGTTCATTGAGCAAAAGAATATGCTTAGAGATGAATTGGATGATTTGATTGATGAGCATGATGAATTATTAGACGAGTATGGCGATTTGAATAATCAGTTGCAGGATAAAGATTCTATAATTCAGAATCAAATTACTGAGATAAGAAATTTAATCAGAACCAAAGACGATTTAACTGAAGCTCGAAAAAAGATAGCTGTATTGCAAGAGATTGCAAAAAGATACTTATCTAATATTGACTCATTGCTTGTTATAAATAAGTATTTAACAATTGAGAAAGACAGTGTGATACAAGAAAATAAAAATATCAATTTCAAAAACTTCAAGCTTAATAAGCAAAATATGGAGCTGACAGATAAAGTAAATAAAGGTTCGGTATTAGAAATTGGGGATATTTTGATAGTAGCCCTAAATTATAGAAATAGTGGAAAAGAGGTAGAAACTAAAAAGGCATCTAAGGTAGTAACTATTCGAACTACTTTTGATATTAAGCAAAATCAGATTGCAGAACAAGGTCTTAAAAATATTTATATTCGCTATTTAAATCCTGATGGAACTATTTTACTTAATACAAGCACAGAGCAATTATTTAGCACAGCAGATGGAGGAAAACAGTATTCTGTATTAAAAAAGGTGCAGTACGAGAATAAATCACTTCCTATTAGTATTGATTTTACTAGAAGAGATCCATTAAAAAAAGGAGATTATCTAATAGAGATATATTTGGATGGGCTTTTACTTGGGACAAAAATATTTTCCTTAGAGTAGCATGAAAATACTTAGCTACAATGTAAATGGTATTCGATCAGCACTAAACAAAGGATTGGATATTTGGATGGATGCATCACAAGCTGATATTGTTTGTTTGCAAGAGATAAAAGCAAAACCAGAGCAATTTGATGAAGCATCATTTAATAAGTTAGGCTATCATTGTTTTTTAAATTCAGCAGAAAAACCAGGATATAGCGGGGTGGCTATTTTGTCAAAAATAAAGCCAAATCATGTTGAAATTGGCTGTGGTATAGAAAAAATTGATTTTGAAGGAAGAGTAATTCGAGCTGATTTTGATGACTACTCTGTGATGAGTGTTTATTTCCCTTCTGGAAGCAATCCATTAAGACAGTCCTTTAAAATGGAGTTTTTAGATTTGTTTTTTGATTATATCTCGGAGCTTAAAAAATCCATTCCTAATTTGATAATATCAGGGGATTATAATATTTGTCATGAGGCAATAGATATACACAACCCTATAGCGAATAAAAATACCTCAGGCTTTTTGCCAGAAGAAAGAGAGTGGGTGAGTAAATTTATTTCTAGTGGTTTTGTTGACTCTTTCAGAGCGCTAAATAAAGAGCCACACAACTATAGCTGGTGGAGTTACAGAGTAAATGCAAGAGTTAAAAACTTAGGATGGCGTATTGATTACAATATGATTTCACAGAGTCTGCTACATAAATTAAAACGATCCTCCATTTTATCCCAAGCTAAGCATTCTGATCATTGTCCAGTACTTGTAGAAATATCCGATTAATATATACATTTGCCAACCTTAAAAAAAGAAATGGGAATTTTACAAACTGCCGAAAGAAGCTCTAGAAGAGACCCCTCAGAAAATGTTGTTTTTCAAAGACATTTAATTGCCTACAAAGAAGCTGCAAAAATAATTAAAGGAACAGTTCTTGAGATTGGTAGTGGGGAAGGATATGGAATAATGGAGTTAGCTCCTATTGCGGATAAATTTATTGCAATCGATAAGTACGAGCCTCATATTCCAAAAGAGTTCAAAGAGGAAAATGATATTACTTTTATTCAATCAGAGGTTCCTCCTTTAAAAGAAATTGATAGTGAAAGTTTAGATTTTGTTGTAACATTTCAGGTGATTGAGCACATTCAAAATGACGAATTTTTTTTAAGTGAAATAAAAAGAGTTTTAAAGCCAGGAGGGAAACTGGTAATGACTACTCCAAATAGCTTAATGTCTTTAACTAGAAGCCCTTGGCATATAAGGGAGTATACACCTAAGCAAATGAATGATATTGTTAAAAATATTTTCTCAAATGTAGAGTTAAAAGGTGTTTTCGGAAATGAAAAAGTT
>CAMBDW010000024.1 GCA_945865535.1 Chryseobacterium gleum | reverse complement strand
TGAATTCGAGCATCTCTATAACCTACTTCATTGTATTTTGCAATAACATTTTTTTTATCCTCTTCATAATTAGCGTCTATAAATTTTGAGACTTTCCAAAACCTCCAAAAACTTTTAGATTTTGTTTCTTTCATGCTCTTTTTGAGCTTGTAATCACTAACTGCATAAATAGAGTCTTTTCTATTTAAGATCGTCTTATTTTCATTTATAATTTCACTTCTCCCTTTTATAATGATCTCTTTTATTTTTACTTTCTCTGCTTTGGTGATATTAAAAATTAGGTCTTGAGAATTTGCTGTGGTTGTATCAGTAGTTGTTACATAGCTTACGCTTGTATTATAAAAACCTTTATTGATGTAATATTTTTTTATCGCGTTAATACTATTATTAATCAGGTTTTGAGTGAGCACTTCTCCTCTCATCAGTTTAAGTTCTTCTTTTAGTGTTGTAATATCAGCTTTACTTACTTTTTTACCTGTAAATTTGAATTTTGAAAGCCTAGGATGTTCTTTTAGTTTGATTGTTAAAAATAGTGTATTGTCTACTATTTTTTCAATAGCAATATCTACATTTGAAAATAATCCTTGCTCCCAAAGTTTGGTAATAGCTTTTGTGATTTCATCTCCTGGAATTTTAATGGGCTCTCCAATTACTAATCCGGAAATAGCAATAAGAGTACTACTATTTAAGTTGTCAGCTCCAGTTACCATTATTCCGCCAATTTCATAGGTTTTTGGATTGGAGTAATCCAGACTATCATTTGTTTGAGCTGTAATGGTAAAGCTTATAAGACTAATTATTAGTAGTGCAATGTTCTTCAAAATCTTAATTTTGTATTTGTTCTGTTGTTTTTCCAAATCTTCTTTCTCTATTTTGATAATCCAAAATTGCTTTTTCTAAATCGATCCTTCTAAAATCAGGCCACAATGTGTCTGTAAAATACAATTCTGAATATGCAATTTGCCAAAGTAAAAAATTACTAATTCGGTATTCGCCACTTGTTCTGATTAATAACTCAGGCTCAGGAACGCTTTTTGTGGTAAGATATTGCTGAAAAACTTGCTCGTTTATAACATTAGGATCAATGCCATCAGCGATTAAGTTTTTTGTAGCATTTAGTATATCCCATCTACCGCTATAACTAAGAGCAAGAATCAGAGTCATTCTATTATTGTCTTTTGTTTTGTTTATTGCTTCAAGCAGTTCCTTTTTCGCTTTTGAGGGCAAGCTGTTAGTATCCCCAATTGTAGAGAGTTTAATATTATTTTCCATCAAAGTTTTAGTCTCCATATTAATTGCAGTAACTAATAATGTCATCAGTGCATTTACTTCAGATTCTGGGCGCTCCCAATTTTCAGTAGAAAAAGCATAAAGAGTTAAAAATTGAATTCCAATTTCAGCAGCAGCCTCAACAGTGTCTCTTACTGCGGTTACTCCATTTTTATGCCCAAAAACCCTAAGTTTCCCTTTGGATTTTGCCCATCTTCCATTGCCATCCATAATAATGGCAATATGCTTTGGCAAATTATCGGTATCTATTTTTTGACTCATTTAAGATTTGCGAATTACGGATAGCAACCTTTGGTGTTGTTATTTAATTTAAATGAGAGTGTAATGCCTGCGAATGAATACCAATCTTTTTTATCTGGATCCCCTCTTTGATCACCTTTAAGATGAGTGCCTGTTGGATCTGACATTGCCTGAACTTCTGGAGACATGCCGGACACTCCAGCTCCAGGGTAAGTAGTGCTAACATCATCTAGATAATCGGTAAATGTTTTTCTAGCTCCGTATTCCAAAATTATATTGAAAGATTCATTTACAGCTATCTTCACGCCTCCTCCCATAGCTATAGCAAATTGAATTAAAGAGTATTTATCTCTATCTGGGAATGTTGTTGTTCCCTGTCCTTCAGTTCCTAATTCTTGTAAATCAACCCATTGTCCAGTAGAATCTTCTGCTTGTGGATTAAAATTAAAAAGAGATACACCAGTATAAATAAAAGGAGTCCAAGTATAAAGTGGATTTCCTGGCTGATAGGGCAAGAAATTAAATTCTAATTGCCCAGAAAGTTCGTAAACTGGGGATCTGAAATGTAAGCCTCTGTTGTAAGCAATTGTATCTTCTGATTCTCTTTCATCAGATTTTAAGTTTAGATACATTATTTCCGCTTTATAAACAAAGCGCTGGTCAATATTTTTCCTAATTATTAATCCTGCTCCAGCTAATGGCTGGTTAAAATGAGCAGTGTTTAAGTCTCCAAGATAATATGATGCTCCTAATAAAAGTCCAATCTCAGTATTAGGTTTAAATTGTTGGGCTTTTGCAGTAAAACCAAATACAAGAGTAGCAATTAGTAGTACTGTTATTTTAAAGTTAAATCTTTTCATAATCATGATTTTATCAATAATTGGCAAATATAGATATTCTAGAGATTTATTAAGGGATATTAGCTTCTTTTATCTACCCCCCACATTAGTTTGGTTCTAATAGTTGATACAAAAGAATTATTTTGAGGCTGAATGAGTCTAATTTTAAAATCAGCACTTTTTATAATCAGTTCTGTATCACTATCAAAAGCTAGAGATCTGGAATCTAGTGAAACTAATGCTAATTGATCTCTGTCCTCAACTTTTAGTTTTATAACACTAAGACTATTAATAACTATTGGCCTAACATTTAAATTGTGAGGCGCATTAGGAGTAATAACAATATTATTAGATCCTGGCATAATAATAGGTCCGCCACAACTTAAGGAATATCCTGTTGAGCCAGTTGGTGTAGATACGACCAATCCATCTGCCCAATAAGTGTTTAAAAAATCATCATCAATATATGCATCAATTCTAATCATGGATGAACTGTCCTTTTTTGAAATAGCAACTTCATTTAAAGCAAAGTTTGTGTCTTTAAAAAGTTTGTGCTCAGTATTTAATTCCAATAATGATCGTTCACTTATTTTGTAATTGTCTTTTAGGATATCATTTATTGCATCATCAATTTGATCAGCAGAGATACTTGAAATAAAGCCAAGTCGGCCTGTATTAATTCCCATGATGGGGATATTGGATCCTCTTACGAATGTAACGGCTTTTAGTAAAGTCCCATCCCCTCCAATACTTAATAAAAAATCAGCATTTCCTTTTAATGATTCGTAAGAATCAAAAATGTCAGTTTTAGTGGTGAAACGAATACTTTTTTGTAAAAATGTATTGAAATCTTTTTCAACAATAATCTTAATATGCTCACTTTCTAATCTCTTTACTAGGTGCTGAATGTATTTTGTAAAATGCTCAGGATAAGGACTTCCAAAAATTGCAATGGTCATAATTTATTTTTATCAAAAAGGATTTGAAAAATGTAAAAATACTCCTTTTTCTCCTAAATGGTTTACTGAAAACTCAATTCTTAGTAATTTATCGTAGTAAGTAACGTAATCAAGGCTAATTCCATTACCCCAAAGTAGAGAATTTGATAACGTATTATCTTGATCAGTTTGCTTATCAATTACATAACCCATATCAGAGAAAAGTCCTAAATATAGCGAGTAATGTGATTTTTTAAATTGTTTCATTTTTACATAAGGGATGTCAAAGTTTGTTTTTTCAATAAGCGCATACTTTAAAACGGTTTTTGATAGCCAAAAATCTTGTCCGTCTACTACATAATACTCATAACCCCTTACATAGTCATCAAAACCAAATCCTCTTTGGGCAAAATAGGGCTGATAAGCATCAGAAGACCATTTTCCTTTAAAGCTAGAGCCAAGAAAAAACCGATCTTTTAATTCAAGATGTTTTTCTGCTTTTCCAATAATTTCAAAATGATCAACTGGACTTGTCCCTTTAAAATATTTAGTTCCTTCAAAATGCAAATAATATCCATGCAAAGGATATTCGACATAATCTCTTTTTTCATTTGTAAATTGATAGCTTAATTTGGTATACGATCCAGAATTAGAACTATTAGATAAATAATTTGAGTTTTTATTTGTAATTGCGGTATCTACTTCAGAAAGAAAATAGTGAAATCTTAAGTGATGTGTTTTATGTACTCCTTTTCTGTATAAAAGATCCGTGTTAAATTCATAATCTTTTGTAGTGAATTCATCATTATTAGTGTAGTAGAGCAAAGTATCATTTTCAGTTTTGTAAAATGATTTTTTTCTTCTAAAAAGCTGAAGATTGGTATTGATTCCAATTGTTTTTTCTTTATTAAAGTAGGGCACTTGGTAAGAGAATAAATAATGCTCTTTAAAACCCCTTCTTATTTTAAGTTGCAAAAGTTCGTTTCTTCCTCTAAAATTGTTCCAATTTAAATATAAACCATAATTTAATCTTGAAAAATCAGAGTAATCGGAAGCTTTAAATTCATTCCACCAGCTATTAAAGTTGCGTTCAGAGATTTCAAAAACTGGATAGGGCCAGAAGTACCATTTTTCGGTCACATCAATTGTTATTTCAACTTGGCTATCCTTTAGGGTATGATTGATTTCAACAAAATTGAACAATTTTAGATTGATGAGATTCTGCTCACTTTCTTTGATTTTCTGTTCTAAATCAGTTGCAGAAAATAAACTATTTTCACTTAAAGCCAGCTCCCTTAGAATAATTTCTGCTTGGGTTATTTTATTGCCAGTTATTGTAATATTTGAAATTGTAATTGTATCCTGAGAATATCCTAAAAATGAAACAAAAAAGAGTAATAAAATGAGAAATGCTCTCTGCATTTTATGGATTCAAAAATCGCATTAATGATTCGTATCTTTCTAAATAATCACCATTAGCTTCTTCATCTTTGTAGGATGCACTTACTTTGTACTCGTGTCTTTCAAAATCTTTGATAATTGCGGTGACTTCTTGTTTGTTGAGTTTTATTGTAACTTCAATATTTGTTGAAGTAGGTTTTGAAATAATATAGGAACTTAATATTTTGGTGTTATTGCTTTCAACAATACTTGCGATTTCAGTTAATGAGTAATCATGATCGGGCATTTCTAAAACAATAACCCCACCAGGAGATTGAATGGTAGCTGATTTTGCTATGGAGTATAGTAACTTTCTACTTGTAATCACACCTAGGTAGTGATTTTTTTCATCTAAAACAGGCACAATAGACAGGTTATTTTTTTCTAATACTTCAATAATATCAAATAAATGTTGATTGTATTTTACATAAGGAGCAGCCAGATTATTTAAATGCTCTTCAATAGAGTCATCTTCTGAGTTCCAGCTCATGATTTCCTTAACTGAAATTACTCCTAAGTAAAAATTATTTTTTACAATTGCAAGATGATGTATTCTAAATTGATCCATCATCTCCAAAGCTTTATTTCCATCTTCAACAGGATGAATACTTTTAATACTTGATGAAATAAGTGTGTTTGCTTGCATTGTGCAAAGATACTATTTTTACTTTTGCTATTAAATTATGACCAAGTTAAGCGTAAATATTAATAAGATCGCAACTCTTAGAAATGCTAGGGGAGGAAGTATCCCTAATGTTGTTAAAGCCGCTAGAGATTGTCAAAAGTTTGGTGCAGATGGAATTACTGTTCATCCAAGGCCTGATGAAAGACATATAACTTTAAAGGATGTTTTTGATATTAAATCCATTATTACTACAGAATATAATATTGAAGGCTATCCATCTGAAGATTTTATAAAAATGGTGTTGGAAGTGAGTCCAGAGCAAGTTACTTTAGTTCCGGATGGACCTGATGTGCTTACTTCCTGTGCGGGTTGGGATACGGTCAAATTTGAGGATTATCTGAGGCAAGTTATTGGTATTTTTAAAGATCAAGGGATTATGACTTCAATTTTTGTAGATCCAAAAATAGAGATGATTGAAGGGGCAAAACTTTGCGGAAGCGATAGAATAGAATTGTATACAGAAGCTTATGCTAAAAATTACTCAAAAGATAAAGAAAAAGCAATTGAGGCTTATGTTTTGGCTGCAAAAAGGGCAACCGCATTAGGATTAGGAATAAATGCAGGACATGATTTGAGTTTAGAGAATTTGGAGTTTTTCGCAAAAGAAATCCCAAATTTAGCAGAAGTATCTATTGGGCATGCGCTTATTAGTGACGCTATTTATTTAGGATTGGAAAATACCATACAAATGTATAAGAGACTTTTGTAGATGAAACTTTTTTCAAAAATACATGGAGATAAAGGTCAGGATTTAATAATAATTCATGGGCTTTTTGGGATGGGTGACAATTGGGATACTTTAGCCAAACAATTTTCAAAATATTGCAAGGTTCATCTCATTGATTTGAGAAATCATGGAAGATCGCCACACGCCAAGGAGTTTAATTATGAGGTAATGTGCGGGGATGTTTTGGAGTATATAGAGCAGCACAATATTCAAAAAGCGATACTTTTAGGACATTCCTTAGGAGGAAAAGTAGCCATGAAATTTGCTTTTACCTATCCTGAGAAAACAGAAAAACTAATTGTTGCAGATATTGCCCCAAGAAAATACAGTACTGATTATCACAAAAATTTACTACAAAAATTATCCCGATTGGATTTGAAAGATTTTACCAAAAGAAGTGAGTTAGAAGCTGCTCTTTCCTTATTTATAGAAGATGCTGGAATCAGGCTTTTTTTATTGAAGAATTTGTACCGAGATGAGTATAAAAACTTTGCTTGGAGGTTTAATCTTGAAGTGCTTTTGGAAAAGATAAGTAATATACAAGACGCCTCTTTTGTAAATGGCGTTTGTGCTATTCCTACTCATTTTATAAGAGGTGGAAATTCTGATTATATTATAAGTGCAGATGAGTTACTTATAAACAAGCACTTCTCCGATTTTAGCATGGCAACTATTGCTGGGGCAGGACACTGGCTACATGCCGAAAAACCCGATCTATTTTATGCTGAAGCAATGGGATTTTGTTTAATGTAAATTAATACTTTAAAAATATATGCTAAAGTTATGACAAATCAATTATGTCATTTATCTTTGCACAATATTAACCAAAACATAAAAATATGTTATTAAACATTATGCAACAACCAATAGCAGCTGATAATTATGTGGCTTTCACATTTTTTATTGGCTATATTGCAATGTTGGCGGCTTCTGTATTCTTTTTTGTAGAAAGAGGTAGCGTCAATGAAAAGTGGAAAATGTCATTATTAGTATCTGCACTTATTACAGGAATTGCAGCTGTACATTACTACTATATGAGAGATTACAATCTTGCTACAGGTGATTCTCCTACTTTTTTCAGGTATGTCGATTGGATACTTACTGTGCCTCTTATGTGTGTGGAGTTTTATCTTTTAACAAGATTAGCTGGAGCTACAAAGACACTTTTGTGGAAGTTAATTTTTGCCTCAACATGGATGTTAGTATGTGGTTACATAGGTGAAGCATTTAATCCAGGTGGAGCAGGAGCTACTTCGCACTCTGTTACTTGGGGAGTATTATCAACTTTAGGTTATTTATACATTTTACATAATGCATGGTTTGGAGAAGTTGCTCAGTTAGCAGAAAAAAGCAATTCAGAAGCAGTTAAAAAAGGGGTAAGATATTTAGCATGGTTTGTACTAGTAGGTTGGGCAATTTACCCAGTTGGATACATGTGTATGGATGGTGGCTGGTTAAGCAGTGTTATAGACCCGAAGAGCGTGGATGTATGGTACAACATTGCAGACGCAATTAATAAAATCGGTTTTGGACTAGTTGTTTATGGTATAGCTATTGCAGAGTCTAAATCAAGTAAGTAAGTTTATTTATATTTTCTAAATTACTAGAGCAGGGTATTTATTATCCTGCTCTAGTATTTTAAGCCCTCATGAACCTCTTTTCTTTTATTTATTTAGTAGGAATTTACATTTTGTTAAATGTGTTTCAAGGATTTAAACATATTGAACTAAATGATCAGCTTGTTTATTCTGCTATCTTTATTCTTCTAGTTGGGATACCTCATGGCGCTATTGACCATGTTTTATTTTTTAAAAAAAGAAAAATATCTCAATTTAGGTTCTATACAGTTTACTTAGGTTTAATTGTTGCATTTTTTGCAATGTGGCACTTTTCTACTATTTATAGTCTTATTTTTTTCTTGATTATTTCAGCTTTTCATTTCGGTGAATCTCAATTTTCAGATATTCAAGTTAAAAGCATTTTAAAAAATTTATTTTTCTTTCTTTGGGGACTTTCACTTTTGTCTACTCTAATTTTTTACAATTTAGATGAGCTTAACAAGATTACTTTATTCTTTGATGATACGGTATCATTAGAGCATATATATAAAAACAATAATATTTCAAGCTTATTCTATCTTACAAATATTTCTACAATTTTGCTAATGATAATATTTGTGCTTATAAATAAGATTAAAATTGAAAGATTTTTTTCTGAGCTGTTTCTTTTATTTTTAATTCATATTACCTTTTTTTTATTTCCTTTTATAATAGGTTTTACTCTGTATTTTGTTGTGCTTCACTCGTTAAAAGTAATGAATGATGAATTTATGTTTTTTAAAAATGAAAACCCTGCATTTAATATAAAAGAGTTTATTATTTTACTTGCTCCATACTCTTTATTAAGTATTTTTTTCACAACAATATTATTGTTACTTGCACAGTATAATTATATACCTTACTCTGTTCCACTGCTTTCAATTATGATAATTTCAGTAATTACTTTACCACATGCAATAGTTATGAATATTTTTTATAACTAAAATATTATAGACGAATATCTGTAATATAATTATTACATAAAAAATTTATTATTGTGTTGATCTTGATTTAGTTATTCCTGTTTTTTGTATTCAGGATCATCTTCTAAATCTTTTTCTTGAGATTTATGAGAGTAGTTAATCATATAGAAGAGGCCAAACAAGTAAAGAGAAAATATAATAAAACCTATAATAAAAACACTTGTATTCATGATCTTCTTCTTTGTCTTATTGCTATAGCAAACAATAAAATTGTTCCTGGCCAGTGAGCGGAGTATTGTGCTCCAGCCAAATCTCCTGTCATCCCTAACCCAATGGAGTATATCATGCAAATGAATGCTAGTATTATTGGATAATATATCGCAATAAATGATTCTTTTTTTCTGTTCATAATAGTATAACTTAATTATTACAAATTTACATGTTTTTAATTTAAAGCCTGTATATAATTTATCAAAACTTGTGAGTTTCTTATTATCACTTAATTCTGTTTTTTATTCTAATTAAGAATTCGTGATACTATACTATAGTTAATTATTTCTTCTCTAATTAATTTAATGAATCTTAACAAGTTTCTCAAAACAATAATACTTATTTTTGTTGGGCTTTAAATCAATTGTCCTTAATTTACAACAATCTAATGCCTATTCAACAGTTAATTTTTTTAAAATTCAGCTATTGCCCTTTGTATGTATTCATCTTCTTGGCTTAATATCTTGTAGTAAGTATCATTATCCCACAAGCCTCTTGAGATAGTTGCCAACAGTAAATTTTCTAAATACTTAAATTCGCTAGCGCCTAAATTAAGTTTAAACTTACTGTCTTTTCGGCTTAAGTATTTTATAAATTCACTATAAATAGTAGCTTTTTTTATTTGTGTATAGTTGCTAATATTTTGTTTTTTCAAAAGTTCGCTTTTCTCAAAACAGAATTCATTTATCCAACCCTTACTCATCAGATCATTAATTTGCAAGTAGTTTACACTAGTGTCGCTTTCAATAATTATATCAGGAGTAATGCCTCCGCCACCATATACAACCCTTCCTTTTTTTGTAGTGTATTTTAAGTTTTTGGTAGTGGGTGTAACTGTATCTTTTCTAGTATACTGTTCTAGGTAGTAATCTTTGGCATTTTCCCCATAATCTTTTTGGATACACCTTCCACTTGGGGTATAATATCTTTGTGTGGTTAAAAGCATTACTGAGCCATCATTTAAGCCAATTTGCTCCTGTACTAAGCCTTTTCCGAATGAGCGCCTTCCAATAACCAAGCCTCTATCGTTATCTTGTAAAGCTCCAGATACAATCTCTGATGCTGATGCCGAGCCTTCATTAATAAGTGCGATCACTTTTATATTTTCTAATGAGCCATTTTGTGTGGCAAAAGTCTCTACTTTGGATCTGTTTCTTCCCTTAGTAAATACAATGAGCTCCCCTTCTTTTAAGAATTCATCACATATTTGATTGGCAATATGAAGATATCCTCCTGGATTGCCTCTAAAATCAAGGATGAGTTTTTGCATTCCTTTTGCTTTTAAGCCATTTGCTTTTTCCATCATTTCATCATAAGTTGTGGCAGCAAATCGGTTTATCTTTATGTAAGCAATGTTATTAGTTAGCATAATTCCAGCATCCACACTATATAAAGAGATATCATCTCGAACGATTGCAAAAGGGATTAGTTTATCTTGGCCTTTTCTTTTTATGGTAATATTTACAATACTTCCTTTTTCTCCTCTTAGCAGTTTGAATACTTCTTCATTTTTTATGCCTGTGCTGGCAACATCTTCTTTTTCTACACTTATTATTCTATCTCCCGATTGTATTCCTAGTTTTTCTGATGGTCCTCCTGATATTGGCGAAATCACCACTATACTATCTTCAATAATATTGAATTCTACACCAATTCCGCTAAAACTTCCTTGCATATCTTCTTCTACAGCTTGAACATCATTTATAGATATGAAAGAGGAGTGAGGGTCAAGTCCACTTAATATAGAATTTATAGCATCATTTTCAAATTTGATGTAATCTACACTATCTACATAATGTTCGTTTATCATTTGCAGAATGTTATTTATTTTACTGTCACCTGAAATTTTTAAACCATTACTGAAACTTCCAATAAGAATCCCTATTACAATCAGTATGGCATAAATTAGGGGTTGCATTTTTTTCATTTACAACTTATTTTTATCAAATTCTACTACTTCTACTCCTGCTTGTTTCAAAAAATCAACTCCTGAGGTATCAGAATATTTGTTGAGGTAAACAAGGCGCTTAATTCCTGCTTGATGGACTAGTTTACTGCAATCCTTACAGGGTGAGATGGTTAAGTATAGCGTCCCTCCACTACAATTATGAGATGAGCTAGCAGTTTTGAGTATGGCATTTGCTTCAGCATGTAACACATACCATTTTGTTTCTCCATTTTCATCTTCACAGCAGTTTTCAAATCCTGATGGAGTGCCATTGTATCCATCTGAGATGATCATCTTATTTTTTACTATAAGTGCGCCAACTTTTTTGCGTTTGCAGTGAGATAATTGAGCCCATTCTAGTGCCATTCTCAGATATGCTCTATCATATTTTTCTTGTTTTACAATGGTCATTTCGAATTTTCTAAAGGTCCGCAAGATACAAAAAACCTTCAATTTCTTGAAGGCTTTTTTGTACCCAGAGCCGGAATCGAACCGGCACGGTTTGCACCATTGGTGTTTGAGACCAACGCGTCTACCAATTCCGCCACCTGGGCAAGTGGATTGCAAAAATAGCAGTTTGCCCCAATTCTGACTTCATTTAACTAAAAAATAAATTCTTT
>CAMBDW010000023.1 GCA_945865535.1 Chryseobacterium gleum | reverse complement strand
GCTGGTAACAAATTGAATGCAGCATCTGTTGGGGCAAATAATGTAAGGGTTCCTGCACCAGATAAAACACCATTTAATGAACAGGCATCAATAGCAGCTTTTAATGTAGTATGATCAGTTGAATTTGAAACTATATCGTATATAGAATTAGGCAAACTATTAACTACTATTGTGCCCACCATCCCAGGCAAATGAGGATCACATTGATAATTGTAAAATCCAGGAATTGTAAAAACTTTTTGGTAAGTCCATCCTGTCGAAACGCCAGTAGGATTTTCAAATCCTTCAGGATTATTAGCATATGTAGCTAAAGTTCCGTTTACATTGTGACTACCTGCAGTATTAACAAAGGTGACAGAATCTCCGACATTAACAGTTAAATTATTTGGCGAAAAACTCATACCTTGAGTATTAACTGTGTGATTTGTAGCAAATAATAGACAAGAAGTCATTAATGCAGAAATAAATAAATAAATTCTTTTTTTCATAATTGTTGTTTTAATTGGGTTAATAAATTGTTTTAGTAATTGATTTGTTTTCATAATTGTTGTAAAAATTAGTATGTATTTTTAAATTTGCACATCTTTTATAATTAAAAGCTCTGCAAAAATACATATTTATTCTAATTAAAAAAATATTTTGTACAATTATTTTAAATTTTATTTATACAAGGAATGGAAAGGGGGTTTCAAAAAAATTTATCTAAAGTAAAAAATTGCGCTTTAGACGGATTTATCTAATTACTAAATAGTTCTCTAAAAAAAAAGTTCGAACTATGCCACGAGAGGCCCACATAAAATAATAAGCCCGAGCATTTGCCCGGGCTTATTTATTATTAAAACCAACTACTTGTTATTGAAAAATTAATTTTTTGTTAACTACACCATTATTTGTTGTAATCTCTAACAAGTAAACTCCTTTAGTGTAAGTATCTAAATCAGTTGCTGATAGTAAAAAACCAAATAAATCAGAGAGGTAAACTCTTATGTTGTAAATTTCCTATATTTGTGAAAAAATAAAACCAGTAATTATGAAAAAACTACTATCCCTATTTGCAATTTTAATTTGTTTAGCAATATTGTTTTACCCAAAACCTTCTACCTCTAATACTGCGGGATCTATAGGCGGACAAACAGGATCTCCAACAGATGGTGTTAGCTGCACTCAATGCCATTATGCAGGATCGGGCACAGGAGCTACAATAACAACAAACATTCCTTCAACGGGGTATGTTCCAGGTACTACATACACCATTACTGCAACAGTTGCTCAAACTGGAATCAATAAATTTGGATTTGAAATCACTTCCGAAAAAAATGCTGGAGGAGCCAAAACAGGAACTTTCTTTGTTACAAATAGTACTCAAACAAAACTTGTAAATAGTAATACTGCAATAACACATAAATCTGCAGGTACCTCAGGTACTAATAATAAAAGCTGGTCTATGGATTGGCAAGCACCAACCTCAGGAACAGGAGCTATAACTTTTTATGGAGCATATATAGCAGCTAATGGAAATGGTCTGAATACAGAAGACACTTATCATTCTGCAAGTTCAACTTTTAATGAATTTATTTGTAATACAAGTGCAATACAAACAATGACAGGTTTTAATCCAAATCCGGTGTATTCAGCTGCCGATTTTTCTTACGATACACTAACTTTTACAAATACCAGTAACTGTGCTATTAATGTGCGTCCAGAATTTACTATTTCTAAAACTAATGGTGTAATCTCACAAGGGGACATTAATCTTAAGTTTATGAATCCTCTGAATGGCAACTGGACCAATATCCCTTATTCTATTGCCGCAAACGGAAATGCTGTTGGCTCTTTAGGTTATCCGATAACAGATACTACTGGAATAGAAATTGGTCAAGGCGCTTCATTACCACCAGTTATTGTGAGAGTTAACTTCACACCGGGGACACAAGGAAATTATTGCGCTACCTGGTTAACAAAAGAAGTAGATACTTTAGGAAATGTCATTCAAATTTTAACTTCAGCATCTGCCGCCTGCTTAGACTTTGTTAATTGTAATACTTTTAGTGTGGACAGCTCATTCAGTTCAGATATCACTTGCTTTAATGCTAATGATGGGAATGCTAGTATTTTGTCAATACAAAATGGAAGTGGTAATTATCAATACATTTGGAGTAATGGTGGGATCACTAATTCAATAACTAATCTAGCTCCTGGAAGTTACTATTGTTATATTATAGATCAAGATTGGGAGCAATGTTATGATAGTCTTGGGTTTTTAATAGCAGAACCCTCTGAAATTAACATCACATTGACCCCTACTGATTTAACTACTACTGGTGCAAATGATGGAATAGTAACATCTTTAGTGATTGGAGGTCTTCCTCCTTATATATATGATTGGACGGGTCCAAATGGATACACTAATGCTGGAGGACCAATAGATATTAATGGTCTCGCATCAGGAATTTATACTCTAAATGTTACTGATAGTGCAAATTGTCAGCAATCTATGATTGCTCCTATTAATGATCCAGGATGTGCAATAGTAATCACTGAAATAGCGTCCGTGCAACTAGCTTGTAATGGAGATAGTGCTGATTGGCAATGGACAAATAGTGGAGGTGTTTTACCTTATTCTAATACCGTTGTAAATAGTCTAGGATCTGTAGTTTATACATTATCTGGAAGTTCTGGAAGCGCTCTTTTAACAGCTGGGACTTATACCGTATTAGTTACAGATTCTGTGGGATGTTCTTCTTTATTGAATACAGCTATCACTGAGCCTACGCTTTTAACAACAACTACCTCATTTATTAATGTTAGCTGTTTTGGAGGAAGTGATGGTACTGCTACAGCTAATCCAAGTGGAGGTACAGCTCCTTATACTTATTTATGGTCAAATGGTCAAACTACTCAAACTGCAACTAATTTATTAGCCGGAACCTATACTTGTGCCATAACTGATTCTAATAGTTGTTCGGCAATAAATTCTGCTACTGTTAATGAACCAAGCCCACTATTAATTAATGTCAATATAAATGGAGCTAGTCTTGTAGCAACTAGTGGTTTTGTAACTTACCAATGGTATACTGCAAGCGGAACGCCAATTGCTGGAGCAACATCAGAAATTTTTAACCCATCCTCAATGGGCGGATACTATGTTGTTGTAACGGATGGTAATTGTGAGGATACTTCTAGCACAATAAACTATACTATTAGTGGATTAAGCAACCCTAACCAAAGCATCAAAATCTATCCAAATCCAACAAATGGCTTGCTAACAATTGAGGGGGCTAATGCTAGTCATAATATTACCGTTATGACTTTTATAGGAAATCAACTTTTAAAGGTTGAAAACAATAGCAATAATGGAGGTTTAACAAAATTAGATTTATCTACTTTTGCAAGAGGAATTTATTTTATACAAATTGAACAAAAAAACCAGATTATGAATTACAGAATTGTACTTCAATAATTTTTTATAATTTGGCTTTCTGAAAAGCAAACACTAAAAAATGATAAAAAGACTTCTATTTTTAATCGCAATAACATTTATTCCAACTATAAATACTTTTGCAACTTCTGCAATTGATTCTTCATATACTGAAGACCTTACTGCTTTCGACTGGACACCAATTTCAGATGCAGATAAAATAATGCAGTATGAAAAAAATCTTACAAAGAGAGCAATTGATCAAGCCAAGCTTGCAGAGGCTAACTATATTGCAGCAGTGGCTTTAATGAAAAACAAAGAATATGTTGCTGCAATTAAAGAGTTTCAGGCAGCAATGAAGCGATACTCAAGAGCAAAACTCAGCCCTGATGCCATGAATTTTATTAACGCAAACATGGCTCTTTCATATGCTAATTCTGGCAATAAAGAAGATCTAGCTCAAGCTGAAAAATATTTAATTCTACTAACTACTAAAGTATATAATGATAACAAATGGGCCTATAATATTGCGATAGCAAATTCTTTAGTAGGAAATCAAGATGAAGCAGCTTCATTACTCAGCTCTATAATAAGAAAAGATGAGTTTAATTTTCAAGCATATGTAACTCTAGAGGCTATTTACAGAAATTCTGGCAATGAAGATGAGGCAGATAAAGTACTTGAAAGAATGAATACTGCAGAAGACAAGCTAACTAATAAAAATCAAGAAGTTACTGAAAATAACTCTGGAACTAAAGCCAAAAAAGAAAAAACCCAAAAGGAATTTGTTCCTAAGGGCAAAAAACCAGATATTACAAATCTTAAAATTGTAAAAACTGATGATCATTTGCAATTCAATAAAATTGATGAAATTGATGATAGAAAAATGAAGCAAATCCAAGAAGGAATTAGCGATTACAACTTTGGTGTAAAAGCTCTAGCAAATAGAGATCCTAAATTAGCCCAAAAACCTCTAAAAGATGCCGAAAAAAAGTTAAAAGTTGGGAAAATTACTACTGACGGATTAAATTTCACAAGAGGAAACCTGGCAATTGCATGTCTAGCAACTGATGAAAAAAATGGAGTAGGCCAGGCTAAAAGATACTTATCCTCAATAACCTCAAAATTATACAGTACAAGAGAGTGGACTTACAATATGGCTGTTGCATATTACGAATTTGCTTATGAGTCAGCTCGTGAAAATAAAAAAGAGGGAACTAGAAAATGGACAACTCCTGCTGCTATAGAAAATCTTAAACAATCTATTAGCTTATTTCAAAAATCAATTAAGCAAGATAAGTTATTCTTACCTGCTTATGAGAATTTAATTTACATCTATAAAGAACAAGGTGAAGATAAAAAAGCAGAAAACGTTGGGAATGCTCTGAAAAAAGCAAGATTAAAATTAATGCAATCTTTTAGTAAGGAAGAGCAATTAGCTAAAGGAGGCGTTGCTTATATCTTTAGACTTAATTTGGGAACATTTGGCAGTTTTGATACTCCAGCACGTGTATTTGATGAACCAAATGTAATTGCAATTCCTATGACAGAAGAAACTACCGCTTACTTATCTGGATTATTTTACAACTTAGATGAGGCTCTTGACTATCAAAAAAAGATGGAAGAAAAAGGGTATTTAAATTCTTTTATTGTCGCCTATAACAATGTAGAAGAAGAAGGATTCTAATAATCCTGAAAAGTTGAGAATGGAAAAGTTCTCAAACCTACTGAATAAAATATTGAAGTCTGATCTAATAGGTCAGACTTTTTTGCTTTGTAATAAACCGACCCAAACACATCAAAGCCTTTTAGCGTAAAGGATACCTCTGGCTGAAAAGACAAAATAGTTGTACTAACCCCCTGTCCATTAAAATTACCGTAAGAACTTTGTCCTCCTGTACTTGCCTCATAATCTGATACAAAAATATTTTGTCCATAATGAGTACCCAAAGAATCTAAGCCAACATTAGTAAACATAGTTTTTAGTTTAAAGGTCCACTTTCCTTTTTTGATTTCCAAAATATTTATCAATTCTTTAAAATTAGCCCCAAGCGGATGAGCTAATGCTTGATTCATATGAGAATAATTTTGCAAAATAGTTCTATGCCCATAAGTATAGGGCTGCACTTGATTATACTCCAGCAAAAACTTTAGATCTTTAATTTTACTTTTCAAACCTAATTGATAGCCGTATTTGTTCTGAAAAAATCCTCCTTCATAGTTGTCATCTGCATCTTGTTGTCTTGAAATATTCAGATCGTCTAATAAAAATTGTCCATACAAAATTGTATTTTTAAATCTTGCATTAAAAGTTGCCCCCATTAAAGCATTGCCTTTACTAGATTGTTTCGAAAATTCTACTGGCCTGTAAAATATTACTGGATTTAAATATGCCAATTCATATCCTTTATTTACTTCTTCTGATTTGGATTGCCACAAAATAGATTCAAAAATACCCACATGAATCTTTTTGGTGATTGCAAAATCTAAATAATGAATAGTAGCATGTTTTTTTCGGCCGTAATCAGGCATATCAGTATTGAGAAATGTAGTGTACAGATTATAATATTTAACCGGCCCAAATTCAGTAGTAAGCTTCAAGTAGGGATAAGAGGCTGCTACATCAGATAATAATAAGGATTGATAACCATCACCTATGAATTGTTTACCATGTCCAATATCTACTGTAATAAACTTATTTGCCAAATACTTAGCGTTAAATTGAAAGCTATTATTATCGAGTCCAAAACCAGGATAATAAATAGTTAGTGAATCTTGATAATTTTTAATCTCAGAATCATAATTCCCATCAAGATAGTCATAATAAGTAATCAGCTTGAATTTGTTTTTAATATTAGCTTCCAGGCTTAATCCTAACAAATAAGTGCTGTAAACTTCATTCTTATTACTTACTGAATTTACTCCTAACAATCTTGGTTTAATACTCAAATATTGA
Organism: Chryseobacterium gleum; assembly: GCA_945865535.1. GTDB lineage: Bacteria > Bacteroidota > Bacteroidia > Flavobacteriales > BACL11 > BACL11. The sequence continues at coordinate 5,971 of CAMBDW010000023.1, read as the reverse complement.
GTTGTATCAGCATTTCTTATAATTGTATCGGAAAAAACATTGGTAAATCGTTTATCTAAATTAGAGCGAAATGTATTGGATTGGGCGCAAACAAAAAAAGGAAAAATAACCAAGAGAAAAACTTTAGTAAGCCTTTTCATCTCCTTTAAATACATTCCAAATGGTCTGTAAGATTATACTAATATCAAGAGATAAAGTCCAGTTCTCAATATACCAAACATCAAACTTTACTCTTCCTTCCATATCCTTAAGTTCCTTTGTTTCACCTCTATAGCCTCTAATCTGCGCAAGCCCTGTAATTCCTGGTTTTACCAATTGCCTAACCATATATTTATTTATCAGCTCTGAATATTCTTCTGTATGCAATAGCATATGAGGTCTTGGGCCAACTATTGACATATCACCAATAAAAACATTAAAAAATTGAGGAAATTCATCCAAAGATGATTTACGCAAGAAGGTTCCAATTTTAGTAATTCTGGAATCACCTAGAGTTGCTTGTAAAGAGTCAGCATCATCAGTTATAGCCATAGATCGGAATTTATAACACAAAAAATCTTCATTATTTACCCCTGATCTTAACTGCTTGAAGAGTACAGGGCCTTTAGATGATAATTTAATCAAAATAGCAATAAGAGGATAGAGCCAACTAAGCACTAAAAAAATAACTAAAAAGGAGAAAAGTAAATCAAATATTCGTTTTACAAAACGATTAACAAAATCTCTAAGAGGCTCTTCTCTTAAAGAAATTACCGGAACATCATCATAAAAATCAATATTTACTTTTTTAAAGAGAAATCCTCTAAAGTCAGGAACAACTTTAAACCTTATCATGTATTTATCACAGAAATCAACCAAATCTTTAATTTCTTCTTTATTTAATGGCATGGTATAAAAAATCTCATCAATATCATTTTTTAATGCAAACCGCTCTAAATCTTCTAATCTTCCTGATTTAACACCTTCTTTGAATTCAAATGAAATTTCTGTATCTGAAAAAATACCCATTAATTTAATCCCCAACCCATCATTAGAATTACAATAATTATACAATTGCTCCGCAGTATTTTCTCCTCCAATAATTACTACCGCACTGTAATTATATCCTAATTTTCTAAAGAAAATAATTAATTGAATAGATGTATACCTCCAAAGAAAAATCAATACAAAAAGTAGAGCATAAGTATACAAAAGATGCTCACGAGAAAATTCTGATGCTTTTAAAGAAAAAAGTACTGCAGCAAGAATCAAAATATTAAAACCAAATGCTTTAAAAAGATTAAACAAAATTTTATTTATTCTTTTAAGCTGGCTAAGTTCGTATAATTGTAGTGCCAACGAAACTAAAATCCAAACAGCATTATAGATTAGAAGTAAGAATCTGTAGCTATCTGAGAAGTCTATAGTCTCAAATTTATAAACATACATTAAGATAAAGGCAAGATTTATAAAGAAGATATCTCCTAAAATGTGTATTACCCAGAAGTATTTAGAATAACCTTTCAACTTAAATTAAATTTCGATAAAGATAAGCATTTTATAATCTTCCATCAATAAAATTGGCAGGTATAAATGATTTTGCATCAAAAATAACTGTTTTACTATTCTGCAATTTTTTAAAATCAATACCTTTAAAATCGGTATGAGCAACTGCTAAAATGATAGCGGAATATTGTTTTACTGTATAATTCTTTATTAAATCAATCTGCAATTCCTTCTTCACCTGCTCTTTGTTTGCAACAGAATCAAATACATCCACATTTGCTCCAAAAGAAATGAACTCATTACACACATCCACTATTTTAGTATTACGAATATCCGGGCAATTTTCTTTAAAGGTAATTCCTAAAATCAAAACATTCGCTCCTTTAATTGCAATACCTTTTGATCGCATTAATTTTAAAACCTTTGAGGCCACAAACTTGCCCATTTTGTCATTCACATTTCTGCCAGATAAAATTACAGAAGGCTTGTAGCCTAACTTTTCCGATTTAAAAGCAAGGTAATAAGGGTCAACACTTATGCAATGTCCACCAACTAAACCAGGATAAAAAGGCAGAAAATTCCATTTTGTTTTTGCCGCTTCCAGAACTTCATGTGTATCAATATTCATTTTATCAAAAATAAAAGCCAACTCATTTACAAATGAGATATTTAAATCTCTTTGAGCATTTTCTATCGCCTTTGATGCTTCTGCCACCTTTATGCTTGGGGCTAAATAAGTTCCAGCTTTTATAATAGATTTATACAAATTATCTACTTTTTTGGCAGCCTGAGGATTAGAGCCAGAAGTTACTTTTTTTATTTTTGTGAGTGTATTTACTTTATCCCCAGGGCTAATTCTCTCTGGAGAATATCCACAAAAGAAATCCTTATTATATACCAGTGTGCTTATTTTTTCTAAAACAGGAACGCAATCTTCTTCTGTACATCCTGGATAAACTGTGGATTCATAAATTACCATATCTCCACTTTTTAGAGCTTTTGCTACCATTTTTGTGGCAGATAAAAGATGTGATAAATCAGGTTGCTTTTTTTTATTAATTGGAGTAGGTACAGTAATAATATAAATATTCGAATCTGCTATATCTTTAGGATTTGTAGTTAATTGCAATCCATTTTTTGCTTTTAACACTTTGCTAAGTGCTACTAAATCTATTTCTCCAGTTTTATCTTTTCCTTCTTTTAATTCTTTAATTCTTGACTTATCAATATCAAAACCAACCACTTTGTATTGCTTTGCAAACTCAGTAGCTAATGGCAGTCCAACATAACCAAGACCAATAACAGCTATTTTATTTTTCATTTAAAAAGCAAAAGTAGGAAAAAGAAGATAACTCTTTTATGTAGCAAGATACCAACAATACATCTTTTTAACCCCTTTATCAAGAGAAACAGAATGCTTCCAACCCAATTGATGTAATTTACCCACATCAGTTAATTTTTTCATTGTCCCATCAGGCTTTAAGGTGTTGAAATTAAAACCTCCCTTATAGCCAACACAATATTTTATCTGCTCGGCCAATTCGCTGATAGATATATCAATTCCTGTGCCAATATTGATGTGGGTATTTTTAATCTCTAATTGACTTACATCAAAAGTATCTTTAAAATCTCTCTTTTCTAATAAGAATACACAAGCATCTGCCATATCTTCTGACCACAAAAACTCTCGTCTTGGCTTACCACTACCCCAAATTTCTATTTGGCTTTTTTCAATCCCATACTTTAACAATATTTCTAAAATTGCTTTTTTAGATACACTTCCATCAACTCCCTGAATTGGATTTTTATTTAAATCTGATTTAATGGCGCGCCAATTATTATCATCAATACATTTTCCTAAATGAATTTTGCGAATTAATGCTGGTAATACATGAGATTTTTCTAAATCAAAATTATCATTTGGACCGTATAAATTTGTCGGCATAACAGCAATGAAATTAGTCCCATATTGCAAATTATAACTCTCACACATTTTAATCCCTGCAATTTTAGCAATGGCATAAGGTTCATTCGTGTATTCTAATTCTGAAGTAAGTAAACTATCTTCCTCCATTGGCTGGGGAGCATTTTTAGGATAAATACAGGTACTTCCTAAAAATAATAACTTCTTAACCCTAGACAAATACGATTGATGAATCACATTACTCTGAATCATTAGATTCTCATAAATAAAATCAGCACGATAGCTGTTATTCGCAACTATGCCTCCAACCTTAGCTGCGGCTAAAATTACATATTCAGGCTTTTCTTTTGCAAAAAATTTCTCAACTTCTTGCTGATTTGTCAAATCCAACTCAGCATGAGTTTTAAAAATAAGATTTGTATAGCCTTTTGACGTTAAATTATTTACAATTGCTGAGCCAACCAACCCTCTATGACCCGCAATATAAATCTTACTCTTTTTTTCCACCTTATTCAAAAAAATTCATTGTGGTGTAGCCACCATCTTTAAGGTATTGATCTTTAGTCATCAACTTTAAATCTGACTCCATCATTTCATTTATTAATTGCTCTAAAGTATACTCTGGAATCCATCCTAATTTTGTATTTGCTTTTGTAGCATCACCAATTAATAAATCTACTTCAGTTGGCCTAAAATAGCTTGGGTCAATCGCAACTACTTCTTTTCCAATTTTAACTTGATATTTAGGATTTGAGCAAGAAGAAACAATTCCTTTTTCATCTTTTCCCTTACCTTTAAATTCAAGCTCAATTCCTGCATAAGCAAAAGCCATCTTTACAAAATCACGAACAGTTGTAGTTTTTCCAGTAGCAATTACCCAGTCCTCAGCTTTTTCAGCTTGTAAAATCATCCACATCATACGCACATAATCCTTTGCATTACCCCAATCTCTTTTAGCATCAAGATTTCCTAAATACAATTTATCTTGTAAGCCAAGAGCAATTTTAGAAGCTGCACGAGTTATTTTACGGGTTACAAAAGTTTCACCTCTCACTGGAGATTCGTGATTAAAAAGAATACCATTACACGCAAACATATTGTAGGCTTCTCTATAATTTACTGTAATCCAATAGGCATAGATTTTGGCCACACCGTAAGGGCTTCTTGGGTAAAATGGAGTTTTTTCTGATTGAGGAACTTCCTGGACTTTTCCATATAGTTCAGAGGTTGATGCCTGATACACCTTAGTCTTAGCCGTTAATCCTAAAAGGCGAATAGCCTCCAAAATTCTTAAAGCACCTATTCCATCCGTATTTGCTACATATTCAGGTATTTCAAATGATACTTGTACATGACTCATAGCCGCTAAATTATAAATTTCATCTGGCCGAACCTCTTTTATAATCTTAGTCAAATTCATTGAATCTGTCATATCCCCATAATGCAATATCAAATTTCTATTCTCAATATGAGGGTCTTGATACAAGTGATCAATTCTATCGGTATTAAAAGAAGACGCTCTTCTTTTTATCCCATGAACTTTATATCCCTTTTTTATGAGGAATTCGGCCAAGTAAGAACCATCTTGTCCTGTTATACCTGTTATTAATGCTACTTTGCTTTTCATTATCATTAATTTGTGAGTAAAATTAGCTACTATTATTTACTCTTAAAATATTCTTTAACAACCAAATAAACTTAATATTACCAACTAAATATCATTTCTACATTCTTTTATAATCCTATAAAAAACTCTATAAATTCAATCAACTTTTAGAGTAATTTAGAATCAATTCTTTATTTTGTTTAATATGTGATTTAGTTGAAGACCCGAAAAGAACAGACTCTATATTCTTTTGTTCACAAACATATTCAAATGCTTCCTTAGGTCCCAAAGCGCCTGCTGCAAGAACTTGCATAGCTATAGGTCTAAATTTTCTTGTTTTGATACATTCTTCATACACTTGCTTACCACCCGACATTCTAAATCCAATTTTATTAATTGACGAACAAATTATTGGGTTCTCAATCTCCACACTTTCAAGAGCATCTAATAGTGCCGGCAAATTCATTGTAATATAACCCGCCTCAGCATTATATTTTCTTGAAATATATTCATGATAGGCCTTAAATACATCATACATGCCCAAACCAAGTATTAGATCTACTAGTACATTTTGCAAAAAGATTACAGGAGTGTTGATTCCTTTAAACATTTTCATCTCTGCATCAACTAACATTTCCATAAAAGCAAGAAAATCAGTTTTTATTAATGCTATACTACCCTTTGATATTGCACCCAAAATATCATCAGGCATATATTGTTTTAATGTCCCCAAAATACCCAGCTCAGTTACTGCATTTGCATATTTATGAGCATAAGGCATACAAGGGTAAATTTTAAAGTCCCTATATTGCTCTTTATTATTTCTAATATGTTCGCAAATATTAGCAATCCTATCATGCGTAGTGCACATAAACGTATTCAAACCAACATCAATAGCATCATCTATAACCTTTATGATTGCAGCATCATCTTTAAATCTTACTGCTTGATCTCTA
>CAMBDW010000022.1 GCA_945865535.1 Chryseobacterium gleum | reverse complement strand
AGCTTATATAAATTTAATCCTTCAATAGATGTTTTTTTTGTTCACCCAACTCTTTATTTTAAAGGCAATAGATGGAATGGAGATATTCATGATCAGAAGCTAAATGAAAATATTGGAAATTCTGCTATCAAATATCAAGCCAGCGTCTTTTTAGGAATTGCAAATATTTATGCCCCACATTATAGGCAAATGCACATTCATTCTTACTCCGATTTAAAAAATGGATATCAAGCTTATGATGTTGCTTATTTGGATGTGAAAAATGCGTTTCTGTACTATTGGAAAAATTACAATAAATCCAAGAAATTTATTCTTGCTGGACACAGTCAAGGAACAAACCATTCTGAAAGATTATTGAAAGAAATAATTCTACAAAATGACACCATGAAAAATTTACTACTTATTAGCTATCTTGCAGGAATGCCAATAAAACAATCTCATGAGGATTTTCCTGCCTGCACTTCCTCTAATCAATTGAACTGTTTTCTTTCATGGCGTACATTAGCTGAAGGATACTTTCCAAGCGATTGGACTATTAATGATAGTATTTCTTGCGTAAATCCTATTTCTTGGCAAACAGATAACTTGGTATCTAAAAAAGAAAACCATCAAGGAATCCTATTTCGGAATCATAAAATACATTATCCAAATTCGATAGAAGCATATATTCAAAATAGTGTGGTTTGGATAAAACCTATTAAAATTCCTTTTGCAAGTTTTTACCGAATGAATAATTACCACCCAGCAGATTATAATTTATTCTGGCTCAATATTAGAAATAACTTAAGGTATCGATTAAAAGAAAATGGATACAATTAACAACTATATAAGGCAATAGATGGCAAACGATCATACCATTGATTGCTTTAAATACAAAGCGGTTTAAGCTTTATTTTTCTTGTTTTTTAATTCTTCTACAGCAATCAAACTACTTTGAATTTGCAATTGTAAATCAGCTACATTGTTAGGAGAGTAAGGCATAAAAATAGTGCTCGAATTATGTTCTCCAAGTTTTGCAATCGTTTCATAATGCTGAGTCAGAAATAGCATATTCATTACTTCTTTGCTTGTTACATCCGATTCCATTGCTTGCTTAACTTCCTGAACTGATTCTTTTAACCCATTTGCTATTGCAATTCTTTGCATAGCTATCCCTTCTCCGGATAATCGTTTACTTTCTGCATCAGCCTCAGCAGCTGCTACAACTCTAATTTTAGCTGCTGCCGCTTCTTCTTTTGCTGCTTCTTTCATTCTTTTTGCAGCATTAATTTCATTCATAGAATGCTTTACTTTTGCGTCAGGATCAATATCGGTAACAAGGGCTTTTATAAAATCAAAACCGAACCGTTTCATAGTTTCTGAAAGTTCATTCTTAATTGCAATAGCAATCTTTTCTTTCTGAGCAAATACATCATCTAATTCCATTAAAGGTACTTCTGAACGAATAGAATCAAAGACATAAGATTGAATTTGTTGCTCGGGATTATTTAACTCATAAAAAGAAGATTTTATTCCATCTTCAGAAGCAATTACAAAGAATTGGACAGAAACTACTATTCTTACAAATACATCATCTTTTGTTTTTGTTTCTACTTCAACAGGAAGCTCTCTTACTCTCAAGTTTAAATTACCTGAAATACTATCAATTAAAGGAATTTTTAAGTGCAAACCTGCTTTGGACACTTTATGAAACTTTCCTAGTCTTTCAATAATAACCGCCTGAGTCTGAGTTACCATATAAAAAGTACCTCTTAGTACAATGAATAGGGCTATAAAATAAAACACATTCCAAATATCAAAATTTTCCATAATAATTATTTTTTAAATTGGTTGCAAATATACAAGGTATAGACGCAACTAATCAGTTTTATTTCAAATATCTGAAATCGTGATTATTTTTAATTTTTTGTAAAGATTCGTAAATTAAACGAATTACATTTTCTACATCCTCTTTACTTGCCATCTCAACTGTAGTATGCATATATCTAAGCGGCAAAGAAATTAAAGAGGATGCTACTCCTCCTGTTGCATAAGCAAAAGCATCTGTATCAGTGCCTGTGGATCTAGAGGCTGCAGCTCTTTGAAAAGGAATCTTTTTCTTTTCGGCAGCTTTAATAATAAGCTCTAAAAGATTGTTTTGTACAGCAGGACCATAAGTCAAAACAGGTCCATCACCACATTTGATGTCGCCTTGCTTAATTTTATCAAGCATTGGAGTTCCAGTATCATGACAAACATCAGTAACAATTGCCACATTTGGCTTTATTTGCTCTACAATCATCTGAGCTCCTCTAAGCCCAACTTCTTCCTGTACTGAATTAGTAATGTATAAGCCAAACGGTAGTTTGATTTTATTTTCATGCAATAAACGAGCTACCTCAGCAATCATAAAACCTCCAATACGATTATCTAATGCTCGACCAACATAATATTTATGGTTAAGCACCATGAATTGATCTTCATAAGTAACAACACAACCCACATGAATTCCTAATTGCTCAACTTCTTCTTTATCCTTAGCTCCGCAGTCCAAAAAGATATTGTCCAATTTTGGCGCTTTTTCATTTGCTTCAGTTCTTGTATGGATTGCTGGCCAACCAAAAACTGCTTTTACCATTCCTTTTTTAGTATGGATATTTACTCTTTTTGATGGAGCAATTTGATGATCAGAACCCCCATTTCTTCTAAGGTAAATAAACCCTTCTTTGGTAATATAGTGGACAAACCAGGATATTTCATCAGCATGAGCTTCAATAACGACTTTGTATTTTGCCTTAGGATTTATAACCCCAACTACTGTACCGTAAGTATCTACAAAGTGCGTATCAATGTAAGGATTGATATAGCTTAACCACATTTTTTGTCCTTCACTTTCAAAGCCTGTTGGTGATGGATTGTTCAAATAATCTTCTAAAAATTTTTCTGATTTTTTAGTTATAAGACTCTTTTTTGCCATAATATTTTTTAAAATTTAAGCTGCGAATATAAGTAATTTATCATGCCCAGCCCTCTCTATCTAACGACCTATATTGAATGGCTTCTGCCAGGTGTTCAGTAGTTATTTTTTCTGATTTTTCTAAGTCGGCAATAGTTCGTGAAACTTTTAATATTCTATCATATGCTCTTGCTGATAAATTGAGTTTATCCATTGCTATTTTTAGCATTCTTTGACTTTTTTCATCTAATCCGCAAAACTCTTGCAACTGCTTAGTACTCATTTGAGCGTTAGCATGTACTCCTTTAATTTTTTGATACCTCTCTTCCTGTATAATCCTAGCGCTAATTACTCTTTCTCTAATAGCTGCGCTACACTCTCCTTTTTTCTTGGCTGCCAATTCATCAAAACTCACGGGAGTAACCTCAACATGCAAATCAATCCTGTCCAAAAGGGGTCCAGATATTTTATTCAAGTATTTTTGCACCATTCCAGGAGGGCATAAGCAGTCTTTATCAGGATGGTTGTAATAACCGCAAGGGCAAGGATTCATAGATGAAACCAACATAAAACTAGCGGGATAATCAACAGTGGATTTTGCTCTTGAAATACTAACTACCCTGTCTTCTAATGGCTGACGCATAACTTCCAAAACCGTTCTTTTAAACTCGGGTAATTCATCTAAAAATAGTACTCCATTATGTGCTAAAGATATTTCTCCTGGCTGAGGATTGGTTCCTCCTCCTACTAAAGCAACATCCGAAATGGTATGGTGTGGAGATCTAAATGGCCGTGAAGTCATTAGTGTATCATTGTCTGAAAGTTTACCTGAAACAGAATGAATTTTTGTTGTTTCTAATGCTTCCGCTAATGTTAAAGGAGGCAGAATTCCTGGAAGTCGTTTTGCAAGCATGGTTTTGCCCGCTCCAGGAGGTCCTATCATAATAACATTATGGCCTCCAGCAGCTGCAATTTCCAATGCTCTTTTAATGTTTTCCTGTCCTTTTACATCATCAAAATCTGCAACATTATTATTAAGCCCTTTTAAAAATTCAGCTCTTGTATCAATGACGGTTGGTAAAATTTCTTGCGTGCCTTCAAAAAAACGAATAACTTCCAAAATATTTTCAGCCCCCAGCACTTCTAATTCGCTCACAATGGCAGCTTCACGAGCATTTTTTTTAGGCAATATGATTCCTTTAAATCCTTCTTCTCTAGCTTTAATAGCAATTGGTAATGCTCCTTTTATTGGCTGTAAGCCACCATCCAAAGATAGCTCCCCCATAATAAGATAATTACTTACTTTATCTGATGTAATTTGCTGAGAAGCTGCAAGAATTCCAATTGCCAAAGGCAAATCATAAGCTGATCCTTCTTTGCGAATATCAGCTGGAGCCATGTTTATTGTAATCTTCTTACCTGGAATTCGATACCCATTATTTTTTAGTGCAGCACTAATTCTTTGTTCCGATTCTTTAACTGCATTATCAGGCAATCCAACTAAAAAGAATTTGATTCCTTGTGCCACATCAACCTCAATAGTAATAGTTGTAGCATGTATACCACTAACTGCACTACCATAGATTTTGACAAGCATCTTTTACTTATTAAATTCTTTAAGGCCTCTGTTTAACCAATCTGTAAATAGCTTAACTGTACCGTAATCTTGATAATTTGCAGGTTCTACCATTTGATCTCCATTATTATTTAAAAATACATAATACGGCTGAGAATTAGCCCCATAAGTATTGGCTTGTAATACCATCCATTTATCACCAGTTGTTTTGACTTTTTTCTTTTTGCCTGCTAAAGTAGTTTCATATTGTTCATTTTTAGGCAGATCTATTCTCTCATCAACATATAATGAAATTAATACCACATCATTAGCAAGCATGCTTTTCACATTAGGGTTTGACCAAACTTGTTCTTCCATCTTTCGGCAATTTACACAAGCCCATCCTGTAAAATCAATAACTACTGCTTTATTTACCTCTTTAGCATAATCCATTCCTTCTTCATAATCATGAAATACCATAATTCCTTGTGGACCTAAATGCTGGCCCTGCTCTTCATGAGGCGTAGAAGAAGTTCCTCCATTAGAATTTCCTACACCAAATGGGGATTCACTATATTGCATTGGCGGTGGAAATGCATTGATAATTTTTAATGGCGCGCCCCATAATCCTGGGATCATATACACAGTTAGTGTTCCAGTTAAAATTGCAATTGACAGCCTGCTAACTGAAATGTGTTTTAAATCAGAATCATGTGCGAATTTTAAAAATCCTAAAAGATACATTGTAAGTAATCCAAAAATCATTATCCAAATTGCAAGAAATAACTCGCGCTCCAACAAATGTGTTTGCATTACTAAATCAGCATTTGATAGAAATTTAAATGCTAAAGCAATTTCTAAAAACCCTAATGTAACTTTTACTGAATTTAACCACCCTCCTGATTGCGGTAAAGAGTTTAGCCATCCTGGAAATGCTGCAAATAAGGCAAATGGCAATGCAATAGCCAATGAAAAACCTAGCATTCCAATAATAGGGCCCATATACCCACCAGTAGCGGCCTCAACCAATAACGTTCCTACAATTGGGCCTGTACAAGAAAAAGAAACTAGTGCTAAAGTAAAGGCCATAAAAAAGATGCCCAGCAAACCCCCTTTAGCTTCAGCCTCTACACTTTTATTAGTCCAAGAAGCTGGTAATTCTATATCAAAAGCTCCTAAAAATGAAGCCCCAAAAATGATTAACAGAAGAAAAAAACCAATATTAAAATAAACATTAGTTGCCATATTGTTTAATGCATCTGACCCAAATATAGATGACACTCCAACCCCCAAAGCAACATATATAACAATGATTGAGAGCCCATAAATAATTGCATTTGTTATCCCCTTTGCTTTTGTTTTGCTTTGCTTAGTGAAAAAAGAAACTGTCATAGGAATCATTGGAAATACACAAGGAGTTAGAAGAGCTGCAAAACCACTTAAAAAGGAAATAAAGAACAGCCACCACATTCCTCCCGCTTCTTTTTCATCTAATGGCACTTCTGAAGAACTAGTAGCACCATCAGCTGCTGCTTTTATATCAAATGAGAATTTTACTTCTTCTGGAGGCAAACATTGTTTCTCATCACAAACCATGAAGTATACATTTCCTTCAATCTTAAAATCCTTAGAAGATATAACTTTTATCTTTTGTGTAAAAATTGCCTCCTTCCCAAAATATTTTAAAACCATATCAAAATTAGGGTCAAATTCTTCAATAGGCTTTCCTTCAGTTACTCCACCAATAAGTTCATAACCCCCCTTAGTTGTAAAAGTAAATTCTGTAGGAACTGGTCCATCCTGCTCAATATTTTGAGAATATAAATGCCAATGATCTTCAATATTCGCTTTAAACCGCAACTCTATCTCATTTTCAGAAAGTTGTTTTTGAGAAAATTCCCACTCAACTGGATTAAAAATTTGGGCAGAAACAACTAAACTCGTTAATGCAAATAATAGAGCTAATAATCTTTTCATGTTTTTATTTTTTGAAGTACAAATATGAAATTCTTTAGTTTTTATCTTTAATAATTTTTATGCGTAAATGGGTAGTACCCATTAACTTTAAAATACTAACTAATTAACAAATTTTACTTTAATTTATTGTTTATCACTCTGCTTAACTCCTCTGCTTTTTGGCTTCCTACCAAATAAATTAAACCGTCTTTATCAATCAGCTCAACAGCATCATTACCTCTAGTATAAAATCGTATAGTGCCTTTAAAGTGTAAATTATAAACAGCCCGATTAATTAAATATTTACTATAATTTACTTTTTTCGCAGATACTATACTTGCGGTATCAATCTTTATTTTTCTTGAAGTCCATAAGCCATCCAAAATTATACTCCCATTAAATACTTTTGTCTCAAAATGAAGTACAAAAAACAGTACTATAGAAAATATAATAATGGCAATTCCAATAGCAAAATATAATTCTCCTGATTTATCGTGATTTTCTCTCCAATAATAAGCGATAAAACAAAAAACAGCTAATGCCAACCTTCTTGTTAAGGCCATTTTATTTAAACCCAAATATTGTTTTTCTACAAAATCAAATTCTGACATTTAGTTTTCTTTTAAAAGTTCTGCAATGTACACTTTTTTTGTGTGCGTTTCAATCTTATACCTATCGTCAATTCTATTTCCAACAATCCATACAATATCATCCTCTGAGCATAAAAGCCATTGCTTTTGCTTTGCTAGAATAGAGTATTTTTCATCTATAAAAAAATCGCTTACTTTCTTAAAATTACGCATTCCTAATGGCCTGAATTTATCTCCATTTTGCCATTTTCTTAATTTTAACGGAAAGGATAATTTATCAAAATCTAATTTGGCAACATTTGGATTTTTGTTCAAAGAGAAATCGATTGAACCAGCAAATTTCATGCTTAAAGGATTTTTAATTTCAATTTCTATCTCACGAATCTCTATATCCTCTTGATGATTTTTTAATGCCGAAATAATAATCTGCTCTCTATCAATAATTAGCTGATAAGTGCCAGAAAAAAACTGTTTCCCACTTTGGGAGTTGATTGCTTTTATGATTTGATCCACCTCAGAGAACCCAAATGGTTTTAAAATCTCAAACAAAATAACTTCTAAATGCTGCAATTCAATTAATTCAGAAATATTAAGTTTATAAATGCCTTCTTTCTGCACTAGCAATCGCTCTTTTATTGCAGTCATTTGCTCTTGAAAAACCTTACTTACTCCATCTAGAACAAATATCTCATTTGTAATTATTTGTTCTATGTTAGGATTCATTTCTTTGAGTAAAGGCATTAACTGATGCCTGATTTTATTTCTTAGATATTTAACCTCTGAATTGCTACTATCATTTCGATATTTTATTTTATTTTTAGTTAAATAGCGCTCAATTTCTTGCCTACTTATTTCGAGTAAAGGGCGAATAATCTTTTTATTTTTAGCTTTTATACCGCAGAGTCCATTAACGCCTGTTCCTCTAATTAAATTGATGAAAAAAGTTTCTACATTATCATCTTTATGATGTGCAGTGATAACAAAATCAAGATTATTAACTGCCAACAACTCATCAAACCATTTATACCTAAGATCGCGAGCCGCCATTTGAATTGAAATCTTTTGCTCACTAGCATATTTTTGAGTCTCAAAAGAATTAACATGAAACTTTACACCATATTTATTGGCTAACTCCTTAACAAAATACTCATCCTCATCAGATTCTTCTGCTCTTAAATTAAAATTACAATGGGCTAACTCAACATTATATCCCAATTCTTTAAGTACAAAAAACAAGCATACGCTATCGGCTCCTCCACTAATAGCCAAAAGCAAGTTACTATCTTTTGAAAAAAGCTTTTTATTAATTATATATTGTTGAACGCTCTTAATCATCAATTTTAAAATTAAACACGTCAAAAAGAGGCTTTGCCTTAATTAAACACTCCTCATATTCTTGCATAGCATCTGATTTAATAGTAATTGCGCCACCAACCCCAATGGATAAATAATCAGTTGCCAAATTATATAAAATTGTTCTAATTACAACATTAAAATCAAAATCAGCTTGGGGGGTAATATAGCCCACAGCTCCTGAAAAAAACCCCCTTTTAAAATCTTCAAAATGCTCAATTAATTCCATTGCTCTAAGTTTGGGAGCTCCCGTCATTGAGCCCATAGGAAATGCTGCTTTTAAAACATCTGAAAAATTAAAACCTGCATCTATTTCGGAACTGATAGAAGTTATCATTTGATGCACCTTTTTAAAAGTATATACCTTACATAATTCCTCAACTTTTACAGATTCTTTTTTAGCAGTAATGGATAAATCATTTCTCACCAAATCTGTAATCATTACATTTTCTGAAATATCTTTTTGAGATGTTTTCAATTCATTCATTAAACTACTGTCTTCCAACTTTGTTTTTCCTCTTTTTCTTGTCCCTTTTATGGGTTGGGATAAAAGATGAGTTCCTTTTTTTCTTAGAAATCTTTCTGGACTAGCAGATAAAATATATTGATTCTTTAATTTTAAAAAAGAGGAAAAAGGAGTTTGCATTCTTTTATTCAATTCCAAAAAAACAGACTCCGCATCAATTTTTACATCAGAAGCATAAAACTCCTGACAATAATTCATCTCATAAATATCCCCTATTTGTATGTGATTTTTTATTTTTTCGATCTTGTTCAAATAAGATTCTTTATCATCTCGTCTACTAAAATTAACTTGAGGCTTATAGTTTGTAAAATCTGAAAAATTAAAGGCTTTAACAAATTCATTACAGCTTTCTATTGAGTGATGGGTTTGTATTTCTAGTTTGTCATTATTTAACAAAATCACATATTCAGGAACAAAAAAAGTTAAATTATCCGTATTAAAATTATCCATATTATTTGATGATAATTCTTCAATTTCATTCTTTAAATCATAAGATAAATAGCCAAACAACCAATCTTTCTTTTGAGTATGCAATTTATTTAACTTCTCAAAAGAATCATTATTTGAAATAAGAATAGCCTTTTTTCCAACTCCAGCGAGCACATCATAATTAATATAATCTTTAGGTAAATTTGATTCTTTCTGCTCAAGATTTGAAACTAAGACACTAATATAATCTATGTTACTAGAGATATTAAGCAATGCTTTTAGTAGCTCTGCCTTATTAAAACCATAATATATAAATGAATTTCTCACCTTGCAATAATACTAAAAGCCAACTCAAATTATTTTATATTTTTGAACTATGAAAAAACTACTGGTGATTTTCTTTTTAATTCCATTATTAGGATTTACAAAAAGTGATACCACTTTTAATGCTGAAGGGGAAATAATAAGTGTGAATCAAGAAGGGATTGATGATTTAGTAAATAAATACAAAACAATCTTAAAAAATAAAGCTGGTGTTGAGGGATGGAGATTGCAAATAAAATTTACCTCTAAACGTGAAGATCTACTGTCCTTGCAAGTACAATTCACTAATTTATATCCGGAAATTCCTTTACAAATCATATTTGAAGCTCCTTACTACAAACTTACAGTTGGTAATTTTAAAACTAAAAATGAAGCTTTAAAAATAAAGCACATGATAAATGAAAATTTTCCTGGAACTCGTCCTGTAAAAAGTTTAATTGACCGAAATTT
Organism: Chryseobacterium gleum; assembly: GCA_945865535.1. Lineage (GTDB taxonomy): Bacteria > Bacteroidota > Bacteroidia > Flavobacteriales > BACL11 > BACL11. The sequence goes on along the minus strand of CAMBDW010000022.1, from coordinate 4,783 downwards.
ATTAAAAGAATAGATTATTTAAGGGTTCTTTTTACCTCAACTTCAGCATATCCTTCAATAATATCACCTACTTTAATATCATTAAAGTTCTCAATTGACATACCGCATTCAAATCCTTTCTTAACCTCATTAACATCATCTTTAAATCGTTTTAATGATGATAATTTGCCAGTATAAACAACTACCCCATCTCGGATAATTCTTACCCCAGTATTTTTAGTTAGTGAGCCGTCAAGTACCATGCAGCCAGCAATGGTACCAACCTTTGAAATCTTAAATACATCTCTAATTTCAATATTACACACAATTTTCTCTTCAAAATCGGGAGATAACATTCCCTCCATTGCTAATTTTAATTCTTCAATTGCTTTATAAATTATAGAATAAAGTCTAATATCAATTTGTTCGGCTTCAGCTAATTTACGAGCCTGCAAAGATGGTCTTACCTGAAATCCAATTATAATAGCATCAGATGCTGCCGCTAACATTACATCAGATTCTGAAATTTGACCCACTGCTTTCTGAATAATATTTACTTTAATTTCATCCGTTGAAAGTTGTTGTAATGAATCAGAAAGTGCCTCAATTGATCCATCAACATCCCCTTTAACAATAACATTAATTTCTTGAAAACCTCCAAGAGCAATTCTTCTTCCAATCTCATCAAGAGTAAGGTGTTTTTGAGTTCTAATATTTTGTTCCCTTTGTAACTGAGCTCTTCTTGAAGCAATTTTTTTAGCTTCTTTTTCGCTTTCTATAACATGGAATTCATCACCCGCTGTTGGGGCTCCATCCAGTCCTAATAATACAACCGGTGTTGATGGGCCTGCATCTTTTCTAGCTTCTCCTCTCTCGTTTAATAAAGCTTTTACTTTACCAGAAAAAGATCCTGCAAGAACATAATCTCCAACTTTTATGGTTCCTGTTTGAACTAAAATAGTTGACAAATACCCCTTTCCTTTATCTAGTGAGGCTTCAATTACAGTTCCTTTAGCTAATCTTTTAGGATTCGCTTTAAGATCAAGCATTTCAGCTTCTAATAAAATCTTGTCTAAAATCTCTGGTACTCCAGTACCTGCCTTTGCGGAAATATCTTGGGACTGATATTTACCTCCCCAATCTTCTACCAAAAGATTCATTTCTGCTAACTCACCTTTAATCTTTTCAGGGTCCGCAGTTGGTTTATCAATTTTATTAATAGCAAAAATTATAGGTACGCCAGCAGCTTGGGCATGGCTAATCGCCTCTTTAGTTTGTGGCATCACTCTATCATCAGCAGCCACTACAACTACAACTATATCGGTAACTTTTGCTCCTCTCGCTCTCATGGCGGTAAAAGCTTCATGCCCTGGTGTGTCAAGGAAAGCAATTTGCTTACCATTATCTAAAGTTACTTCATAAGCCCCAATATGTTGAGTAATACCACCACTTTCTCCTGCAATAACATTTGTTTCACGAATGTAATCCATCAATGAAGTTTTCCCATGATCTACATGCCCCATGATAGTAATAATTGGAGCTCTTGTTTCCATTTCATCCTCTGAATCAATAATCTCTTCAATTGATTCTTGTACATCAGCACCCACAAATTCTACTTTAAACCCAAAATCTTCTGCCAACATTTGAATAGTTTCGGCATCAATTCTTTGATTGATACTAATCATCATACCAAGCCCCATACAAGTGGTAACAATCTCCTTCACTGAAACATTCATCATAGTAGCAAGCTCACTAGCAGTTGCAAATTCTGCAATCTTAATCGTTTGAATGGAGGCTGCCTTTTGTGAAGTTTCTTCAGCAGCAATATCTCTATGAGCCTGTCTTTTGTCTCTTCTATTTTTTACTGATGATGTCTTCCCTACTCCTTGTAATTTAGCAAGAGTTTCTCTTACTCTTTTTTGCGCTTCTTCAGCAGAAATCTCAAAAGTTATATTTTTAGGTTTGTTTTCTTTCTTAAACTTCTTTGGATCAACTTTTTCTTTTACAATTCTAATTCTTTTCTTTTTTTCCTCATTTTGTGGTTTCTTAAATTGATTTAAATCTATTTTTTCACCTGTTGTTGTTACTCCTTTAAGTTTATCAGCAATAGCCTTTATTAATTCTGAGTCTTTATTTTGGTTAATATTAGTTTTTACCTCTACCTTTTTTACTTCTAAATCTAACCTGCCAATTATTTTTGGTGTTTTCTCAGATTTCTTTTCTTTATTATCTGTATCTGTATTTTTTGCTACTTCTAGTCTTCTTTTTTCTGACTCAATTCTAGCTTTTTCGTCAATTTCTTGCTGCTTGATAATTTCTTCAGCTTTAGCTAATTCTTTTTCTTTGGCTAATAATTCTGCAGATAACTTTGCTTTTTTTTCAGAATCAAATTCGCCTAATAAATCCATATAAACATCATGAGAAACTTTTGAATTTGGATTTAAATCCTTTATCCCTTTAGTTTCTAAGAATGCAAATATCCTATCCATACTTACATTGAATTCTTTTACTAACTTATTTAACCTTATAATTTCTTTATCTGACATATTTAGGACTTATATTTATAGCTTAATCTTCAAACTCTGCATTTAATATTTTTAAAACTTCCTCTACAGTTTCTTTTTCTAAATCAGTTCTTAGTACTAAATCTTTAGCTGACAATGCCAATACACTCTTTGCGGTATCACAACCAATTGCTTGAAGGGCTTCAATAACCCATTTTTCCAATACATCAGAAAACTCATCAAGAGCTACATCATCTTCAATGCTACCGGTATCTCTATAAACATCTATTTCGTATCCAGCAAGTTTCCCGGCTAAATTAATATTATGCCCACCTCTACCAATTGCTAATGATACCTGATCAGCATCAATATAAACTGCAGCTCTTTTCTTTGTTTCATCTAACGAAACGGATTTTATTTTAGCTGGAGATAATGCTCTGCTAATTAAAAGTTGTATGTTTTCTGTGTGATTTACAACATCAATATTTTCATTTCTTAACTCACGAACAATACCGTGAATTCTTGATCCTTTTACCCCAACACAAGCGCCAACTGGGTCAATTCTATCATCATAAGATTCGACTGCTACTTTTGCTCTTTCTCCTGGAATACGAACCACATTCTTTATCGTAATAATACCATCAAATACCTCAGGAACCTCTTGTTCAAATAATCTCATTATAAACTCAGGGGCAATTCTGGAAAGAACAATATTTGCCTTATTATTTTTTAGAGTTACCTCTTTAATTACAGCTCTTACACTCTCTCCTTTTTTAAAAAAATCTTTTGGAATTTGTTCCTCTTTTGGTAATGACAAATCATTTCCTTCCCCATCTTGCAAAAGAATTTCATTTCTCCAGATTTGATAAACCTCACCATTAATAATTTCTCCAATTCTATCCTCATATCTTTTCATCAACTCATCTCTGTGCTGATCGGCAATTCGAGCCATTAAATGCTGGCGAATAGAAAGCACTTGTCTTCTTCCAAATTCTGAGTCAAAGCTTACTTGCTCTGAAACCTCCTCACCAATTTCATAATCATCCTCAATTTTTAAAGCATCAGACAAAGCAATTTGGCCAATAGGATTTTCAACTTCTCCATCATCAACAACTTCTCTATTTTTCCAAATTTCTAAATCTCCTTTATCAACATTAATAATAACATCAAAATTACCTTTATCATCATATTTTTTTGCCAATACGGCCTTAAAAACATCTTCTAAGATATTCATCATTGTTTCACGGTCAATATTTTTGACCTCTTTAAACTCTGAAAACGATTCAATTAAATTGTCTACTTCCATTTTATTTAAAATTTATTTTAACTTTGGTTTCTTTTATTTCTGCTTTTGGTATCATTACTTGTTTAATTATATTTTCTTTTTTACTTTCTTTTTTCTTTTTTGCTACTTCAAGAGTTAAGGTGTCATTTTCATAAGATAAAATAATACCTCTTTCTCTTGTCCCATTAGTAAGCAAAACGCCCACTTCTTTTCCATTATATTTATGGTATTGCTGATCTACCATAAAAGGATTATCAAGCCCTGCTGAGCAAACAGTAAGTTCGTAATCTTCCACATCTCTATCAAAATGCTGTTCAATATGCTTACTTATTGCCAAACAATGTTCTACTTGAACCCCATCCATTCTATCAAAAAATAAAGTTATTACATTGGCAGTATTCACCTTAACATCTACAAAAAATCCATCTAGTTCTTTTATCTTAGACTCTGCTACTTTTCTTATTTCTTCTTTTGCAATCATATTACTATGTAAAAAAAGAAGAGGCTACTGCCTCTTCCCTTTTCTTTCTCTATTTTCGGTTGCAAATATAAAGAGTTTTATTTAATCTCGCAAATTATTATTGCAGTACTATTCTTTTATTTACAAATGAATCCTTAGTTTTAATCTGTATCATATAGATTCCTCTTGGCCAATTAGATAGATCAACTGCTTTAGTGTATTCACCAACAAAATCTTGTTTTTCTTCAGTTGAAACCAACTTACCAAAAGCATCAATTATATTAATTTCAAAATTATCAATCTCCTCTGAAACGAAACTTATGTTGAACACTCCTCTTGTTGGATTAGGATAAATATTTAAATTAATACCTGAGCTAACATCTGCTTCAGTAATTCTACTACCTAATTGTGGAATTGGAATCTGATTCTCAGTCCAAGGGGTCAAATCCGTATTTTGTCCTGCCAAATTAATAAATCCGGAAAGAACTCCATTAGTTGTAAATTGACCTAATAAAACCCTGCCATTGGCATCAGGAACGCATAAAGGGTCGGCTT
>CAMBDW010000021.1 GCA_945865535.1 Chryseobacterium gleum | reverse complement strand
ATTTCTGCAAATGATAATTTAAAGGCATCTAAATATCTATCTCTTTTCTCTTTATTTTTATATGCTTTTTTAAAATTTTCTTCCATTAAAATCATATGTTCATCAACTTCGGATTTTCTGCTACCATCTAAATTTACACAAATCATTTTTGTATCATTTATAACAGTTACATCAACCATATAAATTTCTATTAGCTTATAAATAATTCTAAATTTATTGTCTTTTACATTTATTTCAATTAAGTGATTAAATTTTATGGTAGTAAATTACGCTGCAAGATTTGGATATAATACTTTTTGTGGGTTTTTATATTTTACTTCATTAATTCCTTTTATTATTATAGTACCTGATTCCAAATCATTCATTTGAATAACACTTTTTGCAGAATTATAATTTATTGAAATCCATTTGTTGATTGATGCAAAAATTTCTGATTTAGTTTTGTCTTTTATATCGAAAGTTCCTGTTATCGTTTTTCCCTCTAATTTATATTCTTGTGAATTTGCTATTGTAGTTATGAATAACATTAGTAAAATAAATTTTCTCATAGTTTAAAATTTTTGTTTGTTTTCTATTACGTCTTTTTTCTCAAAATATCTGCCAACAGTTGGTTATGTGCAATAATACAAAAAACAAAGTGGACTATTATTTTACATTATTGTAAGTTTTTAATTGTAGCAAATATATGACTTTTAAAATGATTATTTAAAAACCCCGCAAAAAATCAAATAATTAGCGCATAACTTATCTGATAAATAGAATTTCTCCCTTATTTTCATCAGAGAATTTATAACCCTCATTAGTAAACAATTTTAAATCCCCAGCTTGTGTAATTTTATTTGTAATAATAAAGTTTGCCATTTCCCCTCTTGCTTTTTTTGCAAAAAATGAAATCACTTTTAACTTTCCATTTTTATAATCTTTAAAAACTGGGGTAATAATAGGCTTAGTAAAATGATTCATTTGTAAAACCTTACTGTATTCATTAGAAGCAAGATTCACTAGCACCTCTTTGTCTTGCATCTGGGACAATAATGATTTTCTTAATTTATCACCCCAAAATTCATATAAGTTATTTCCATTTTTGGTTTGCATAGTAGTGCCCATCTCTAATCGATATGGAAAAACTAAATCTAAGGGTTTAAGTAAGCCATATAATCCTGAAATAATTCTTAAATTATCTTGGGCAAAAACCAACTCATCTTGTGAAAATTGGGCTGCTTTTAATCCTTTATAAACATCTCCTTGAAACATATAAATTGCCGGATTCACATCTTTAGACTTCAAATCCCATTTCTGAAATCTTTCGTGATTCAATTTTGCTAAACTATCACTCAATCCCATCAATTTTTTTATATCTTTTACTGAATAGGTTTTTAATTGCTCCACTAGATATTTAGCTTCATTAGAAAACTGAATTTCTGAAGCATTGCTAATACTCATCTTTTCGGTAGTTAATTTCTTAGCAGGAGAAATAATTATCTTCATTCTTGTGTATTTTTGCGCAAAATTATTAAAAATGTATCAACTACTGCAAAAGTATAAGCTAACCTCCCTTCATCTAATGGTGGTGATACTAGGCTTCACTGGGATTCTTGGAAAACTAATTTCCTTAGATGCTACTTATTTGGTATGGTACAGAATGGTATTTGCTTGCCTGAGTTTAGCTCTTTTCTTGCTTTTTAAAAAACAACTTTTTTCAGTTAGCAAAAAAGACTTTTTTGGACTATTAGCAGTAGGTACTTTAGTTGCTATACATTGGCTGTGCTTTTTTGAATCTATAAAAGTTTCTACCGTATCGGTTGCGGTAGTTTGTCTATCTACCTCTTCACTATTTTCAGCTCTGATTGAACCTATTTTCTTCAAAAGAAAATTATTAGCTTATGAAGTAATTATGGGAGTGATTGTTGTATTAGCTCTTGCTTTTGTAATGGGAACGGATACTCAATATCTCTGGGGTTACATCTATGGTATTGCATCTGCTTTTTTAGGTACTTTATTTACCTTATTTAATGCAAAATACATTAAAACCGTTGGAGCTGCACAAATCACAATGATTGAGATGTTCTCTGGAGTATTATTTATTAGTTGCTTGTTCTTGTTTCAGCAAGATTTTACTGTTTTCACTTCTTCAATATCAATCGCTGATTTTTATTACCTTATTATACTAGCAGTCCTTTGTACAGCAATGATTTTTGTTTGGATGACTGAAATAATGCGACACATCACGCCATATTCCCTAATTATGGCTATTAATTTAGAACCCATTTATAGTATTGTACTAGCGCTACTCATTTTTGGAGATAAGGAACTTATGAGCAGCTCATTCTACATTGGTAGCACAATTATTATTGGAGTTGTTTTTCTTGAAGGATATTTAAAAAATAAGCAATAGTTAGTTGCACCTTTCGTTATGATTTTTAATTTTGCATTCCAAATAAAAAAACTATGAAAAAAGCAACCACACTTTTACTGTTTTGCAGCTTAACATTTTTAGGTTTTTCACAAAATATGTTTAACAACCAACAAAAAACAAACAATAATAAATCAAAAAAAAATTATAAAATTAGTGGTGAAGTAATTGGACTAAAGGATTCTACTGTAATGCTTGCTTATTATTTTGGAGGAAAACAATATGCAACAGATACTGCTGATGTAATAAATGGTAAATTTACTTTTTCAGGCAATAAAGAATTAAAAGGAGGTATGTATTTGGTAGTGCTTTCTGAAAGCAAATACTTTGATCTTATTGTTTCTGAGCAGAATTTCTCATTTTCAACAAAATTAGACGATTTAGTGGGAGCAATGACTTTTAAAAGCTCCAAGGAGAATCCTCCTTTTTATGAGTATTTAAACTTTATAACTGAGATGCAAAAACAAGTAACTCCTATTAGAAAACAATTAGAAACTGCTCAGGGAGATGCAAAAAAAGACTTGCAAGTAAAAGCCCAAGAAATTGATGAAAAGGTAAAAGCATATCGCACCAATTTCTTAAGCAAAAATGCTGATAAATTTTTCTCAAAGATTATAATGGCAACTACTGAAGTAGAAATCCCTGAAGCTCCACTAGATAGCACTGGAAATCCTGATAAAAATTTCTCTTACCTTTTTTACAAAAAACATTTTTGGGATAATATTGATTTCTCTGATGAAAGAATGCTAAGAACTCCTATTTTCTTTAGTAAAATGGATCAGTATCTCGAAAAGCTTACTGCCAAACATCCTGATTCAATTAATATTTCGGCAGATATTTTAGTAAAAAATGCGAGAGCAAATGAGGTTGTTTTTCAATATGTAGTTTCTTACATAACCTCTACTTATGAGCGTTCTAAAATTATGGGTATGGATGCTGTTTTTGTGCATATGGTTGAAAAATATTATATTACCAATCAATGCAATTGGGTAGATTCAACAGAACTAGTAAAAATTGCAGATAGAGCACAAAAAATTGCACCTAACTTAATTGGTAGAAAAGCGGCTGAATTCTATGATTTTTATGGAAGACCATTTATGCAAGATACCTTAGGAATTGTTCATACTCTTAATGAAATCAATGCAGATTATACAGTATTGGTATTTTTTGGCCCTACTTGTGGACATTGCAAGAAAGAAATGCCAAAAATTAAGCATGATGTAGATTCTTTAATTGCAGCTGGATGCGATATTAAAACTTTTGCAGTAGCTACTGAGTTTGATAAAAAAGAATGGAAAAAGTTTATCAATGATCAAAAAATAGGAGAATGGATAAATGTTGCTGACATAAACCATGATGCAGAAGGTAACCCTGTCGCAAGTAGTGATTGGAGAGATAAATACGACATCTACTCTACTCCAGTAATTTATCTTTTAGACAAAGAAAAAAAGATTATTGCTAAAAGAATTTCTCACACTCAAATTGCAGAAATCCTTAGTAGATTAGCGAAAATTTAAAAGTACACTTCAGTAGCACCACCGTCTATTGTAAGGTAAAATCTAAGATTGTAACTTCTTAAAATAGCATGGACTTCATTTTTAAGAATTCCTTCCCCAATACCGTGTATAATCTCTAATTTGGTAATCTTACTATTTAAGCATTTTTCAATCTTGTTATGACATTCATTTAATTGTATCTGAACAATTTCAAAATTATCCAAATACTGATAATTTGATCTCAATAGTTCTATATGTAAATCAACTTTTAAGGTTTTTTGACTTCTTTGTTGCTTTTGTGATTTTTGAATCTTGAAATTAGAATCTTTAGAATACAAATTTTGGCCATAAGAAGTTACCTTATCTGTACCTTTTTCAATCTTTACCAAATCTTTTACAGAAACATGGATTTCAAAACCTTCTATAGAGAGCACAGTAACTTTGTATGGAGAGTTTATTCTTATAATTTCTCCTTTCATATTCTCTTTCTTGAAAAGAATTTTATCTCCTACAACAAATAACATTAGTAATAAATTGGGTGAAAGGAAATATTCTCCTTACTAAACTCAAGTGTTGGAGCTGGAAATTTTAAAAATCCAAAAGTGTGTAATACAGCATTAACAGTTTTGTTTTTTGTCTTAATCTTATTTAAATCAAAATCAACTGATAGATAATACTGCCTATACGCCTTCTCAGTAGTATGAGGTATCATAGAATCGCCACCATAGCCTAAGGCTAAACTTAGCCAACTTGGAAAATTTTCATTTTCAATTTGCATCAGGGATTTTAAATTAAATGACATCCAGTATGTTTGTCCATTATAATCTTTTAATCCTCTTTCTAAATGATTTCCTCCTAATTGTTCAGGATTCTCTGCTCCCCATTTTGTAGGGCTATAACTGTATTTTAATTGTATTCTTTGCTCATCCCATTGCAAAGCTTGTCCAATAGCTAAAAGTGAACCTGTTGTATTTGCTATCAAATCACCAGATGAAGCTCCCCAATCAGCAGAATGACCATCTAAGATTTCAATGATTGTTAGAAAAAAAGAGCCCGTCATACCTCCATACCAAATAGCTTGTTTTCTACTGAATCCTGCCCACTCATAAGCTTTAATTCCTGCAACTCCTGAGTAATATGAAACTGACATATGGCCCATTTTATCCATTTGTAGCCACTCTCCATTATCATTAATGAAATGGAAATTGCTTCTAGAATAATCTGCATACCAAAGTTGATTTAACCCCACTAATGAAATGGTATATGCGCTGGCTTCAGAAATTAAAAGTATTTTCTTTCTTTTCTTTAATGAGTAAGATTCATCAGTTTCCAAAGCTTCATTACTAAGCTTGAGAACATCCCAATCCTGTGCATTAATTTGAAAAAGTGAAAAGGAAAATAATATCAGAAATACAAATTTCATCTATAAGATAGTCACCTTACAAGCAGCCAAAATATCAAATACTTTTTTCTGAGTATTAGCCTCAGCATAAGTTCTTAGAACTGGCTCAGTACCTGAGGGACGAATCATCAGCCAAGTATCGGCATCAAAAAAGAATTTAAACCCATCAGTAGTTGCGACTCTTTCCACCTCATATTTACCAAATTTTGTGAATTTTCCTGACTTACAATCCTCAATTATTTTAAGTTTTTTATCATTATCAATATGTAAATCACTACGCTCAAATGCAAAAGGACCTACTATTTCATACACTTCAGTAATTAAATTTTCTAATGATTTACCTGATTTAGCCATAAACTCAAACAAGATTAATCCTATCCAAATTCCATCACGCTCAGGAATATGACCTGCAGTGGCAATACCACCAGATTCCTCTCCTCCCAAAAGCACATCCTCAGTAACCATTTTACCTGCAATATGTTTAAAACCAATTTGAACTGTTTCTTGATCTAAACCATAATAGTTACACATTTGCTCCACTTTAACTGAGCAAGAAAAAGCAGTAACTACTTTGCCTTTCATACCTTTATATTTGACTAAATAATGGATCAATAATAAAATAATATGATGGGAATCAATAAAGTTTCCCTTACTGTCATAAAGCCCAATTCTATCCGCATCACCATCAGTAGCAAGCCCACAATCCAAAGCATTATTTTTCATCAAATCCGAAAACTCTTGTAAGTTTCTGTGAATAGGTTCAGGAGCAGTGCCTAAAAATCCAGGATTATTTTCACAATGCAAAAGTGTAGCATTTGGTAGCAACCTTTTTACTGCATTCATTCCCGCTCCATACATAGCGTCATAAGCAAAATTCATAGTTGAATTTCTAATAGCATCTAAATCAAAATAAGCCTCAGCATGCTTGCAATACATATCTTCCAAATCAACATAAATCACTTTTCCCTTAGCCACTAAATCTTCTATTAAAATAGCAGTATAATCTACAGAGTTTATTTCTGGAATTCTCCTTTCTACATCAGTGATATCCGCTTGCAGTAATGGGCCCCCAAAATCTCCTTTTAATTTATAACCATTATAGCTTGGTGGATTATGAGAAGCCGTAATAACGATTCCTAAATTTGCTTTTTCTTTAACCACACCTAAGGAAACCATAGGGGTTGAAACAAATCCTTTAGCTAATTTTACTAAAATACCCTTACTCGCTAAGACCTTTGAAGTTGTTTGGGCAAAAAGCTCTCCAGCAAAACGGCAATCATGTCCAATTACTACTGATGGATTTTTATATTTTTCATTCAGCCAATCAGCAACTGCAATACTTACTCTAGCTACATTATCAGTGGTATATTCCTGTGCAATTATTGCTCTCCAACCGTCTGTACCAAATTTTATTTTTGTCATTTAATTTTAAGCGAATCTAATGTACTTTTGTTTTTAAGGGAATCTAATGTACTTCTTTTTGCAAGCGAATCTAATGTATTTCTGTATTTATTTGCATGTATATTGTGCTCTTGGTAAGTTTGTGCAAAATTATGGTAGCCCGAAAAATCCTCTTTAGCACACATAAACAAATAATCATTTTGGTTAGCATTTAAAACGGCATTAATAGCATTAAGTGATGGTAAACAAATTGGGCCAGGAGGCAAGCCAGTATAAATATATGTATTGTATGGAGAATCTATTTCTAAATGTTTATTCAATACCCTTTTGATAGAAAAATCACCTATGGCAAAAATAGCAGTTGGATCCGATTGCAATAACATTCCTTTTCTGATTCTATTTAAATACAGTCCTGCAATATCTGGACGTTCGTCCAATCTAATACTTTGCTCTTTTTCAACTATTGAAGCCAGTATTGTAACCTCAAACAAATTGAGTTTTAAACGAGTTGCCTTTTTCTTTCTGCTATCATTCCAAAAAACAGCATGCTCTTTTAACATTCTGTTTACAAATTCTTCAGCAGAAGTATTCCAATAAAACTCATAAGTATTTGGTAAGAAAAGACAAGCTACATTATCTTTAGTTAAATCAAGGTAGATAGCACTATCCATTAATAATGGTTTCTGCTTAAAAATAACTTTTGTAATGTGTTTTAAAATTGAAGCAGAATCAGCCTCTATTTGACTTGCAATCTTACCCACTAAATCTTCTTTTGTCCTTAAATTATGAAAAGCAACTTTAATTGGAGTTTGTTTTCCAGAGCGCAATAAATTAACCAATTGATTATTATTTAAGGCTCTATCGATTTTATACCTTCCTGGCTTAATATTTGTATGGTAATTTTTTTGTTTTGCAAGCCACTCAAAAGAATTGACATTTATGAGTAAGCCATTTGCATTAAGAGTATCAACAACTTGTAAAAAATCAGCATTTGTAGGTATATAAATGTACGTTTCAGTAGTATCTTTAGCAAACAAAATATTAGGCATATATACTCTTGAATACAATCCGTAAGATAATAATCCTGCTGATAAAATTGCGATTACAGAATATGCAAGCGCAAACTTTCTAAAACTTGACTTTTTTTTATTCTTTTTTAATTTTTTCAATTATAAATTTTTTAAAATTTGTTTGGCCTTATGCTCAGGATCAATTTCTAAAATTTTATGCAAATATAGTTTTGTTGCTTTAGAATTATTGGCTTTCTGAGATAAAAATACCAAATTCTCATAGGCTAACACATAATCAGGATCGAGTGCAATAGCTTGTTTCAAACTACTTTCCCCATTTTTATAATCTCCTTTTATAATAGCAATTAAACCCAAATTGGCATGAATCTCTTTAATAGTTGGATTCAGCTTTAAAGCATCTAGAAACTGCTTCTGTGCAGCATTAATTTGATTATTATTAAATAAAAAACTACCGTATTTAATTTTATAATCAATTACCAAAGACATGAGTTCCACAGCTTTTTTGTGATATTTTGCGGCTTCATTTGGTAAATTATTTTTACCAAAGACCTCCCCCATTCTACTATATGCCAAAGCCAAATCAGAGTTGCAGTATTTTACTTGATCAAGCTGATTACTCATCACAAAATTTATCAATCCTTTGCCATCATTCTTAAGGTAGAAATACTGAATGTAAGAAGTAAAATTATTTTCCGATTTCTTTAAATAATAGCTTGCGGAGTCCAGATAGATTGACTGGGCCTCAAAACTCTCATACCGCTTTAAATAAGCTTTTGCTTTTGAGAGGTTGGTAGGATTGGGATTATTGATAGCAACAATGCCTAAGAATTTCCCTTTTTGTGTTTTACTATTACTGTGAACTCCTATTTTATGATCGGTAATAGAAACATGCATAATATCAGTAGATGATGATTTTGGCATGTGACAAGAAGTACAATTTTGTGTTTGTTTATCCTCACAAACGTCATGACATTGCATGCATTTATTATCAAAATAGTTAGCTCCTAAAGTGGTTACACTTTTATGAGGATTATGACAAGAAATACAAGTCATTTCAGCATTTTGAAAACAAGCACTTTGTTTGAGTCTATCTACATGAGATGCCATAATAAATGAGTGGTCATTTTCATATTTTGGGAGGTAAGTATCCATTATATCTTTTAGAGGCATCCCTGGTTTAAAAGAGTTGAATGATTTACCCTCAGCTAAAATAGAAGTGCCTTGTAAATGACACCTTTGGCAAACATCAAACTGTAAATCCAATGGCAATTTTCCTGGGTTAACAATAGAATAATCAATGTATTTTGAAGTATCAATAATTTCTCCTGCCAATTTTCTTTTTACATGCACTTCTCCGGGTCCATGACAACTTTCGCAATCAATGCCTTGAGGGATAGGCTTGTATTTATTTGATGAAGCACTTTCATGATTGGTATGCCCATTATGACAACTCATGCATTCCAAAGCAATTTCACGAGAGAATCTACTGTTTTGTCCTGCTTCAAATCCAGGTGGTAAATCGGATATTTTATCTTGAGTATAGTAAGTATAAGGCATTTGGTGGATATAGCCATTAATCTCAAATAGATGGGAATTGGTATGGTGCCCGCTTCCGATTTTATAATTTACTTTTTTGATGAGTAAATGGGTAGTATCTTTTCCTTTTAAACGAAACTCTTTTAGGTATAAACTATCATTTTTAAAAAACGGCTGATAAGAAAGGTTTTTAATAGAATCGTGAATAATAAGCATATCAGAACCGTATAAAGCACTATGGGTTTTTGTGGCGTAATGCAAAGATTTTCCCATTCCTGTTTGGACATAAGAATCATAAATCTCTGCATGGCACATTCTGCACTGCTCCTTGCCAACATATTTTACAGTATCATTATGGTTTAAGTATTCGGTATAATCGCTTACCTCCCCTTTTTGACAAGAAAATAAAAGAATGGAAAATATAACTATTATTAACTTATTCATTGCTTAACATAAAATATTGAAAATCTGCTTGTTCTCTTTGAAAAATAAATTTACAAGCAATAAATAAATGAATACTGGCTGCATTAGCTTTTGTAATTTTGCAATGCAATTGCTTAAGTTTTATATCAGAAAAAGCATAATTAATCAAAAGCATAAGTGCCTCTTTGGCAAAGCCTTTGTTTCTATAATTTTCTGAAATTATTACACCTACTCCTGCACTTTTTTTGGTATAATCGAAAAGGTCGATAAAACCAATAGGAGCGCCCTTTAAATCAATTACAAAACGGTATTGTTTAGCTACTTTAATATCCGTTTTGGCCTTTGCAATATAATCCGTTAACTCCTGCTTGGTATATTTTTTTTGTTCGCTACCAAATTGCCAATTTTCTTTATTATTTTCAGTCTTTTCTAAAAAATCCAAATCCGAATCTTGCAAAGGCCGTAATACTATGTTTTTGCCTTTTAGCATTCAAACTCACCCGCAAAAACCATGCTTACTTCACCACTTAACCAAATATTTCGATAAGTTCCGTTAAACTCTTCAAAACTAACGCTTAAAACTCCTCCTTTTGTTTTTACATCTACAAAATTTTCTTCAATACATTGAGCATAGTGCATAGCAATGGCAGTTGCCACAACTCCTGTTCCACAACTAAGGGTTTCGCTCTCCACTCCTCTCTCATAAGTTCTTACTTCTAAGTCAGTAGCATCCAATACAAAATTCACATTAATTCCTTCCTTTTTAAAAGGCGCTGAGTTCCTAATTTTCCTGCCTTCTTTTTCAACATCAAGATTATCTAAACTATCTACCATCTCAATATAATGAGGAGAGCCAGTATCCAAAACTATGCCCTCACCTACCCCTTCAATCTTTGTTACCTCTTGCATTTGTAAATAAATTCCATCTTGAGCAATTTTTGCCTTATGGGGTCCATCTATTGCCATAAAATTAGTTTCATGGGTAATGATGTCTAACATTTTAGCAAAAGCAACAATACACCTTCCTCCATTACCACACATACTCGATAGCTTGCCATCAGAATTGAAATAAATCATTTCAAAATCAAGTTTATCATGCTTTCTTAATAAAATCAAACCATCAGCCCCTATTCCCATTCTTCTCTCGCAAAGTGCTGCTACAAGTTCTTGATCATTACTATCAAAAGTATTTTCTCTATCATCAATCATGATGAAATCGTTTCCTGTTCCTTGGTATTTATAAAATTCTATAATCATGTGGTAAAAGTAACAATAAATTGGCGCTATATTTCAAAGAAAAACTATTTTTGTAAGAATTTTAACACTCAAAACCATACACTATGGCGGCATCTTATGAAAACCAATTAAACGATTGGGTAAACAAAGAAAAAGTAGGAGTTAATTTACTAAATTCAGTGGGGACATTAATGTACGACAAAGGAGTTGAACTGATTCTTTTTAGAAGACATCTCTTAGAAATCGGTGTATCGGAATTAATGCACTTCATTGCATATGCCAATAAAGTAGTTGAACGTGAGAATAATGTGGAAACAGCTAACCTTTTGGCTAGCCAAATGTTAACTATGAACTTAGCCCCGAGTAAGATTGATATTGGGCGTTTAACTGCCGAATATATTGAAAGTGGGGCAAAGGATCCAAATCCATTTTTATCTGAAAAATTAAGCCATATAATCGGTGCAGATACCAGCTCAAAACATGCAAAAGATGTCATCCTTTATGGTTTTGGAAGAATCGGTAGATTAGCCGCTAGAGAATTAATAAAACAAGCAGGAAAAGGACAACAATTAAGATTAAAAGCAATTGTTGTGAGAGGACTAACTGATGCTCAAATTGTTAAAAGAGCTGACCTTTTAAGAACCGACTCAGTACATGGAGCTTTTAAAGGTGTTGTTGATATTGATTTAGCGAGCCAATCTATGATTGTAAATGGACAAAGAATCAAATTTATAGATGGAGGAAATCCTGAAGATATTGATTATACCCAATACGATATTAATGATGCTTTATTAATTGACAATACCGGTGCTTTTACAACTAAAGAAAAGTTATCGCGCCACTTAAAAGCTAAAGGAGTAAGCAAGGTATTATTAACTGCTCCAGGAAGTGAAATTCCAAATATTGTTTATGGTGTTAATTCTCAAAACTTAGATATTGAAACTAATAATATTTTTTCTGCCGCTTCTTGTACAACAAACTGTATTGTTCCAATTTTACATGTAGTAGAAACTAAATATGGTATTGAGAAAGGACATGTCGAAACAGTACATTCTTACACTAACGATCAAAACTTATTGGACAACATGCACAAAAGCCCAAGAAGAGGGCGCTCAGCTGCCATTAATATGGTAATTACTTCCACTGGAGCTGGTAAAGCAGTTACCAAAGTAATTCCATCATTAGAAGGAAAATTAACAGCAAATGCGGTGCGGGTTCCTACTCCAAATGTTTCTTTAGCAATCTTAAAATTAACACTTAACAAAAGTACTTCTGTAAAAGATATAAATGCTACAATGCGTGATGCTGCACTGCACGGAAATCTTATAAATCAAATCAATTACCAAGTAGAACCAGATTTAGTTTCTACTGATATTGTAGGAAATACTTGTTGCGCTGTGTATGATAGTACTGCTACAATTTGTACAACAGATGGCAAAGATGTTGTGCTATACGTTTGGTACGACAATGAGTTTGGCTATACCAAACAAGTTATTCGTTTGGCAAAACAAATTGCTAAAGTAAGACGATTAACTTACTACTAAATAGATATTAAGCAGTTATGAAGTTAAATGAGAAAGCATTTTTAGCTTATAAACTTTTTAACTCATTATTTACAGGGCTATCTATTGGTATTTTATTTACAATTTACCAGCCTTTAAACCCTTCCATTTATTCTCTTGGAGCAATGGTTTTAGCTATTGTAATACTTATAATTGCTTTTTTTTATGACAAACTCCTCAACATTAAAAGTTTTTATAGAATCTCATTATTGGTTGAAATAGTAATGCTACTTACTCTTTTTACATTATTACTTTTACAGTACTCGCTTAGCTCTGCCCTTATTATTTATTGTGGTTATCAACTTACTTTTATGTTTGGTGGCTATTTGGTTAGAGCCGAAACTTTAGTAGCAAACGATAAAGAATTTTTAAGTAAGATTGATGTCAATAAGCAAATAGGTTACTTAGTAGGATTAGGGGCTTCCTACGGCTTTTACAAAGCCCTAGAGCTTGGATTTGATATTTCAGATCCTAAAATTCAAATAAACATCTTGCATTACTTACTGATTTCCTTACAAAGTCTTATTATCCTATTATTAGTTAGTAGTTTTAGAAATTGATAGTTTTATTAATTACTAACAAGATATCAAGATGCTGATTTTTATAGTAAATAATCACTAAATTTGTAATCACAATTAATAATCCTAAAAGAATAAAAAAATGGCAGTAGAATTTACAGATGCAAATTTTAAAGAATTAGTTTTAGAATCAGATAAGCCTGTATTGGTTGATTTTTGGGCCCCATGGTGCGGACCATGCAGAGCTATTGCTCCTGTGATTGACGAGCTTTATACTGAACTTTCGGAAAAAGCAGTAATTGGAAAAGTTAATGTTGATGAAAATTCAGATGTCCCAATGAACTATGGAGTAAGAAATATTCCTACTTTACTTGTTTTCAAAAATGGTGAAATAGTGGATAAAGTTGTAGGGAACCAACCAAAATCAAAATTACTAGAGATTTTAACGGCTCACATGTAATAAAAATACCAATGGCTAAAAGGGCTTAAAAGCCCTTTTTTTGTTTTATGACTAAACTGGATTATTCTAAACTTTCAACAAATATTGAATTATTTGCTCAGCAAGTAATTGAAGGCTTTATTACTGGAAAACACCAAAGTCCTTATCATGGATTTTCTGTAGAATTTGCAGAGCACAGACTTTACAATTCTGGAGAAAGCACCAGATATATTGATTGGAAACTATACGGGCGAACTGATAAATTATTCGTCAAAAAGTATGAAGAAGAAACAAATCTAAGGTGTCAGCTAATTATTGACGCGTCTTCCTCAATGTATTATCCAATTGTTAAAGATCTTAATCTAGAAAACCCCAATAAATTACTTTTTTCTATTTATGCCTGTGCTGTAATGATGAATCTCTTAAAAAAGCAAAGAGATGGTGTTGGCTTGAGTGTATTTACCGATAAATTAGAGGTCCATACACCAAGTAAAACGACACAAAGACATCATAGGATTTTATACAATGAATTGGATAAGTTATTACTAACTGATGCTGTTGCGGAATCCAAATTAACCGATTCTTCTGATGTACTGCATCAAGTTTCTGAGTTATTGCATAAACGATCATTAGTGATGATTTTTACGGATTTTATTCATCCTCATAAAACATTGGAAGAACAATTTGAAGCTTATAAGCATTTGAAATACAACAAGCATGAGGTGGTATTATTTTATTTGCACGAACCTGGTACTGAGAAAGATCTTGAATTTGAAAACAAACCCTATAAATTCATTGACTTAGAAAGTGGCGAAGAATTAAAATTAAATCCTAATTTATACAAAGAGCAATACCGGAATCAAGCAAAACATCACCTGAAAGAATTGAAATTAAAATGCTTTCAATACAAAATTGATTTAATTGAAGTTGATATCAACAAGGGGTTTGACACTATCTTAAATTCATACCTACTGAAAAGACAAAAAATGTTTTGAGATTTATAAAAACAACTTATATTTGCCCCACTTTTTGAAAAATTCGGTTTGGTAGTTCAGCTGGTTAGAATACATGCCTGTCACGCATGGGGTCGCGGGTTCGAGTCCCGTCCAGACCGCAACTTAAAAGTGTAAACCCTTGTAATTTAATAGATTACAGGGGTTTTTTAATTTTGTTTAACAGTGTGTTTAACACTTTTGATTATTCTCAGTTTCTAATGAATGTTAAAAACTTTATTCTTGAACAAACTGAATTTGTGATGTTTTTTAAAAATAAAAAGAGGGAAAACTAAACATTCAACTAGTCCTCACTGCTATCCTCAGGTGTTGTAAAGAAACTAATTTTAATATCCATTGGCTCTATTTCCTCAAACTCTTCATAAGCTTTTACTTTAGCAATAGAATAAGGAAGGAGTTTACTAATGGCATTAATATACTCTGTAGGAGACTCTATTTTATCTAGCATCTG
>CAMBDW010000020.1 GCA_945865535.1 Chryseobacterium gleum | reverse complement strand
AATCAGGTTGTAACTACATTAAATGGAACGACTGTTACAGTAACCATTAATTCTATGGGAGTATTTATTGATAATGCTCAAGTGATAGTAGCTGATATTGTAGCTGATAATGGAGTAGTACATGTTATTGATGCTGTATTAATACCATCATCTACAACATCAGTTACTGATTTAAATAATGAAATTAAAGCTAAGTATTTATATTCAATAAATATTCTAGGGGAGAGAGTTAATCAAGCTACAACTAACCAAATAATATTTGATGTATATGATAATGGTTGTATTTTAAAACGTTTTGTTAAATAGTTTAAATTAAGAACTTCATAAGAAGGACTTAGTTTTAATAATAAGAGAAGCCCGGGCAAATGCTCGGGCTTCTTTGTATTAGATTGGCCTCTCGGTCCATAATTCGAACTTTTTTAGAGAATTATTTAGTAAGTTTGCTTTATGAAAAAAGATAATAGACGACAGTTTTTAAAGAATACTTCTTTATCGTTATTATCAGTTGCGGCCTTTCCAACTATTCTTAAATCAGCTTCTTCTGCAGTTCCAGTGAGTATTTGCGATCAATCTACTTTAGATTATTATGGACAAGGGCCATTTTATACGGCAAACGCACCATCTATTCAGAATAATCAACTTGCAGATGTGAATGAAGTTGGTACGCGAATTATTATTAGTGGTCAAGTTTATAATCTTCAATGTTCAGAGGTTATTCCAAATACCGAAATTGATATTTGGCATGCTAATGATGCAGGGGGCTATGATAATACAGGATATAATTTAAGAGGCAAGACCACTACTAATAGTCAGGGGTTTTATGTTTTTGAGTCTATTAAGCCTGGACTGTATCTAAATGGAGCTACTTTTAGACCATCACATATTCATTTTAAAATAACACCACCAGGATTTAGTACACTAATAACACAACTTTATTTTCAAGGAGATTCTTATATACCAACTGATGCAGCGGCTTCAATGACTAGTGGATCATTTGATGCTACTAATCGTATTATTCCTTTAATTCCAAATTCTAATGGCGATCTTGAAGGAACTTGGGATATTGTAATTGATGGTGATGGAGTTCCTGTTGGAACGAACAATATTCATCTTGATAGAGGAATTATTTATAGTGCAAGTCCTAACCCATTTACTGATCATATTGAAATCAATTATGGTGTTTTTCAAAAAGCAAAGGTTGCTATATCTGTTTACGATATTAGAGGACAGATAGTCGCGACTCTTGATGAGAGAATGTTAGATCCTGAGAAATATTTTGTATCATGGAATCCTCATAGCAATCTGCCAATTGGTCATTACTTCATCTCAATAAAGATTAATGATTTACAAGTACATTACCTTAAAATTATTAGGCAATAATTAAAATAAAACCCACTGAAAAGTGGGTTTTATATTTAGTGGGCCTTTCGCGCCATAGTTCGAACTTTTTTAGAGAATTATTCATTAAATTTGCAGAATGAAAAATTTACTTATACTGTGTTTAATTACATTTCCTTTACTTGGCTTTGCTCAAGAAAATAAAGTTAAAAAAAGTAACTATTTTGATGATATATCTAATGAAGAAAGAAGAATACTAGTTCATAAAGGTACAGAGAAGGCTTGGTCAGGGAGATATATTTCTAATTTTGAAAAAGGATTATACGTATGTAAGGCTTGTAACAATCCTTTATTTAACTCAGATTCTAAATTTAAATCTAATTGTGGATGGCCATCATTTGATGATGAGATTGAAAATGCCATAATTAGGATTGCTGATTATAGTCTTGGAATGAAAAGGATAGAAATATGTTGTTCTAATTGTAAGGGACATCTTGGACATGTATTTGAAGGAGAAAATTTAACTGAAAAAGACACGAGACATTGCGTTAATTCTTTAAGTATTAAGTTTGTTTCGAAACAGTAAAAAAAGAATTCACTATAGATTCGGGTACCTTTTTAGTTTTTATATCTAGTAGTTTGTAATCTGCTACACCGTCTTTTTAAAACAAAAAACCCACTGAAAAGTGAGTTTATTTTAAGTGAACCTCTCGCTTAATAGTTCGGACTTTTTTAAAGAACTATTTAGTACTTAGATAATTCCGCCTAAAGCACAATCTACTGATTTATATTTTTTTGAAATACCTTTTTCATTTTCTTTTGGTTTAAAAATAAAACACCTATTTTTACACAAAATCACGAAAACTGTGTTTACCCGCTAAACTATAATCAGTAAAATAAAAAAATATGAAAAAACTATTTACAATAATTAGCCTTACACTTGCAGTAATTACAAACGCCCAAAACACCTTTACTGCCAAAGTAATGGATAGTAGAAATTCAGAAGTATTAATTGGGGCCTCAATCATCTTAAAAGGAACAACAAATGGTGCAAGCACGGATGTAAACGGCTTAACAATACTGAAAAATATCCCTAATGGCGAGCAAGTTATTAGTATCTCATTTATTGGATATGAAGCTAAAGATTTGATATTTAATTTTCCAATTGAAAATAAAAAAACCACTACAATCTTACTTGTTGCTTTCGAAACTGAAATTGATGAAATTATAATTGAGGCAACAAGAGCAAATAGAACGGTTGCTAACCTCCCTACAAGAACAGAAGTACTTACAGATGAAATAGATGAAGCGGCAAGTATGGAGGCTGGAAAAATTGCACATTTAATAACCCATTCTACAGGAATACAAGTGCAAACTACAGCTGCAGGAAGCAATGGAGCTGTTGTTAGAATTCAAGGATTAAACGGAAGATATACCCAAATGTTAAAAGATGGATTTCCACTTTATGGAGGATTCTCCGGAAGTTTAGATATTTTGCAAATTCCACCGCTAGACTTAAAGCAAGTAGAATATATAAAGGGTTCTGCCTCTACCCTTTATGGGGGTGGTGCTATTGCTGGATTAATCAACTTACTCACAAAAAAAGCCGACAAGGACGAAACACTTTTGCATATTAATCTTTCTCATATTGGAGCAAAGGATTTTAATGCTTTTACTTCCAAACGATTTGGAAAATGGGGCTTTACCAATTTGGCTTCTATGCATATTCACAATCCTTATGATGCAGATGATGATGGTTTTTCTGATATTGCTCAAGTGTCAAAATTCAATTTCAACCCGAAACTATTTTACAATCCAAATAAGAAAACAGATTTGTACTTTGGAGCTACTATTTCTAAGGAAAATAGAAAAGGAGGAAGTATGAGTAAAATAAATAATCAAACTACTGCTACTTACTTTTTAGATGAGCAAGAAAGCAGTCGTTTTACTACTCAGTTTTCAGCAAACTATAAATTAACTGAAACTAAAACAATCACGCTTAAAAATAGTATATCCTCTTTTGATAGGTACATTAATATTGATGAAAATATCTTAGGTACTTCTACCACATTTGGAGGAAATCAATTCAATTTTTTTACAGAATTAAATTATACTATTAATACGCAATCACAAAACATCAATATTGGATTAAATACTCTTGCTGATAAATTTACAGAAGATAATAATCAATCGGAAAGAGATCAAGAGTACCAAACCTTTGGATTATACATTAATCACTTATGGGATGTAAATAAGAAATTTGCTTTAGAAAGTGGTTTAAGAAGCGATAAAGTAGCTGCCAAAAGCTTAAATTCAGAAAGCGGAGGACAATCCTTTATACTACCTAAAATTTCTGCTTTGTATAAGATGACTCCAGAACTTTCTATCCGTTTAGGAGGAGGAATGGGATACAGAATGCCAACCATTTTTAATGAAGAGGCAGAGCCTTATGCATATAGGAATGTGCGAACAATTGATTTTGGAAACTTAGTTGCTGAAGAATCATTCGGAACCAATATTGATTTTAAATACCAATCTACTTTTGGGACAGATAATATATTGCTCTCCTTAAACCAAATGTTTTTTCATAATGTAATTGATAACCCAATTACTTTAAATGAGAATGAGAATGACATTGACTATCTTTCTTATGAGCAAACAAACGACTCTTTGTTCTCTAAAGGGTATGAATCTCAAATAAAACTAACAGTTGATAAATTCACTTGGTTTTTTGGTTATACCTATACGGATGCTTATTTGGAAAATGGAGGAGAAGAAAAACCACTTACTCTTACACCTAAGCACAGTATAAAAGGAGATTTACTATTTGTAGTAGAAGATAAATGGCGTATTGGTTGGGATTACGATTATAAATATGGGCAATTTTTAAATAATGGTGTAAAAACTGAGAGTTTGTTTACAACAGGTGTAATTGTAGAACGAACCATTGATAATTTTGTAATCTTCCTAAATGCCGAGAACTTTACAGATGTTAGGCAATCTAATAGGGGAGAAGTATTGACTAACGGAAGTCCTCAATTTACAGAAATTTGGGCACCATTAGATGGTTATTTCTTTAATGCAGGATTGAAAATTAAATTGTAATGATATTCAATACTTATCTTAACAAATAGCAAAAAAAACCTACTTTTCAGTGGGTTTTATTTTTAGTGGGCCTTACGCTCCATAGTTCGAACTTTTTAAAAGAACTATTTAGTAAGTTTGTAGCTTGAATAATTAAAATATGAATGTAAAAGGAAAAAATATTATAATAACAGGAGGTAGTCTTGGAATTGGAAGGGAAACTGCAAGATCTCTTGTTAAAAAAGGAGCGAATGTATTAATTACTGGAAGATCAGAAGTTAGATTAATTGAAGCTAAAGGTTATACTGGGGCTAAGATTATTGAATTTGATATTTCTGATCATGATAAGATAGCTGAAAATGCAAAAAAATGTATCGATATTTTAGATGGCAGGGTAGATGTTCTAATCAATAATGCGGGTATTGGAGCGTTTAAGTCTATTGAAGAATTAAATATAGAGGATTTCTTAAAAGTATTTAATGTAAATGTTTTTGGACTTGCATTATTTACCAAAGAGATCGTTCCTAATATGATTAAACAATCTTATGGAACTATTGTTAATATTGGTTCTACAGCAAGTTTAAAAGGATATAAAAATGGCAGCATTTATTCATCTTCAAAATTTGCTGTTAGATGTCTAACCCAGTGTTGGCAAGCTGAATTAAGACCTCATAATATTAGAGTTTGCCAAGTCAACCCTAGTGAAGTTACAACTGCTTTTGGAAGCTCTAAAAGAGTAGAAAGAGAAGATGTAGATAATAAGTTAACTCCAAAGGAAATATCTCACTCCATAACCTCTGCAATAGAGATGGATGATAGAGGATTTATTAATGAGCTGAATATTTGGGCTACGAATCCATTTAATTAAATAAAAACCACTAAAAAGTGGGTTTTATTTTAAGTGGAAATCTCGCTGCATAAGTAGAACCTTTATATTATTAGTAATATTGTGGAGTATTCAATTATTAGAAGATTCACCCTTAGCCGTGAAGTAAACTTTAATTATTTGTTGTGTAATTGCATATTATTAATTAAAATTTATATAAAAAATTACATATTTTTGCGGGGTTTAAATTTAAATCTGTAAATTTGTTTTAACAAAGTTAAAGATAGAGATTATAGATATAAAAGCTTTACTTACTTTACATATAACAATGAAAAAACTACTACTTATATTTCTTGCTTTACCACTCATTAGCTTTGGCCAAGTTCCAGGCTGTACTGATTCTTTAGCTTGTAATTATGATGTATTAGCAACAATAGATGATGGTAGTTGTTCTTATCTTACCTCTGTTGTCATTAACTCACAAGATTGGGGTTCTGAAATGTCATGGAATATTACAGATAGTACAGGAACAATTCTGTTGAGTGGAGGTCCTGGATATGCTGATCTTACTGATTCTGTTGATGTCCAAAGTATATGCATGAATATTGGTTGTTATACAATGAATATGTATGACTCTTATGGTGATGGTTGGAACGGAGGAAGTTTTGCAATTTATAACTTTAATGTAATGCTTGTAGATCAAGGAACTCTTTCAAATGGCTCTTCAGGATCACAAAACTTCTGTATAATTTGCCCTGGCTGTATATATGGATGTATAGATTCAATAGCAACAAATTATGATTCAACTGCAAATACTGATGATGGTAGTTGTTGTTATGAAAATCTTTCATCTGTTGTGATTAACACGGGAAGTTGGGGTTATGAAATGTCATGGAATATTTCCAATAGTACAGGAACAATTCTGTTGAGTGGTGGTCCTGGATATCCTGACAATACTCTTGATGTCCAAAGTATATGCATGAATATTGGTTGTTATACAATGAATATGTATGACTCTTATGGTGATGGTTGGAACGGAGGAAGTTTTGCAATTTATAACTTTAATGGAACACTTGTTGCTCAAGGTGGTCTTTTAAATGGATCTTCAGGATCACAAAACTTCTGCATAATTTGCCCTAGCTGTATATACGGATGTACAGATTCAACAGCAACAAATTATGATTCAACTGCAAATACTGATAACGGTAATTGTTGTTATGGCACTACTGCTACTTTACAGATTTATACCAATGATCAATGTGGTTTTTATGCACAGTATATGGCTTGGGAGTTACAGGATGTTAATAGTACGGTAGTAGCAAGTGGAGGATATAATGCATCAGAACAGTGGCAAGATTACACCTATTATGATTATTGTTTACCAATAAATGTTAGTTGTGATGTGTATAATTTAGTGCTTTACGATAATTATTATTTGCTTGGTTGGAATTATTGTAGCCAAGCAACCGCACTTATAATGTCAGCAAATGGCGACACATTATTTAATATTAATAACTTTTCTAATGGTATGTCACAATCCTACTTAATAAGTATGAACACCACAAGTTCAAATACAATAGTTGCTTGTGATTCTTATCTTTGGAATGGTGTAACATATACTGCTGACACAATTGTAACCAATGTATTTACCAATGCTAATGGTTGTGATAGTACAGCAACTTTAGAGTTAACTATTAATACAACCCCTTCAGCAACTATATCGCAGATTGGAATTGATTTGGAGGCAACAGAATCAGATACTTATAATTGGAATACATCAGAAACAACACAAACCATAACACCAACCGTTAATGGGTGGTATTGGTGTGTAGTATCAGATATTAATGGATGTATTGCTGATACTGTTTTTTATGAGGTAATAAATATAATTAATGCAATAAGTGAGACAACAAATACTAAAAGCAAGCTAGTTAAGATTATTGATATGTTAGGACAAGAAACACATTATAGAAAAAACATACCACTTTTTTACCTCTATGATGATGGAATAGTAGAGAAAAGAATAATTATTGAATAAATTGAACCAGAATTAAAGAAATGAAAAAATTACTACTACTATTTATATTCCCAATTTCTGTTTTTGCTCAATTAGGAATCAATGAAGCAAGTAATTCCAATGGTAACACTATTCTATTGCCAAACGGAGATAGCCCAGATTGGATTGAGATTTACAATGGAAGCCCTACTTCGCTAAATATGTCAGGTTATGGGTTAAGTGATGACCCAAGTAATTTAATGAAGTGGATTTTTCCTTCTACCAATATTGGATCAATGAATTTTTTAACTGTTTTTGCTACAGGATATAATACAATCAATACAGTTAATCATTATGAAACAGCTGTTTTTGCAGATAGCAATTGGCAATATACCATACCTACAGCAGTTATTCTAAATTGGAATAGCACTACTTTTAATAGTAGTTTATGGTTAACTGGTCCAGCAAGTATTGGTTATGGAGATCTAGATGATGCAACAGATGTAATTGGACCCTATACAACGATTTATTCTAGAATTTCATTTCAATGTAGCAATGTAACAGCAATAAGTGAAGCAATTTTAGATATAGACTTTGATGATGGTTTTGTAGCCTATTTAAATGGTGTTGAAATAGCCAGATCAGGTTTAACAGGAACGCCACCTCTTTGGGATGATCTCTCATTTGATCATGAAGCAACACTATATCAAGGTGGTATGATTTCTACATTTAATCTTGATCTTGCAACTATTCAGGCTGCTCTAGTAATTGGCACAAATGTTTTAGCAATAGAAGTTCACAATTCCAGTGCGACTTCCTCCGATTTAACTTGCAAGCCCTACCTTACTTTTGGGTATGATATGCCAGGGGTTTTTGCTAGCGGAACTGTTCACCAATATTTCACAATGGGTTTTGGCGGCACTTTGGAAGCCAATTTTAAAATAAATGCTTCTGGGGAAACTCTTTACCTGTCAAGTCCTGCAGGTATTTTGATTGACTCTTTGGTGGTTACCGATTTGGAGCCAAACATGTCGAATGGTAAATTTCCAGATGGTAGCCCGACATCTGTTGTGTTTGCTGTTCCAACCCCAAATGGATCTAACAACTTTTCTACCTATTATAGTGGATATGAAAACCAGCCTACAATTGTCAATGTTGGAGGAGTCTTTATGGTTCCAAATCTAACTGTTTCAGTAATTAACAACTCAGTTTCCGGTGGAGAGTTGCGATATACAACAAACGGTAATAATCCAGATGTTAATTCTCCTTTGTTAATAGGTACTCTTGTTCTAGATAGTAATAGCGTGTTAAAGGTAACCTGCTTACCTGTTGGTACGAATCTCTTACCAAGCATTATTGCAACAGAGACATTTTTATTTTCTGAAGATTTTGAACTTCCTATTGTTTTGTTAACTATAGATTCTGCTGACTTATATGGTGCTAGCGGTATATTTGACAATTGGTGGACGGATTGGAAAAAGCCCTGCGTAGTTGAATACTTTGACAAAGATGGAATCAAACAATTTGAATCGCGTTCATCTGTTAAGCCTGATGGTGGGGCTGGAGGAAGCCGCTCACATCCTCAGCATAGCGTTACCATAGAACCTTCTAATTCTATTTATGGAGAAGGAGAGCCTATTGATTATCCGATTATTCCAAGAAAACCATATATCCAAGATTATTATGCTTTGTTCCTGCGCAATGGAAGTAATTATTGGAATTATTACCCACAAAAAGACGCCACGTTTACAAGAATGATGGACAAAACTAATGTTAATTCTCAAGCCTACACTCCTGCAGTTGTATTTTTGAATGGTCAATATTTTGGTATCTATGAACTAAGAGAAAAAGCCAATGAAGGATATTTTGAAAACAATTATGGTAATGATAGGGATAGTATGGATTTGCTTTCTATTAGTTATTGGTATGGTGGTGGTGTGATAAGAACTGTAAAAGGTTCTGATTCTTCTTTTTACAGCATGAAAAATTTCATTTCTACTTCCAATCCCCTCAGCCCAAGCTATTTTGCTGATTGCCATAAGAAACTGGATTTACACAATTTCGCAGACTATATTATGGGGGAGTTTTGGTTTGCTAATACTGATTGGATCTATAACAATATGAAAATGGCCAGAACTAGAACTTATGATAACAAATGGCGCTTCTTTTTACAGGACATAGAATGGGGTCTTGGTGGATGGACTGACTATAATGCCAATATGTTTGATTGGTTTGAATCACAAAGTCAAGGAACGCCCTTTTGGGATATTTACAATGGCTTAATGCAGAATCCAGAGTTTAAGAACTATTTTATTAATCGTAATGCCGACTTGATGAATACTACTTTTCAAGCTGATCATTACCAACCAATTGTAGATTCTATGTATGCTGAGTTGTTGCCTGATCTGCCAAGACATTTCCAATTATGGACGGGTAATATCCCGGGGGGAATGGCTGGTTACACTAATTTTCACGCAACACTTCTGGATCAATTTGCTAACAGAAATGCTGTTGTTCGAAATCAAATCGTAACGGAATTTGTTTTGGCTCAACAAGTTACTGTATCACTTGATGTGTTTCCTGCTAATGCCGGTTATATCAAAATATCAACCATTGTTCCAGAAAACCTTCCCTGGACAGGCGTTTATTTTGATGGGGTGCCGGTAAAAATTACAGCTATAGCAAATCCTGGCTTTACATTCCAAGCATGGGATCCGAATGCAACCATTCCAGCTGGAGCGTTAACACAAGCAAGTGTAAATTACAACATCTCGACTAACGATTTATTCAGGGCTGTTTTTACAGGCTCTGCTCAACCTCAAACTGTAACTATTTCGGAAATAAATTACAATCCTGATCCATCTGTTGATGGTGGAAATTGGATTGAATTACACAACTTTGGAAATGCAGCTATTGATTTAACAGCTTGGCACATAAAAACTAAAAACCATTGGGATAAGTTTACTTTTGAAGATGTGACTATTTTGAATCCTGGGGCTTATCTAGTTGTTTGCCAAGACACCAACTTATTTCATTTAACCTATCCTCAGATTAGTAATGTTGTTGGTGGTTCTGGATTTGATTGGAGTAATAAGTGGGATTCAGTGAGGGTATATAATCCTATTGATAATTTGGTTTTAACTGCCCGTTATTCAGATGAATTACCTTTCCCTAAATGTGCGGACGGCTGGGGCAGAACATTGGAAAATAATAATCTATCACAACTCCCATTGGATTCAACAAGTTGGTTCTGTGGCTGCATTGGAGGATCGCCAGGAGAGGCCTATTCACTATGTGAAGAACCAATTATCATAAGTGAATTTAATTACAACAATAGTAATCCAGCTGTTGATGCAGGAGATTGGGTGGAATTACATAATAATACTTTAACAACAATTAACCTTGCATCTTATGTTTTAAAAGATTCTGAAAATGAAAATATTTATACTTTTCCATCACTAAGTATAGCGCCTGATTCATTTATCGTTATTTCAAATAACCTTTCCTTATTTTCTCAACGCCATCCACTTGTAGCCAATGTATTTGGGGAGTTTAATTTTGGTATGGCTACCAATGATGGAATTCGGATCTATGATAATACTGGAACAATAATTAATAGTTTTGTTTACGACACCATTGCACCTTGGTCGGCCATGCCATCTGTTTTTGATCTCACAAATGAATATGATTTTTACAACGGTTATTTGGATCAAAATAATGGAGTTTCTTGGTTTGTAGGTTGCCCTGGAGGTTCTCCAGGAACCCAATTTATCCCCTGTATAACATCCACGGATCCAACCATTGAACCGAATGCAGAAATCTTTGTAAGCTTGTATCCAAATCCTGCAAATACATCCATCACTTTATCAATAGAAAACTCACTATTAACGAATGAATCTACGGAATTAATTATACATACTGTGCATGGAAGTATTATAGAAAAAAGAAGTATCAAAAACCATTCAGGAAATCTAATGAATATTGAACTTAGTGTCATTGATCTAACACAAGGAATGTACTTTATTCAAATTATACAACAAGAAAGAAGTATCACCATTCCATTTGTTAAGTTTTAACTTTAGCTAATATTTATACTAATCATCATAAGCCGACTTAAGAAACAAAAAACCCACTCATTTGAGTAGGTTTCTTTTTGGTGGGCCTTTCGCGCCATAGTTCGAGCTTTTTAGAGAATTACTTGCTAGATAAATATGTTTCTTTTTGGCACCTACAAAATTTTAAATTATAAAAATGAAGAGTAATGATTGCAAAAGCAGGAATGTAAATAAAGTTTTTAGGTAAATAAGTAATATCAAATGAGTGGTTTAATATTGTAAATAGTAATATAGTCCATGATATCCAAAAAGAGATTTTTAACCATTTAATAGTTAGGTCCTTATTTATAAAGAATATGGATATAAATGATATGATTAAGAAAAAATAATCAATCCCTACCCACCATAAAGGAGCTTCAGAACAGCAAGTAGAAGAGCATGCTTTAGCAATAAATAAAAATGGAGTTGCTATGCAATGAATTGCGCACAAGGCGCTTGCAATTATACCGACACTATCAAATTTTAATAAGATTCTATGCATGTAATTAATTTATAATAGTTGTTTTCATAAAGTTAAAATAAGAAAAGCTAGTTTATATGACCACTTGTTAGGAGCTGTTTTAGTAAGACATAAAAACGAACAAAAAGTAACAGATAAAATACCAAAACTTAGCAACCAAAAGAGTCTAATTTTATTCGCCAAAATAGATTAAAAAATAGTGGTCAATAGTTACAAGATACACAAACACCTGTAGTTTCAATTTTATAATTCTCAATTAAATAACCTTGAATAGAAAAACTAATAGGTTTATCTGGCTGAACGCACGTTACTGTTTGGCAGCTTGAACACTTAAAGTGCATGTGCTTGTGATTGTGATAATTTGATGAACAACTATTGCTACACATCGCAAAAAAAGTTCCCTTTTCATCAATCAATGCTTTATGTATAATTCCATTTTCCATTAAAGCATTAATGGTGCGATACAATGTAACTCTATCAATCCCATGCAATGCATTTTGAATTTCAAAAAATGGAATGGCTTTGTTGTAACTAAAAATAATTGAGAGAACCTCTAATCGAGTTGATGTAGCTTTTAATTTTCTTTGTCTTAAAAGCTCAGCTAAATCACTATTTTCTTTCATATAAGTAAATTTATTAAAATGAAATATTTATTCCTGCTATCAAGTTAAATCCCAAATCATCAGCAAAGTATCGCTGACGGTTAAGATAGTCTCGGTAAGTTTCATTAAGTAAGTTTTCAGCTCTTACAAACATGTTTAGTCTAAACTTACTTAATTGCTTTTCAGCTGATACTTTTAGGCCAACCAAGTAATAAGAATCAGGTGGAGCCACAAAATCTTGAGAAGAAAGTAGATTTTTTTGTTCAAAGACAAACCTACTATTGATTTGAAACTCTATATTTTGCAATTTCCCTAATTTTGGAATCTGATACTTTAACTCTGCATAAAGATTATTTGATGGCATATAAACTAACGGTAAGCGATTCTTTAAATCATACCCGTCTAAATAACTGTATTTTCCTGCTATATTAAATCGCTCAGTCGCCCTATAAGTTGAAGCTAAATCAAATCCGATTAATTGGGCATCTGTTTGTTCGTATTTGAACACAGGAAAAGCTCCTCTAATTGTTAACCGAATTTCATCTTGAGGATTAAGGAAAATGTAATTATTAATTTTCTGATAATAAAATAACCCTTCAAAAAATAATTTATTCTTCACATTGCCATTTATGGATATTGTATTTTTTACTGAAATCTCTTTGCTAAGAGATGTATCCCCTTGTTCAATTCCGCTAACTCCTTGATGTAAACCATTGCTATAAAGTTCATTTACTTCAGGATTTCTTGCTGCGTATCCAAGATTAATGGCTGCTTTCCAATCATTACCTAGATCATGAGAAATTCCACTCATAGCACTCAAATTATGATATTGCTTTTGATATCGGATTATTTCTCTTGGAATGCTAATAGAAATCGCAGCAACATTTCTATTTTCAAAATCATAGCGTCCTCCAAACTCAATACTTGTTTTATCAAAACTTTTTGATAGGATACCAAAAACGCCATTTTTATATGCAATGTAATCTGGAATTAATGGTAATATGCCCGTTCCTGGAAGATTAGTATTATCTACCAAGTTAATCTGAATACCACTTTTAAAATCCCAATTTATTGGCAAGTAGTTCTGATATTTAAATTCAATGAAATTTGAAACTTGACTCAAACTCAATGCGGGCATTTCAGATCTTCCGCTTCTTCGCACATCAAACTCTTTTCTCAAATTGTATTGCCCGGCATAAATAAAATCAATACTCTGCTTCTCGCCTATGTTGTATTTGGTATGAAACTTTAGCAAATGATGATTTACTTTTTGGTATGGAGAGCTAATGGAATAAGAAAATTTATCTTCTGTAAAAAATGGAATATCCCTTACAAGGGCTTCCTCTAAATCGGTAAGGTTCCCAATATGGGATCCTCTTAAAACGCCCAACTCAGCATTAAAAGAGCTAAAGTATAAATCGCTATGCCACTTTGTACTCCATACTTTTTCGAATTGCAAGGCCATATTGGCCTCTTGATTGCCAGTGTTTCGTAGGAAGTATTTTGAAGTACGGCTGTCCCCACTTTTTTTAAACGTTCCAATAGCTCGCCATCCAAATATTTTAGTGTATTGCTGTAATCCAAGATTAAGTCCATTTCCTAAGCCATTTGTTTCAAAAAAATACCGACTCTCACCATGTAAATGTGGTTCTCGGTCTATTTTTTTTGATTCAACCAATATAATGCTTCCCAAGGAACTTCCTTGGTATTCCAATGCTCCAACTCCTTTAATTACTGTAATTCTATTGGCAACTAATGGATCAATCTCAGGGCTATGGTCCACACCCCATTGCTGTCCACTTTGTGCAATTCCATTATTTAAAATGGTAAGTCTACTTCCGTAAAGTCCGTGAACTATTGGTTTTGCGATTCCACTACCGGTTTTAATAATACTTACACCTGAAAGATTTTCAAGCATTGTTGCAAAATTCTTATTCGAATTTTGAGCAATACTTTCTGAGTTGAGAGACTGAGTTTCTTGTGTTGTGGTTTTTCCAGCAGGACCTATTACTGCCACTTCATTCAGAAGCTGACTGTTATGGTCTAAAAATAAGGTTATTGATGTATCTCCTGATACATTTAAATACAATTTCTGTGTTTCACATCCAATATGACTTACTACAATATGATATTCTCCTTTACAAATTGATTTCAGATTAAAAAAACCATTACTATTTGTAACTCCTCCATTTCGTAATTCCTTTATAAATATGTTAGCATACGAAATAGGAATTCCTGTACTCACATCTTTGACAAAGCCAGAAATAGCAAAATTGCAATTTTGAGCGGAAGTGAGTACAGGTAAAACCAAAAAGAAAAACCAGATTGTTGCAGATTTACTGTACCACAACATCAAATGTAACTTCTATGTCTGTTGCGCCATCAGCATTGGTAATGTCCCCATTTGAAACACCCGCAGCAGTTTTGATTGGCTCGTGTCTCAATGTAACCGTGATAGTTCCAGAGCCAGAACCTGTTGTTGTTATTTTGCTTGATAAACCAATAGGATGACCGTTTTCATCTTCATCAGTATAAGCAATGCTTAACCCACTAATATTATTTTGAAAAAAGAATTGATGTTCTTCTGCCTCTTCTTGCACCTCAACGGTAATATCCTCTGCCGGATTGACTGATTCATTTAATAACTGTAATGAACCGTTATAGATAGTATTTGCCCCTAGGGTTCCTCCAGTAATTATAGGAGTAATGGCACCATCTCCGTCTAAATCTTCAAAAGAAAGTACGACAGAATCTCCGCCTGCCTCTTGAGTTAAGGTATAAATGAGCGTTGTAATAAGCTCTTCTTCATTTTCAATAATAGGGTCATCTTTTTTACATGAAGTGATGAACAACATTGAGCAAACTCCCATAACCAGCAATAGATTGATTTTTTTCATAGTTTAAAATTTTTAATAATTAATAATGTTTGCAAAGTTATTAAATTATTGCAACATTGTTGCATTTAATTAAGAAATATTTTTTGATTGGATTAAACTCTAAATTCAATGCAAAACCAAACATCATTATAAAGCACAATCTAATGATTTATATATTATAAACTACTGAAAAGTGGCTTTATTTTAAGCGGGCCTCTCGCTCCATAGTTCGAACTTTTTTTAGAGAACTATTTAGTTCTTAGTTTGTAATTTACTACGCTAGCTTTTCTCATAAATTAGAACTACTTTTTCAGATAAATCTTTTTTTGCTTTTCTTATTAATAATTATTTGTTTAGCTTTTCTGATTTTTTATATTTGTTGCAGTATATAAAAAGAGAAAGAGGTATTATTTAAATAACAACTTAACTCTTGAGGTAGCAAAAAAGAAAAAAGAAAGCAAAAAAGAAAGTATTATTGAGCAAGTGAATGATACCAAAAGCAGAAATAAAAGAAACTAAAGTTAAAATAAATTTTAAATAAAATGGAAGTAGACAATCTAATTAAATCGTTTTCAGAGTTTTAAGAGGTCAAAAATATTGACCGTGAAACAATGATGAATATGTTAGAAGATGTTTTAAAGGTCGTATTGGCAAAAAAAATGATGATAAAGTAAATTTTGATGTTATTTAATGTAGATAAAGGAGATTTAGAAATTAAAAAAAAGTATAAAATAGCTGTACCAATGAGAAATAAATTTGTATCTTTGCGAATTGCTTAAGCAAACGACAATAAAACATAATTATTATGAAATTTTTTTCAAAAAGTGTATATTTCTTTTTTTTAATATTATTTCTAGCATTTGTAAACCCTACGTATTTAGCTGCTCAAACATTTTCACCAACTGTTTCCGTTTCATTGTCTAATACGGATTGTAATGATTTATCAGATTTAACAATAATTGTAAGTCAGGATGCAGCAGAGGTAGATATGTCAACTTCCTTATTTGCTTCAGATGCAGGTAGTTTTGATATTTCGAATATGAGTATTGGTGC
>CAMBDW010000019.1 GCA_945865535.1 Chryseobacterium gleum | reverse complement strand
GAAAATTAAACCCAAATGATGGACACAGATACTTGCCATATATCGTATTAGTAATTGATGAATTTGCTGACCTTATAATGACAGCAGGCAAAGAGATAGAAACTCCTATTGCAAGACTTGCTCAGTTGGCACGTGCTATTGGTATACATTTGATTGTTGCAACACAAAGACCTTCAGTAAATGTAATTACAGGTATCATAAAAGCCAATTTCCCAGCAAGAGTTGCTTTTAGAGTTACCTCTTCTATTGATTCCAGAACCATAATGGACCACAAAGGAGCTGAACAATTAATTGGCATGGGAGATATGTTAATTTCAACAGGTAATGATTTAACTCGATTACAATGTGCATTTATTGACACTGGTGAAGTAGAAAAAATCTGTGAATTTATCGGATCCCAAAGAGCTTATCCACAAGCACACATGCTTCCTCAATTTGAAGGAGAAGCTGAAGCTGTAGGAGGCACTGCAGATTTAAATGAATTAGATGCTATGTTTAATGAAGCAGCTTCAGTTGTAGTGCAACACCAATCCGGATCAACATCATTAATTCAAAGAAAATTACGCTTAGGATACAACCGTGCAGGCAGTATTATTGACCAACTTGAAGCAGCAGGTATAGTAGGTCCATTTGAAGGGAGCAAGGCTCGTAGAGTACTCGTACGAGATGAAATGGCTCTGGAAGAATTATTAAAAACCTTAAAATAACAATGAGAATAGTAACTTCAATTTTATTTATTGTATTTAGCACTACTATTTTTGCACAGGAACAAGTTGCTAAAGAAGTACTAGATAAACTAAGTGCTACTACTAAGTCATATAAAAATATGACTATCGAGTTTGATTTTATTTTAGAAAATAAAAGTCAAAATATAAAAGAACAACAACAAGGCACTTTAGTTTTAGCAGGAGAAAAATTTCAATTAATAATGGATAATCAAATCATTATAAATGATGGAGAAAGTCAATGGATATACTTAACTGACATGAATGAAGTCCAAATAATAAAGCATGACCCAAAAGACGAAATGATGAGTCCGAATAAATTATTTACCATTTATGAAAGTGGATACAAATACACTTATGTTGGGGCCAATTCAGAGAAAGGAAAACGCTTGCAAATTATTGACTTATTCCCAAAAGCAAGCCGAGAGTTTATGAAAATTAACATTGCTGTTGATGCAGCAAATAATCAGTTACAAAGAATTACAATCCATGATAAAAACGGAGGAACCTACAGTTATGTAGTGAAATCATTTAAAAGCAATACTGCAATTAAACCTATCCTCTTTAAATCTTCAGATTTTCCTGGTGTTGAAGTGATTGATTTAAGGTAATTATTTAACAAAGCTACAAAAAAATAAGCTATTCAGCAGGAACTAATTCGTAATCAAAATAATGATAGATGGGCGCTGAAGTGTTTTCAAAATATCCAGTTTGAGATTGTTTAAAATCATAAATATTAGCTTTACCACAAAAATGCATGATAATATCAAAACCCTCTTTTGAGTATTTTCTAACATTTGTAGGATATTCTTTTTCAAATAATGCTAAAAAATTTAAATCGTAATCATTAGAAGCATCTATACTGCTTGAATTAGGAATATGAACATCAAGTTGCATCAGATTTTTAATTTCAAGATTATCATAAGATGCAATAGACTCAAATGTATATAAAGTGGAAACAGTATCAATAGCTAATGAAGATAGTAATTGACTTATCAATAGTTGATCTCTTGATAATAATAAAATATTTTGAGAGGCTACAAAGTCTACTTTAATAGTTGAAACATTTGCATTAGTAATCTGAAAAGACTCTACTACTTTATTGTGTTTTTTAAACTTATCTTTTAAATAAACTGCAAGACCCTCTTCTTTCTTATCATTTAATATTATGATTCTCTCATCTAGTTTATTTTTAATCAAATAATTTGCTAATAGCTCAGCCTGAGCTTTATATGTTAGTGCTATTTGATAAACTGCAGGAAATTGAGTAATTGCTTTGTTATCTCTAGAGAGTGGGGAAATAAGAATCTTAGTAGCGTCTTGACCATACTTTTGGCACAGTATCTGAAATAAATTAGAATGCATAGGGCCAATAATAATATCCATTTCATTCAGCTGATTTGAAGCAACTATTTTTTTCACTTGCACACTATCCTTATTGGTATCAAAAGTATGTAGAACAATCTTCTTACCAGCCCTTCTTAATGAATCTATAGCTAACTCAACCCCAATATGAAAAGACAATGCGGCTTCAGATTGAATATAATACCTATCTGAAACATCTAAAGTATCTCTGTTAAACATGGTGTCATTTTTGAGTAAATAATAAGGCATTAAAAGTGCAATATGTGTAATAGAATAACCAGAATCTCTCTCTTCCAAAATTAATTTTTTGACAGAAATTGCCTCTTCATCTTTATTAAACAAATAAATAGGAATATATAATAATTGATTAATTGAAAGAAGTTTGTCAAGCTCATTGGCCTTATTAATTGCAGATGTTTTAACTTTATGAAGAGCTGCTATTGAAGTAAGCGACTCCCCTCCTTTTACTACATGTTTAACAAATTGTTTCTGGGAAAAATAAACAGTATCATAAGCTGTTTGTGCCGACAGATTTAATGCCCAAAAAAGCAAACAAATAAAACCTATTTTTCTAATTATTCCCATTCTATTGTTGCTGGTGGCTTTGAAGAAATATCATATACCACACGATTAATTCCTTTTACTTTATTAATAATATCATTCGATACTTTTGCCAAGAACTCATAGGGCAAATGTACCCAATCAGCAGTCATTCCATCAGTTGATTCAACTGCTCTTAGGGCCACAGTATTTTCATAGGTCCTTTCATCACCCATAACTCCAACCGATTGTACTGGCAAGAAAATGGCTCCAGCTTGCCAAACTTTATCATACAATCCAGCTGCTTTTAATGATGATATAAACACGTGATCCGCTTCTTGTAAAATTCTTACTTTTTCTTTTGTAATTTCTCCTAAAATACGAATTGCTAATCCAGGACCTGGAAAAGGATGTCTAGCTAAAAGCTCTTGATCAATCCCCATTGAACTGCCAATTTTCCTTACTTCATCTTTAAATAAAGTATTGAGAGGTTCAACAATTTTAAGTTTCATATACTCAGGTAAGCCACCAACATTATGATGAGATTTAATAGTTTGAGACGGCCCTCCAGTTGGAGAAACTGATTCAAT
The DNA here is from genome assembly GCA_945865535.1 of Chryseobacterium gleum. Taxonomy (GTDB): domain Bacteria; phylum Bacteroidota; class Bacteroidia; order Flavobacteriales; family BACL11; genus BACL11. Next base: position 14,368 of record CAMBDW010000019.1, on the reverse strand, counting down.
AACATCAGGATAAATAGTTCCTTGTGCCAACCATTTAACATCTTTTATTTGATGAGATTCATCATCAAAAACATCAATAAACATAGCTCCAATTGCTTTACGCTTTTTCTCAGGATCAGAAACTCCTGCTAAAACTTTATAAAAACGCTCTTTTGCATTCACTCCCTTTACATTTAGCCCCATTTCTTTGTATTGTTCCAAAACACTCTCGAACTCATCTTTTCTTAAAAGCCCATTATCCACAAAAATACAATACAGGTTTTCTCCAATGGCTTTGTGCAATAAAACAGCTGCAATAGTAGAATCAACACCTCCTGAAAGGCCTAAAACTACTTTATCATTTGCTAACTTTTGCTTTAAACCAGCAACTGTTTCTTTGACAAAATTTACTGGAGTCCAATCTTGTGAAAAACCACAAATCTCTATTAAAAAATTCTTTAAAATAGTATTTCCCTCTTTAGAGTGATATACCTCAGGATGAAATTGAAGTCCATAAGTTTGCTCATTTTCAATACTGAAAGCAGCTACTTTCACATCATTAGTAGATGCTAAAACCTTATAATTTTTAGGAATAGTTGCAATAGTATCCCCATGGCTCATCCATACTTGTGAACCGGAAGAAACCCCTTTCATTAAGTCAGAAGTTGAGTCTATAAAAGATAAATTGGCTCTACCATATTCTCGAGTATTTGAAGCTAAAACCTCTCCCCCAAATGCATGTGCCAAATGTTGAGCCCCATAACAAACACCCAATAAAGGCAGTTTACCTTTAATTGCTGACAAATCGGCAATCGGAGCATTTTCTTCACGAACAGAATGAGGCGAACCTGATAAAATCACTGCCTTCCAACTTCCATCAATCTTAGGCATTTTATTGTAAGAGTGTATCTCAGAATAAATATTTAGTTCTCTTACTCTTCTAGCAATAAGTTGTGTGTATTGGGATCCAAAATCTAAAATAAGTATCTTTTCGTGTTGCATCTAAAATGTTGATTTTAAAGAGTCAAAACTACAAAATTAGGGCTCAGTGGATCCAAATTATTTTTTAATGTTTTTATGAAGTTATCCCCATCTTTTAAATAGTACGGAATAAAATTGTCGTGCCGTTCTTGCAAAACATTATTTGGAAAAAGTTGGTTCTTTATTTTAGCAATTTGATGTATAGCCACTTCACTTTTTTTCTTTTCAATTCTAATCAGTTTTTCTTGTAAGTTATCAAAAGAAGAAAGTTGTTTTTGCAATTGGGCTTTAATACTGGTTTGCAATCCTAAATCTGAAGTTCGTGAGGCAATGTTTTGATACAATAACTCCAAATCCTTTTTATCTTTTTCCAAAGATATCTCTGAATTAGAATGAGTAAGTAGATATTTCTTATTCAACTCATCTTCCGATAAAAATAAATCGTCTAATTCAAAGCCTAATTTCTCAAATGTATGTTGTTGTTTTTCATCAATTAATAAAGCTGAATTTCGTAAAACTAAAATAGGAAAAGGAATTTTTTCCTGCTTAAATGCAGTCTTTAATTGGATCCAATAAGCCACCTCAGCTTCTCCTCCAATATAAGCAATATTTGGTAAAATTAATTCCTGATATAATGGTCTTAAAAGTACATTAGGACTCAATTGTTCAGGATTTTCTTCAATTTCTTTTTCAGTAATACCTGTCTTAATCAATTCTCTTTTTCCTTCTGATAATTTAAAAAAATTAATCTTGCGAATAAAAGCTTGAACTTTATAATTTTCAGCTAAACTATTACTACAATCCTGTATAGCAGTAACAAAACCATTGTCTAAAATATCCTTCTTCATTTGAAGCATAAATTGCTTTTTCAAAGCTGTATCATTTCCATCAATTATCACCAAGCCATACTTACCAAAGAGCTCATTAACAAGTTGCCTTGTTGCATTCGCTAAATTGTCATGATTTAAATAAGCCCTCTCAAAAAGCGAAATTAAACTATCCCCATTTTTATGAGACCCTAAAACTAATTGCAACTCTGAAATGACATTTTTAAAATCCTTTAAATTCATTTTACCAACTGCGCCAGTTTGCTGAGTATTCCACTCCATTTTCTTACCAAATAAATGAATATGATTTATCTCTAAAAAGTCGTGATCCTCACTAGCCATCCAGAAAATAGGAACAAACTTATTAGTAGGATATTGTGCAGTTAACTGCTCACATAAATTGATAGTTGAAATAATCTTGTAAATAAAATACAAAGGCCCGGTAAACATACAAAGCTGATGTCCTGTAGTTACAGAAAAAGTAGTGTCAAATTCAAGAAAATCAATATTTTCTTTTGAATCTTTGGAAAGAGAAAAATTTTTATTCTGTTTTTTCAAAACCTCAACCAATACACTTCTATTTATCTGATGAGTTTTCTTTTCTGTAATCTGCTTTTCAAAATTTTCAAGTGTTGGGAAATGATTTATAAATGGTTTTACCTTTTCATTCTTATTGAGATAATCTAAAATTAATTTAGAAAAATACTGAGTATCTTGATATGGAATCCTATGATTCAAAATCTATTTTTTCATAATAAATCCTCCAGCAATTAAATCGTCACCTTCATAAATTACCGCTGATTGACCTGGAGCAATTCCTGCTACTTTTTTATGAAATAGTACTTTTAAATTTTCGCCATCATTTGTGATAGTTGCCATTTCTCCTTTGTGTTTGTATCTCACTTTTACCAAACATTGCATCCCATCCTCAATATTAGTATATTTTAAGTAGTTTACATCTTTGATAAACATTTCTTGCTTTTGCAAATCTTCTTCTGTGCCCACAACAACAGTATTTTCTTCAGGATTTATTCCAATTACATAAGTAGGATTAGAACCTAATGATACCCCTAACTTTCTTTGACCAATGGTATAAAAAGGATAACCATCATGTGTGCCCACTTTTTGCCCATCAGTTGTAATAAAGTTACCTCCTTTTACTTTTTCTTCCAATCCTTCTACTCTTCTTTTTAAGAATCCTCTATAATCATTATCAGGAATAAAACAGATTTCATAGCTTTCATTTTTCTCAGCCAAGGCTTTATATCCTCTATCAAGTGCCATCTGTTTAATATCTTTTTTATGATACTTGCCCATAGGGAAAATTGTTCTTTTAAGGCACTCTTGCTTAACACCCCAAAGCACATAGGACTGATCCTTGCTTTCATCCAAACCTTTAGATACAATATATCGGCCATTTTCTTCATGAATTTGAGCATAATGACCAGTAGCAATATATTTGCATTTTAGCATATCTGCTCGTTTTAAAAGTGCCTCCCATTTTATGTGTGTATTACAAAGAACACAGGGATTTGGAGTGCGCCCAGCAATATACTCATCCACAAAATTATCAATAATAAAATCGCCAAATTCTTCACGAATATCAAGTATTGTATGCGGGAAGCCACAGTCTACAGCCAATTGTCTGGCATCATTAATTGAATCCAGACTACAACAACCTGTTTCTTTTTTGCTGCCTCCTGAGCTTTCATAATCCCAAGTTTTCATGGTTAATCCAATAACCTCATATCCTTGTTCATGAAGAATTAATGAAGCCATAGTACTGTCAATACCACCACTCATTGCCATTAAAACTCTTCCTTTACTCATTATAATTTATTATTGTATCTCTAACGCCTTCTTCAGTAAAAAACTCCCAAACTCCTGACTTTAAATCATCACTATAAAATCCAGTGTAATACACCTTTCCATTAGGGTGATAATAAGTTTGTTTTCCATCTCTCAAATTATCCTTATAAGAGCTTTCCATTTTTAGAGTTCCATCCATAAAAAACTGTTTCCAAACTCCATTTAAAAGATCATTTACCCAATTTTTTATTTCATAAAGTGCACCGTCATAATAAAAGGTTTTAGTAGTTCCATTTAGCTTTCCTTTTTGGTATTGCTCAGACATCACTAAAATACTATCGCTACTGTAATAATTCCAAGTGCTATCTTTTAATTCACCCACATATAATCCAGATGATTGTAATGTTCCATCTTTATAAAAAAAATGAGTAGCTGCCGCCTCCCCATTATGGAAAAACTCTTTCTCAACATGCAATTCGCCACTTGTATAATAGAAAAAAAATAAGCCTTGAGCTTTATCATCTTTAAATTCCCCTTTATACCTTAGCTTACCATTCTTATGATTTTTTGACCATATACCCTGTTTCTTTCCATTCTCATCAACCTGATTGATTGTCTGGCTTAAAGCAATAGAAGGCACAAGCAATAAGTACAAAAGCAACTTTCTCATCTAATTATTTTTCAGCAAATATAAACTAAAAGTAGGTTTTACTTCTTTACACAATTTATTAATTCATCAATACCATTTATAAAGGATGCCCAACTAAATCTTTTCTTTTCTTGTTGGATATTTAACACAAACGCTTCTTCTTTATGCTGCTGATAAAAATCTACTATTGCATCAGCAATTTTCTTAGGATTTTGTGAAGTAACATAACCCACTTTATTATGAGGAACAATTTCTGAAAGTCCACCAACATCAGTAACCAACATAGGACGATCAAAGGAATAAGCAATTTGGGTAACACCACTCTGAGTAGCAGTTCTGTAGGTTTGGGTAATCATATCTGCAGCACAAAAATAATTCTTAACCTCATCAGAAGGAATAAAATTACTTTTCATGATAATATTTTCAGCAATTGCTAAATCTGAAATTAACTCAAGATATTCCTTTTTATCATCATAAAACTCACCGGCTATAATCAGTTTTACACCCATTTTTTTTAAGCGCTCATCAGCTATTGCCTTTAACAATAAATCCAAACCTTTATACTTTCGAATAAAGCCAAAGAACAATAAATGTTTATCAGAAGGATTTAATCCTAAATTTTTAATTGCAGATTGTTTATCAATCTTCTTTCCAAAAATATCATAAATTGGGTGAGGAATAAACTTCTTAAATTTTGTATCAGTAAATTTTAAAAGATCATCTAACACAGAAGCTGAAAGAGATAAAAAAGCATCACAACTTTTTATAAAATAACGTGTAAGCAAAGTATCACCAATTCTTTTTTCATGCGGAATAACATTATCTGTAATTGCTAAAATTTTAATATTTTTATTTAAATAACGAGCAATAGTACCCAAACAAGGCGCCATAAAAGGTAACCAATATCTTATTATTACTACATCTGGACTTTCCTTATTTATTTTTGAAGCAACAGAAATCCAATTAAACGGATTAACTGAATTAATCAAAGTTTTAATCTTTAATCCTTTTGGAACTTCCCCCTCTTCATACTGAGTGGTTCCTGGAAATAAAAAACCTGGATATTGAAGTTTGAATGAGTATAAAGTAACATCATCACCTCTTTCATAATAAGCTTTTGCTAGTTCATTATTAAAGTTTGCAATTCCTCCTCTAAAAGGAAAAGCAGGCCCAATAATAATAACTTTTTGTTTTGTCAAAACTTAAACTTCCTTTTCTACTTGATAATTATTTCTATCGTAAGTATTTCGTGATATCATCTCGGCAATAAAACCAGCCAAAAACAATTGCACCCCAATAATCATTGAAGTTAAAGCAATATAAAATCCTGACATATTAGCAATATTAGTTGCTGGCAAATTATTGAGCATAAAATACAATTTAGTTCCGCCAATATAAGCGAATAAGCCAAAACCAAGTACAAACATTAGACTACCGAAAATACCAAAAAAGTGCATTGGTTTTTTTCCAAATCGGCTTACAAAAGTAATAGTCAGTAAATCCAAAAAACCATTTACAAATCGCTCTAAACCAAATTTTGTAACACCATACTTACGACTTTGATGTGCTACTACTTGCTCTGTAATATTGGAAAAACCTGCCCACTTTGCAAGTACGGGAATATAGCGGTGCATTTCTCCATGAACTTCAATAGATTTTACCACTGTATTTTTATAAGACTTAAGTCCACAATTAAAATCATGTAAGCAAATACCAGAAGCCCTACGAGCAGCCCAATTAAATAATTTTGTAGGAATAGTCTTAGTAAATGGATCGTGTCTCTTCTTTTTCCAACCAGAAACCAGATCATAACGCTCAATAGTAATTTTATTGTATAACTCAGGTATTTCCTCAGGGCTGTCTTGCAAATCAGCATCCATAGTAATAACAACATCTGCTTTTGCCTTTGCAAAACCAACATTTAAAGCAGCAGATTTTCCGTAATTTCTTCTGAACTTAATTCCTTTAATGTTTGGGTTTTCAGAAGCTATTTTTTCTACAACTTCCCATGAATTATCTTTACTACCATCATCAATTAAAAGAACTTCATAAGTGAAGTTATTTGCTTGCATTACTTTATCAATCCAAGCACATAATTCCGGCAAAGATTCTTCTTCATTCAACAAAGGGACTACTACCGATATATTCATAATTATGCTATTTTATTTGGATCCGGATTTTTAACAAAAATTGATATGATTGCTGAATAAAAGAAACCCATAAAAGTACCCGAAAGCACACCCAGAATCATTAGCCAATGAGGCTGAGTAAGCTTACCTACCATTTCTAAGCCTAACTCTAATTCTTCTTCAGAGATTTCAGGATTAGATTGTAATATAGCTTGCTCTGTCATTATTATTATCTCACTTAAAGCATCAGGATTTATATATGAAACAAACAAGAAAGTATAAAAAGCCATTATTACTGAAGAAAAAAATGCAACTGTAGTACCTAATTTTAAAGATTCCGAATAAGAAATAAAACTATTATTTATATTATCACGATACTTACTAATTGCATAAACTAGAAATCCAATAATAACCACATTATTAAGTACTGATGGGATAACTGATTGTTGTTCATCAACACCTAAAACCCATAAAAGTAATGCAATAAGTGCTAAACAAAGACCCAATACAGCACCATAATTCATTGCAAATTTTCTAGTATCCATTTCTCTTTTTTTAATTCTTTATCAGGCAAAGATAAACAAAAATAGAAGTTAGAAAATACTTTGCTAAAAAGCCAGATTATATTACTTTTGGCCTCAAGGGTAAGTCTTGTGCGACCAGCTCCCTATGAACTCCCCCAGGGCAGGAATGCAGCAAGGGTGATAGGTTGTAGCGGTGCGATATAAGTAGCTTACCCTTATTTATTTTAAGAAATTCGACTCCACCCCATTCTCTCTCTAGCATAAGGGCGATAAGCACAAGCAATATTTATATTTTCAGCTTTTTCTAAATTCTCATCATCTATCAATAAGAGCTCAGCTTCTTTACGAGCAAAATGCAATATTTTATTATCTGCAATTATATCTGCAATTTTAAAATCAAGTACCCCACTTTGCTTAGTTCCCATCATATCTCCAGGGCCTCTTAGTTTTAAATCCACCTCTGATATTTCAAAACCATCATTAGTTGCCACCATAGTTTTTAAGCGAGTTTTAGCTTCATTACTTACTTTATTACCACTCATAAGTATACAATAAGACTGCTCTGCACCCCTGCCAACTCTACCTCTTAACTGATGCAATTGAGAGAGTCCAAAACGCTCTGCACTTTCAATAATCATAACAGAAGCATTGGGCACATCTACTCCAACCTCAATGACAGTAGTTGCCACCATAATATTGGTTGTTCCCTTTACAAAGCGTTTCATCTCATACTCTTTATCCTCAGCTTTCATACGCCCATGCACTACACTCACTTGAAATTCTGGCAATGGAAATTCTCTTTCAATGGCATTGTAACCCTCCATCAAATCTTTATAATCGAGCTTCTCACTTTCTTCAATTAAAGGAAATACTATGTAAATCTGCCTTCCTAAAATGATTTGCTCTTTCATAAAATGAAGAATTTGCAAACGAGAAGAATCTGTTTTCCATAGGGTTTTCACTTCTTTTCTTCCAGGAGGTAATTCATCAATTATTGATACATCTAAATCGCCATAAAGCGTCATAGAAAGGGTTCTTGGAATAGGAGTTGCGGTCATCACTAAAATATGTGGAGGATGATCATTCTTTTTCCAAAGTTTTGCTCTTTGAGCAACTCCAAATCTATGCTGCTCATCAATAACCACTAATCCTAAATTTTTAAATTTTACAGTATCTTCTAATAAAGCATGTGTTCCAATTAATAAATCAATCTCTCCCTTTTCTAATTGTTCATGTAAGAGTTTACGCTCTTTTGTTTTTGTGGATCCTGTAAGCAAAGCCACTTTTACATTCATTTTTTTTAAATATTCAGCAATAGATTGATAGTGCTGCTGGGCTAAAATTTCAGTGGGCGCCATAAGGCAAGTCTGATAGTGATTATCCACTGCCATAAGCATACTTAATAAGGCAACCAGAGTTTTTCCACTGCCTACATCTCCTTGCAAAAGGCGGTTCATTTGCTGAGGATTTCTGACATCATTTCGTATTTCTTTAAGCACCCTCTTTTGGGCATTAGTCAATTCAAAAGGTAAATATTTCTTGTAAAAATCATTAAAACCATCTCCTAAATTTTCAAAAGCATAACCTTTTGACTTTTGACTTCTAGTTAATTTTAATTTTAATAAATGTAATTGTAGAAAGAAAAACTCTTCAAACTTTAATCTTTTTTGTGCCCTAACTAATGCCTTTGCATCTTTAGGATGATGCACATCAGAAAAAGATTGATCTCGAGTGGGTAAATTTAATTTTGAAATTAAATGAGGTGATAAGGTTTCTTCCAATTGATTATTTAACAAAGGCAATAAAGCTTTTGTTAATTTACCAATTGCTCTACTACTTAAGCCTTTTGCATTTAATAATTCTGTGGAATGATAAACCGCTTGTAAACTAGAAGAAATCTGCTGTTCTTCTTCTTGCAAATCCAGCTCAGGATGCACGATATTAAATATCCCCTTGTATGCAGTTGGTCTGCCAAAAACAATATAATCAGTATGTAATTTAACCCCAGATTTTATCCATCTGGTTCCTTTGAACCATAGCAATTCAAGTATGCCTGTTTCATCTTTAAATTGAGCAATTAAGCGCTTACTATTTTTTTGACCTTTTTCCTCAAATTTTATGATTTGTCCTTTAAGTTGAATAAAAGGCATATCAGTAGTTAAATCAGCGATCTTATACACTATACTTTTATCAATATACCGAAAGGGATAATGGTGTAATAAATCACCATAAGTAAAAATATGCAACTCCTTTTTTAAAAGATCAGCCCTAGTAGGGCCAACCCCTTTTAAATAATCAATAGGAGTTTCAAGAATATGCATGGGGTAAAATTAAAGAAAACTAAATTACTAGTGCTTCTTTAAATGAGGGCTTTTAAACATAAAAGGCAATAAATCCTGAACTTTATTTGCAATAAGTACTTGATCAGTAGGAGAATGGAGAATTACTTTTATTGACTGTTCTTGTTTGTCTTCATACTCTGCCATAACTTGCCTACAAGCCCCACAAGGAGAGATCACATCAGTTACTTGAAAGCTTTTAGAAAAAACCGAAACAGCTATAGTTTTAATTTTAATATCTGGAAAATTTGCTCCGGCATAAAACATAGCCACCCTTTCGGCACAAAGCCCAGATGGGTAAGCAACATTTTCTTGATTACTACCATTTATAATTTTACCATTTTCTAATAAAATACTTGCTCCTACCAAAAAACCTGAATAAGGAGCATAAGCAGTTACAAAAGCTTTTTTTGCATTAGCAATAAGCTCTTGATCTTTACTATCTAATTCTGATAAATGAGCTGAGATAAAATTAAGTGCTATCTTTTTTTCTTGCATTATAAATCGTATGAAAGTTTGCCTTCAAAGATAAAGAGAGTTTCCGGATTACTAACATAAAACTCTTGCTGAATTCGATAAGCTAAATCAAAATTTAGGTTCTTAATAATTGGATGCGACACTCCAATTGTTGATCTCAATTTATTAATTCCATCCTCTAAATTTAAAAAATATTCAGTTGCAATTTTAGGGATAAGTTTTGTTTTAGGAATATTATAAGCTAATGAGAATTTTTGGCGCAAAGTCATCTTATACCCATCCATATTCCCTTGAGTCTGCCACCTATTTCTTACAGCATATGAAAATCTTTCACCAAACTTATTTTGATAATTGATATCTCCATAAAACCTGTGCATATTAGAAGTATTAAGTTCTTTATCCCAATTAGTAGCATAGAGATAACCACTTGATAAAGAAACTTTTTTATTAATGTCTCTTTTTAGATTTAAATCAAAAAACTGTTTGGAATATAAAGTAGCATTTTCTCTTAACCTTAGTCCTAATGTTAATGAAATATCCGTCTTTTTATTAAGTTCTTTATTTAGAGAAAATGTATTCCAAGTTTGAAAATCATTCTCTTGAGCTTTTACAGTAAAGGATAAAAATAAAATTAGAAATATACTACTTTGAATCGTCTTCATAGTAGAAAACTCGCAAGGAAGCAGTATCCTTTAAAAAATCAATTCTTCTTACCTCAACTCTAACAATATCAAGACCTGTTCTTACTCTTAAATCAGCAATTAATTCTTGTCTTTTTTCAGGAAGAATAAGATCTATTTTTTCATAAGTTATATTCTTTTGTATTTCATGCCTTAATAGCCATATACGCTCCATGCCAAAAGTTACAAATACAATAAGAAGATTAGCAAAAATAAGTTCAGCATGGCTAATTTTTTTATTAGCAAGTGCATTCACTACTGATATTCCAATTACCAAAAAGAGGTAAGTCATTTCCTTAATTGGAATAGCATCTGTTCGATATCTTATAATACCAAAAATAGCGAAAAGACCAAGCGCAAATCCAAGTTGCAGTTTTACACTATCTAACAGTACACAAAGTAAGAATACCGTTAAACTAATCAAGAAATAAGTAAATAAATAATCCTTATTCTTAGTTGTAGGATAATAAATATATCTAACAATAATAGTTATTATTAGAAGATTAAAAACTGTTTTAACTATTAGACTCCAAAAGCCTACTGAATCAAATATTGGAGTTCCTAAAAACTCAATTCCTGCAGTTAATAATACTGAAAGTAATTCCATTTATGCTTGTTTTAATTTTGTTAAAAATAATACTTTTTCTTTAAACTGATTTTGTTTCAAATTCGGATTTAGCTCCAATGTAGTCATGCAATATTTGCTAATCCTAGTTGGTAAAATATGTAATTCTTTTGCAATTCTCATAAAATCAGATGATCGGCTCATACGCTCTTGTTTAACTTCAGCAATAACAATTTGCTTCAAATCTCCCGATTTTTCTTTGTCTTCAAAAGTAAGGTTTATATCTATAGTTAACCTTTCTTTTTGGGTTTTATGTACAAAAGTAATTCTGCTGAAATTAATCCATTGTTTTGCGCTTAAATCTAAATGAAATCCTAAAATTTTCTCAATAAATTTGTGTTGTTTTTCAGTTAAAGTTTCAGCAATACTATCTGCCTTTTTTCTATTTTTTATTGTTCTTCCTTTATTGTTTTTTAATTTTATCTCTAAAAAAGTTAAACCACTACCAACATATTCTCTAAAACGAATTTTATGCCTATTTACCCTTTCATTATGATGATCAAAATAGAACTTTCTATCATCAGTATCAAAATAAAGTGACTTGTAATCGTGAATAAATTTTCCATCAATTGCCAAAACTCTATAAAAAGGCATCATTTTTTCCATTAACAAAGTGAGTTTAGATACTCTAAATGCAAATTTTGTATCAGTACGGCTCATTAATTTCACATCATCCATTTCATCTAATGAGATGGGTAAAAAATTAGCAACTATTTGCTGTAAATTACTCACTTATTGATTTTTTTCAATCACAAAATCATCCACTTTATTAGTGGAATTATTTGATGAAATTTTAACATGCTTAAACATAGGATACTCATATTGTATACCACTGCCATCAGTACTATCAGCATATGTGTAAATTGTATAATTCCCTTTTCTTAAATACTCAAAGCGATATCTTCCATTATAATCTGTTTCAAATTTATCATCATACACACTTGCCTGATCATCTGAATAAATTATAAAAACATCTTTTGCTACATCTAATTGAAAATATTGAGTATCTATTAAACCAGTAGTTGGGTTTTGAAAAGTAAAAATCTTATAAACTTGACCTTCAATGACAGAGGTACCTCCTTCTCCAGCATCTTTCTGACAAGCAGAAAAACCTAATGCTACTAAACAAACAAAGAAAATATTTCGCATAATTATTGTTTTATTATTTTAATCACAGAGTCTCCTGACTTTACAAAATAAATACCACTTTCCCAGTTGCTGATATCAATTGATGTTGCGTCATTTTCTGAATAAACTTTCTGACCCATCATATTAAACACAGTAATAGTTTGAGTAGTTCCTAATATATAAATTCTAGTATTAGAAGGATTTGGATAGACTCTAAATTTACTCTCATAATTTATATCGCTATTTCCAGTTATAGGTTCATTGTTAGCGTCATAAGTAGGGCCTTGATATTGCATAGTACCACTTCCATTTGGAACACGGGCATAACCCACATTATTTGGCATATTTACGTAATGAACTGCATCAAGAACTACACCTACAGGACTGGTTAAATACACTTCCTCATCATCTGCAGATAAACGATAAGTAGTATGCAAACCATTTTGAGTATTTCCAGCTGTATCACACCAAATAATTAAATAATCATTAGCCGCAATAGTAACATTTGGGAAAGACCATTTTGTAAGATCAGTTTCATTGTCAGATAAATAATATCCATTGAGATTCAAACTAAAGATATTTCCATTATACAGCTCTACCCAATCATCATACTCGCCATTTTGATCAGCAACTGATGAAATATTACTTGCCATTATTTCATTAATTACCAATTTACCAACAACTGCTAATTGGTGAAATTCTTTTTCAGCTCGCTCTGGAGAAAAAATTCCAGCATTATTATTCTCTGCATAAAAGTAATACTGAACATCTCTGGCATCAACAGCAATAGTTGCACCAAAAACCCCATCTCCTGCAGTTCCATCACCATGTTGCCCATCATCAAACATTTGCAACTTTTCAAACTTATCAGAAAAATCAAATCGATATCCTAAATAGGCGTAATTTGAATTTGAAATCTGTGCAGTAATATTGATAGTTGTATATGGCAAAACAGTTGTAGGGCTTGATGAAATATTAGAAATTACTGGAGGGGGTGCTGTAAATTGTGAAAGAGCTTGTAAAAATGTAACTCTTGCTTGCATTAACTGCGATATCCCAACAATATTAGAAACAGAACTGCTGGTATTACTTATAAACTGAGCATGAGAATAAAATGTATTAGGGTCGGCAATCACATAACTATCGATTACAGACTGCAGCGCTAATGCCTGACTATTGTAATAATTAGTTGAAAATTTTTCATCTATAATAGTTCGCATGTGTGCAATATACATTCTTTTATACCTATCAGATGAAAAGATTTTATTACACATCTTATTTTGGTTACTTGTACTTTGATGAAAAACATCCAGCTCTTGCAAATCCTGAGTAGTAACAGGATTTTGCAAGCCCATAGTAAATGTTCCAAAAGCTTGATTCATATCCCATAATAGTATTGAAAATCTACCATTATTATCTTTAAACAAATAATAATTATGAGGTACCCCATTTATAGGTCCATCTAAACCTACTATTAGATTTTCAAAAGCCATCATCCACAGGGTTCTATCAATATCCAAAACATTTTCAACATCAGTGAAATGATTATTTAAAGTATCTAGAAAATTGCCTAACTCTGTCCAATCATCTGCAGATTGTATTTCATAAGCTTTTTTGTAACAATTAGTATCTGCAAAATAACTTAATATTCCTAAGGGACCATTAGGGCATCCACTAACTATTACATTTGTATTGTCTGCTTTAAAGAAAGGACCTTTACGCTCATAAAAATGTTCATTAGTAAAATCATCATCAATGGACTGTATGCATCCAAATAGACCGATTAAAACTCCATCCACAGACACATTTGCATAAGTAGCTTTTGGAGCGGGCATATAATCCCTTGCCATTTGATAACTTAGCACCTCCCGAACAAAAGTAGGATCTTTAAATCCATTAGATAATTTCAATACATTATACCCATTTATTGATTGGCCATTTATGATTTCATCCAATTTTATATTCATTGGATTTTTCACATTATTGATATTGTAGGAACTATTGCCTTTATATTTAATTCCTATACTTTCATACTTTATCCCATCAATGAATATGGAATCTGCTATTAAACGCTCACCAATATCATTAGCATAATACACATCTAGCGAATCATCCCAACTTGGATCATTAAAATAAATCTCAATTTGACGCACTCCAATATCAAAAACATCTTGAGAAAAAGAAGAAAAAGAAAAAAATATAAAATAAAAAAATAAAAAAA
>CAMBDW010000018.1 GCA_945865535.1 Chryseobacterium gleum | reverse complement strand
GATTTCTACAATTAGCAATTTTGCATAATTCGTAACGCTCATCCATTTCTATGCAGAGGGAATTCACTGTATTGATTACTTTTTTGGTGTCTGTAATGATGGCATCTTCAGAATCAGGAAGTTTTGCTAGGTAATGACGCTCTATCTTTTTAAACAAAGTAAGTTCTACCTTTTTAGGATCCACTAATACAAACTTTATTTGTGATGGATGCTTTTTGTAAAGTAAGGATACGAGTATAGCGTTTAGCCCTACTGATTTTCCTTGTCCAGTTGCACCAGCCATTAGTAGGTGAGGCATTTTAGCTAAATCCACTACAAATGTTTCATTTGAGATTGTTTTGCCAAATGCAATAGGAAGATCCATATTAGCATTCTGGAATTTTTCCGACTGTAACACCTCTAACATTGAAACAGTATTTTTATTGGCATTAGGCACTTCAATTCCTATAGTTCCTCTGCCAGGTATTGGAGCAATAATTCGGATTCCTTCTGCAGCTAAGCTAAGCGAAATATCATCTTCTAAGTTCTTTATTTTAGAGATTCTTACTCCAGCATCTGGTACAATTTCATAAAGGGTAATGGTTGGTCCAACTGTAGCTGATATAGAGGCTATCCCAATATTATAGTGGCCTAAGGTTTCAACAATTTTATTTTTATTCTTTTCTAATTCTTTTTTATCAATTTCAATTTTATTTTTCCCATAGTCATTCAATAAGTCCATTTTCGGCATTTTGAATTGCGAGAGTTCAAGTGTCGGATCAAAATCTCCTAGTTCTTCAAGTTTCTTATCAATATCACTTTTGCTAAGAGTTTCTTCATCAGTAGTACTTATTACTTCAAAGCCTAAGTCATTTTCTTGTTCTGCTTTAGTTTCTGAAAGCGATTCTATTGAGATTTCTTCAAATACTGAGTCAGGCGTGTCTTCTCTAAATATTGTTTCTGATACAGTAGGGACTACTTCAAGATCCTCTGTCCTTTTTTTAGGCTTCAACATATTAATTAATGCTTGAAATTTTTCGCCATTAATATTTAATGAGATAACAAGATAAAGTAATATAGAAGTAATAAGAATTAAACTAGTTCCAATACTGCCTGTTGCTTGAATTAAAAGTTCATTAACAAATATTCCTAAGCCTCCTGAAGTAATTATTCCTCCAAAAAAATGATGAATAAAAATAGGTAGCACAATTAATCCTAAGATGCTATTAAAAATTATTTTGCTTAAGTTAAATTTTTTTAAACCTAAGATTTTTAATCCCATTATAAGTGTTGCAAATGGGATAAAAAGTGCTGCAATTCCAAAGTAATCTTTTATGAATATCTTGGATATTGCTAATCCCAATCCTCCAATTAGATTTTTTGTATCGTTATCTAAAATAGTTGAGTTACTATCATCATATTTCCATGTTCCAAAATAAGAAATGAATGCAATAATCATTAATACCGAAAATAATGAAATGATTGTGCCAAATATTTTCTGATTATTTGAGTCTTCAAAAGGAGCTAAAATTTTTTTAAAACTCATTTCTTTTGTTTTTTTTAATTTGCAAGTAAGTTGCTATCATATTACTATCAAAAGTACACATGAATTGAAAGTTTTGGAGACTGAATAACAAATATTTTACCATAATATTGTTAATAATTGTAAAAGTAGGACTATGCTAATCCTTTGGCAGAAAACACTAAATTTGCATACAATTATGATTAAGATAAACATAACCAATGAGATTGCTCCATTAAGAGCTGTTGTTGTAGGAATTGCTGATGATTTTGGTGGTACTCCATCTTTAGAAAAATGTTATGATCCCAAATCAAAAGAGCATGTAAAGTTAGGTATTTTTCCAAATGAAAAGGATTGTATTGCAGCAATGGATGATTTAGTTAGAGTTTTTGAAAAACATAATGTGAAAGTATACCGTCCCCAAAATATTAAATGCTTAAATCAGATATTTTCAAGAGATATAGCTTTTGCAATTCACAATAAATTAGTTTTGCCTAATATAATTGAAGACAGAAAAAAAGAATTAGAGGCTATTGATAGCGTATTAAATCAGTTAGAGGAATTCGATAAAATAAAAATGCCAGAAAATGCTAGGGCAGAAGGAGGGGATGTAATAGTTTGCAATGAATATATTTTTGTTGGATATTCTGAAAAGGAAGATTTTGAAAAGTATAAAGTTGCTAGAACAAATAAAGCAGGACTTGATTTCATAGCTAATAATTTTCCAAATAAAAAAGTGAAGGGTTTGGAGTTAAAAAAGTCAGATGATAATGCTAGAGAAAATGCATTGCATTTAGATTGCTGTTTTCAGCCAATTGGTAAGAATATGGCAATACTTTATAAAGGAGGTTTTAAGAATGAGACTGATGTGGATTTTTTGATAAATTATTTTGGCAAAGAAAATATTATTGAAGTAAGCAAAGAAGAAATGTATAATATGAATTCAAATGTATTCTCAATATCAGAGAAAGTAATAATATCAGAAAAAGGATTTTTAAGATTAAATGCTGAGTTAAGAAAAAGGGGATTTATTGTAGAAGAAGTTTCTTATTCCGAAATAGCAAAAATGTCCGGCTTATTTAGATGTTCAACAATGCCATTAATAAGAGCGTAATGATGCAAATAACCAACAACATATTGATGATACAGCCAGTTAGCTTTAGATATAATGAGCAAACGGCTGTAAATAATTATTATCAGCAAGTTTTGGATAATTTATCTGATGAGCAAACCCAGGAAAAAGCACTTTTAGAATTTAATAATTTGGTGGAGCTATTAAAAAATGTTGGAGTTAATGTAATTGTGATTGAAGACACAAAAAAACCGGATACTCCTGATTCTATTTTCCCAAACAATTGGGTCTCCTTTCATGCTGATGGGACTGTAGGATTATATCCTATGTGTGCTAAAAATAGAAGAGCTGAAAGGAGAGAAGATATTTTTGATACTTTAGTGGATGAGTATGGATTTAATATAAAAGAGATTAAGGATTTTTCTGAGTTTGAAGAGCATGATAAATATCTTGAAGGCACAGGGAGTATGGTTTTAGATAGAGAACATAAAATTTGTTATGCAGCTATTTCTATTCGTACAGATGAGATTGCAGTAATGCAATTTTGTGAGGAGTTTGGATACCGTCCAGTTTGTTTTACGGCAAATCAAAGTGTTAATGAAGAGAGAATGGCTATTTATCATACAAATGTAATGATGTGTGTGGCTGATAAATTTGCAGTAATTTGTTTAGACACTATTGATGATAAAGACGAAAGAAAGCATGTTGTTGAAACACTTTCTGAAACTGGAAAAGAAATCATAGAAATTACTCAAGCTCAAAATCATAGATTTGCAGGAAATATGTTGCAAGTAATGGGGGATAAGCCCTATCTGGTGATGTCCCACTCAGCATTTAGTAGTTTAAATAATAAACAGAAAAAAACAATTGAAAAATATTGCCCTATTATTTATAGTTCATTAGATACAATAGAGGCTTGTGGTGGTGGCAGTGCAAGATGTATGATGGCAGAAGTATTTCTGCCTAAAAAGTAAATATGATAGAGCAGATATTACATAAGGAGATCGAAAAAGCACTTATTAAATTATATGCAGCATCAGAGCAAAGCATACAGTTTCAAAATACAAGAAAAGAGTTTGCAGGAGATATTACAGTAGTAGTATTTTCTTTTTTGGGTGTTTCTAAAAAAGGAGCCGAACAAACCGCTCAGGAGCTAGGTTCTTATTTAAAAGAAAATGTTGCAGAGATTAGCAATTTTAATGTTGTAAAAGGGTTCTTAAACCTTGAAATTTCTAAAGATTTTTGGTTTAATCATTTTGTAAATATATACAATACTACTGATTATGGAATAGTAAAAGTAGCTGAAAAGTCACCTACTTATTTGGTTGAGTACTGTTCACCAAATACCAATAAACCCATTCATTTAGGTCATTTGCGAAATAATTTTTTAGGATATTCTGTTGCTGAGATACTTAAGGCAAGTGGCAAAAATGTAAAGAAAGTACAAATTATTAATGATAGAGGCATACATATTTGTAAATCCATGATAGCTTGGCAAGAATTTGGTAATGGAGAAACTCCAGTTTCTTCTGGTATAAAAGGCGATCATTTAGTTGGTAAATATTATGTAGAGTTTGATAAGCATTATAAAAAAGAAATTACTGAATTGATTGCTTCAGGAATGGAAAAAGAACAAGCTGAGAAAGAGGCTCCTATTTTTAAAAAAGCACAAGAAATGCTTTTAAAATGGGAAGCGAATGATGTTGAGGTAAGAGCTCTTTGGGAGAAGATGAATGCTTGGGTATATGAAGGTTTTGCAACTACTTATTCTAGGCTAGGAGTTGATTTTGACAAAAACTATTATGAAAGTGATACTTATCTTTTAGGAAAAAAAGTAGTGGATATTGGGCTTGAAAAAGGAGTTTTTTATAAAAAAGAAGATGGTTCGGTTTGGATAGATTTATCAAATGAAGGATTGGATGAGAAAATTATTTTGCGCTCTGACGGAACTGCAGTTTACATGACTCAAGATATTGGAACCGCTATACAAAGACATGAAGATTTTAACTTTTCTCATATGGCATATACAGTTGCTAACGAGCAAGATTATCATTTTAAAGTTTTGTTTTTAATCTTAGATAAATTGGGATATGACTGGGCAAAAAATTGTTATCATTTATCTTATGGGATGGTAGATTTACCAACCGGGAGAATGAAATCGCGTGAAGGTACTGTGGTGGATGCGGATGATTTCATCCAAGAAATGGTGGATACAGCCAAAGGCATAGCCAAGGAGTTGGGGAAACTAGAAGGATTCTCAGAAAAAGAGGCAAATGACTTGTATGAAATTGTTGGCTTAGGGGCATTAAAATATTTTATGCTTAAAGTAGATCCTAAAAAGAGAATGCTATTTAATCCTGAGGAATCAGTTGATTTTAACGGAAATACTGGTCCTTTTATTCAGTATACTTATGCCAGAATTCAGTCCTTAAAAAGAAAATATTCTGCTCAGGTAATTATGCCAAAATCAATTGATATAACAGATAAAGAACAAGAGATTATTAAGCACTTAACTGCTTTTCCTGCTTTGATTCAAGAAGCAGCAATTAATTATAGTCCAGCCCTTTTAGCTAACTATACTTATGATTTAGTAAAGGATTTTAATAATTATTATCAGAGTACTGCTATATTTACTGCTGAAAGTGATGAGCTTATCAACTTCCGCTTAGGATTGTCATTAAAAGTGGGGGAGGTGATTAAAACCGCCATGAATCTTTTAGGGGTTAAAGTTCCTAATAGAATGTAAAGTTATTTAATTAGTTATTTTTTAGCGTATGAGAAAAATGCTGGTCCTTTTATTGCTTCCATCTGTATTGCTAGGGCAAGATGGCGCTTTTAGATATTTTATTTCTTTTACTGATAAAGCAAATACTACTTTTAGTGTTAATCTTCCAGAAGAATATCTTTCACCAAAAACAATTTCTAAAAGGCAAAAATTTTCAATAGCAATTGATAGTACTGATTTACCCGTTTCCTCACTTTATATTAATGACTTGAAATCAGCAGGATTTGTAATTGAGAATACATCAAAATGGTTTAATGGGGTAATTGTTAGCACTTATGATAGTTTACTAATGTCATCATTGAATTATATTTTTATTGATAGTGTAGTTGCTTTTGGTAGTTGGCAAAATACCAAAAAGATTGGTGAAAAATGGAAGTTGAGTTATGACGCTTCTGATTATGGTTTGACTTTTAATCAGCTACAAATGTTAGGTGGTGATGTAATGCATTCAAAAGGGTTTAAAGGAAATGGTATTACCATTGCAGTGCTTGATGCTGGTTTTTATAAGGTTGATGAGTTGGATTTGTTTTCTGATTTACAGAATCAGATTTTGAGTACTTACGATTTTGTTGATGGGAATTCAAATGTGTATGATGACCATACTCACGGAATGATGGTACTCAGTACTATGGGAGCAAAAGGGGCAATGATGGGAACAGCTCCTGATGCTCAATATCTTTTACTTAGGAGTGAAGATGTCTTTTCTGAAAATTTGATTGAAGAATTTATGTGGGTTTGTGCCGCTGAATATGCTGATAGTGCAGGTGCTGATATTATTAATTCATCATTAGGTTATACTACTTTTGATGATACACTTCAAGATCATACTTATGCTGATATGGATGGTAAAACAACACCGATAAGTATAGGTGCTGGTATGGCTTCTTATAAAGGTATTATTGTTGTAAATTCTGCAGGTAATTCCGGTAATAGTAGTTGGCATTATATTGGCGCTCCTGCCGATAATTGTAACGTATTAACAGTCGGTGCAGTTGATGAAAATGAAGAGTTTGCCTCATTTAGTTCATATGGACCAAATGCAGCTGGTAATGTAAAACCTAATGTTGTTGCTCAGGGAAAAAATACAGTCGTAGCTAATTCTGATAATACAGTTATGACTGGTAATGGCACCTCTTTCTCCTCTCCTATAACTGCTGGAATGGTTGCTTGTTTGTGGGGATCAAACCCTCACAAATCTGCTATTAGCATCAAAGATGCCATTTATAAGTCAGCAGATAGATATTTAAACCCTGATGATCAATTTGGTTATGGAATTCCTGATTATTATAGTTCTTATCAGTATTTAAAGTATGATTTTACAATTCCAATTAATGAAAGCATAAGTGAAGATGTAAGTTATACTATTTATACTGTTGATGGCAAACTAATTGATTCTGGAATCTTGTATTATTATAATAAACAAGATGTAATTAAAATTATAAAACCTAAAACAGCAGGTGTTTATATCATCCATTTAATTGCTACTGGCTTTGAATTGAATAAGAAATTTATTGTGTTTGAGTAAAAATGCTGTTTAGGAACTGTTCTAACTGCTGAGCTGTTTTTTTAGTAAAAAGTTCACCATCTTTCACATAAGATATTTCCCCTGTTTCTTCAGATACTATTATAGCTATTGCATCAGATTCTTCTGTAATTCCTACAGCAGCTCTATGTCTCATGCCTAAACGTCTTGGTAATTCGCTACTATTACTTACTGGCAAAACACTTCTTGCACTTATTATTTTATTATTTCTTATAATAACTGCTCCATCATGCAAAGGGCTATTCTTGTAAAAGATGCTTTCAATCATTGGAACTGAAATTATTGCATTCATTTCTATGCCACTCTCGCAAAAAACAGCTAAATCATCAATTTGAGTTACAATCATAATGGCACCAGTTTTTGTTTTAGCCATATTTTCACATGCTTTTGTAATGGCGAGTGTATTTAATTGATTATCATTTGCTATAGTAAAGTTAAACTTAAATAATCCTTTATTTTTCATTACTTTTCCTTTCCCAATCATCATAAGAAATTTTCTAAGTTCTTGCTGAAATACAATAGCAAGTAGAATTACTCCAAATCCAATAAATTGACCTAAGATTTCTCCTAAAAGCTGCAAATGAAATGCGGATACTATTTTCCATAAAATATAAATAGCAGCTAATCCGATAAAGATGTTCATGGCAACAGAGCCTTTGATTAGCTTGTATAGCTGATAAATTAAGATAGCGACAAGCGAAATGTCTATAATTTCAATAATACCTATTTCTAAAAAT
Organism: Chryseobacterium gleum; assembly: GCA_945865535.1. Lineage (GTDB taxonomy): Bacteria > Bacteroidota > Bacteroidia > Flavobacteriales > BACL11 > BACL11. The sequence goes on along the minus strand of CAMBDW010000018.1, from coordinate 11,905 downwards.
TCCATTAACAATTATTTTTAGCGAAGTTAACAATTTTTATGCATTCTACAGCTTCTTTTACATCATGAACTCTTAAGATGCTTGCTCCATTTTTAAGTGATAGAGTATTAAAAACAGATGTTCCATTAAGAGAATGAGTTGCGTCAGTATCTAATACTTTGTAAATCATACTCTTTCGACTAACTCCAACTAAAATAGGATATTTTAAACATTCAAATTTATCTAGATTATTTAAAATTTCATAATTATGTTCTAGAGTTTTTCCAAAACCAAAACCTGGATCAATTACTATCTTGTAAAATCCTAATTGATGTAATTTATCAATCTTACTCTCAAAGTAAGTGATAATTTCCTTAGTTACATTTTTGTAAGTTGGATTGTTTTGCATGTTTTGAGGTGTCCCTTTCATATGCATCATTATATAAGGTACATTCAGTTTAGCAATTGAGGCAATCATATCCTTATCTATCTCTCCGGAAGAGATATCGTTTATAATATCAGCTCCTTCTTGTATGCATTTTTTAGCTGTATTTGCCCAAAACGTGTCTATTGAAATAGTAATATTCTGAAAGTTATTTTTTAACAATTTGATTGTGGGTAAGAGCTTCTGTAGTTCCTCCTGAGATGAAACTTGAGTTGCTCCTGGCCTTGATGATTGTGCTCCAATATCAATTATTGACGCTCCTTCATCTAGCATGGTTTTGCATTTTAAAATTATTTGTTTTTCATCAATATATTTACCTCCATCATAAAAGGAATCCTTAGTGAGATTTAGTATTCCCATGACAATTGCATTATCTGTTGAAAAAATGGTTGAATTGCTTTTTAAGTTTGTGGCTCTTAAGTTCATAATTGCTGTATATTTCGGCATTATTAAAGGGAAAGATTATATGCATCAAACAATTACCGAATACGATTCAATAATAAAAAATTGTAAGGACATTTTTGCAAAGAAAATGAAAGATTATGGTAGCGCATGGAGAATACTCAGAATCAGCTCTTTAACCGATCAGATTTTTATTAAAGCTCAAAGGATTCGTTCCATTGAGCAAAAAGGGATTCAAAAGATTGCAGAGGGGGCTAAAAATGAATTTATAGGAATAGTTAATTATGCAATTATTGGGCTTATTCAATTGGATTTGGGTGTTAGTGAACAACCTGAAGAAATGGATTCTAAAAAGGTTATAAACAACTTTGACAAACATGTAGCAATTGCAAAAGAATTGATGTTAGCTAAAAATCATGATTATGGTGAAGCTTGGAAAGATATGCGTGTAAGCTCTTTCACTGATTTAATCTTGCAAAAATTACTTAGAGTTAAGCAAATTGAAGATAATAAAGGCTCTACTTTGATTTCTGAAGGGGTAGATGCCAATTATTTAGACATGCTAAATTATGCTGTTTTTGCGTTAATTAAATTAAAAAATTAAATTTTAAAAAGATATGAAAACAAAACAAAACAATGTAGTACTTATTTTAAGGATATTAATTTCAGCTTTATTTTTACTTTCTGCTTTTGCAAAATTGTATCCAGTGCCAATGTATGGCATTACAAAGATTTTTGAACAGGGACAACTTATTCCTATGGGATTCTCTCAAAGTCTAGCTTCTTATTTTTCTAGATTTATTATTGGAGCAGAAATTTTTCTGGCAATTGGAATGTTATTTAATAATTATTTGAAAAAGATAATAGTACCACTTGCTTTTATTATGATTACTATTTTCAGTATTCATTTAGCTACTCAAATTTTTGGCACTTCTGAGAATTGTGGATGTTTTGGAGATTTAATTCCTATGACACCTTTAGAAGCACTTATCAAAAATATTTTAAGCTTAATTGTTCTGGCTTTTATTTATATCAAATCAGAGGATATAAGAGGAAGATTCTCAGATTTAATGATATGTTTTTTACTTATTTCCACTGTTATGTTTGCATCTCTTCCTATTGGATCACAAAGCAAATCTACAGCAAGTGGTTTTATCTCATTTGTAGAAAATAATGAAGATTTTGTAAATTCAGAAGAAAGAAAAATTTTATGTTTTTTTGATGCGGGTTGCGAACATTGCCAGCATACTGCAAGGAGCTTAGATTCACTTTCTAACTTAACAGCTGATTTTCCTAAAGTTCATATTATTTTTTCAGATTCTGAAGAGAGTAAAATACCAGATTTCTTTAAAGTTGCAGGTAAAGAATATCCGTATCAAGTAATGGCTTTTGCAAACTATGAAACGGATGAAATTGATAGCTATATGGAGATTACTTTTCCTGATTATGATAATCCAGTTGTTATTCTATTTGATGCATCAAGACAAATCAGGCTTTATGAGGGAACAGGAGAAAGAGGATTTTCTGCTGAAGACTTACAAAAAATTCTAGAAAGAAAACAATAAGATTTGAGTACTTACATTTTTAAAAAAGTAACTTATGGTATCCTTGTTTTATGGGGAGTACTAACATTAGTTTTCTATTTATTTAACGTTTTGCCTGGAGATCCTGCTCGTATGATGTTGGATAAGCGTGAGGATTCAAATCAGTTAGCTATTATAAAACATAAGTATGGTTTTGATCGTTCTTTAGGCGAGCAATATGCTTTGTATTTAAATGATGTTTTGCCCCTTTCAATACATCATAATAGCGCTACTGCTTTTACATCTTTAACTAGTGGAAAATACCAATTTAAAAGATTATTTGCAATTGCTGATTATAACTTAGTGGCTAAAGTTCCTTATCTAAGAGAATCTTTTGTGCGAACCGGAACTCCTGTTGGTATAATATTAGGAAATACTTTTAAAAACACTTTTGTTTTAGCATTTTCAGCTATACTAATTGCTTTATTTTTAGGATTAATTCTAGGTATTTTTTCCGCACTTTATAAGGATACCTTTATAGACAAAATAATTTTGTTTGTTTCAGTATTAGGCATGTCATTACCTTCTTTTTTTGCCGCTATTATCATTGCTTGGTTTTTTGGTTTTGTTTTACATAATTACACTGGTTTAAATATGACAGGTAGTCTTTATGAGGTTGATGATTATGGAAGAGGATCATTCTTGCAAATAAAAAATTTAATTTTACCAGCAATTACACTAGGAATTCGACCATTATCAGTAATCATACAACTCTGTAGAAACTCTTTATTAGAAGTATTATCTATGGACTATGTGCGTACAGCAACAGCTAAAGGATTGAGTAAATTTACGGTAATTTTTAAGCATGCTTTAAGAAATGCATTAAATCCAGTGGTTACAGCTGTTTCAGGATGGTTTGCCTACATGCTAGCTGGAGCTGTTTTTATAGAATATATTTTTGCTTGGAATGGAATAGGAAAAGAAATAGTAGATGCTTTAAATAAAATGGACTTGCCAGTTGTTATGGGCTCAGTACTGTTTATTGCCTTAATTTTTGTACTAATAAATTTAATTGTAGATTTAATCTATGGGTGGCTTGATCCCCGAATAAGACTTAGTTAACATGAGAAGAAATATAGTTGCTGGAAATTGGAAAATGAATTTAAATAGAGTTGAGGGGATTACTCTTGTTGAGGATGTTTTAAAGAGATTTTCCTCAGAAAATAAACCAGAAGTCGTTTTTGCTCCTTCATTTGTTCATTTATACAAAGTGGCAAAAATGTGTGCTGATAAAGGTAATGTATTTGCAGCATCACAAGATTGTAGTGCCAATGAAAAGGGAACTTTTACTGGAGAAGTTTCAGCTCAAATGATAGCTTCATGCGGTGCTAAGTATGTCATTTTAGGACATTCGGAAAGAAGATCAAATTTTAGTGAAACAAATGCACTATTAAAATTAAAAGTTGGCCAAGCATTGGCAAATAATTTACAAGTAATTTTTTGTTGTGGTGAGAGCTTAGTACAAAGAAATAGTGGGGTACATTTTGAATGGATTAAATCACAGATTTCGGAAAGTTTATTTCATTTACCAGCACAGGAATTTACAAAAATTGTTATAGCATACGAACCTATTTGGGCCATTGGAACTGGAGTTACAGCAAGTTCACTTCAAGCTCAAGAAGTGCATAGTTTCATTAGAAATATTGTTAAAGAGAAATATGGAGAGAAAGTAGCTGAGAATACTTCTATTTTATATGGTGGAAGTTGCAATTCTACAAATGCTGCTCATTTATTTTCTCAACAAGATATTGATGGAGGTTTGATTGGAGGAGCCTCATTAAATGCAGAGGATTTTATGTGTATTATTAATTCATTTTAATGGAATATACTGAGCTTGATATCAGGATAAAGGAAGTGAACCCATTTTCAGATATTTTAGTTGCAAAGCTCAATGAAATTGAATTTGAATCTTTTATTGAAGATGAGAATGGCGTAAAAGCTTATGTACAAACCCAACTTTTAAATAAAGATGCTGTAACAGAAATTATTTCTGAAATTTCAGATTTAACAGAACTTTCTTTTACAATAAATAAAGTAAAACAAGAAAATTGGAATGCGCAGTGGGAGAGTAATTATTCTCCTGTTGTTATTAATAAAGATTGTGTAATTCGTGCTCATTTTCACAATCCTTTTCCAGATTTCAAACATGAAATTATTATTACTCCAAAGATGTCCTTTGGTACTGGTCATCATGAAACTACATCATTAATGATGAATCAAATGTTTGCTTTAGATTTCAAAGGGAAATCTGTTTTAGATATGGGTAGTGGTACTGGTATTTTGGCAATTTTAGCATCAAAATTAGGGGCTAAAGATTTAGTTGGCATTGACTTTGATGAGTGGGCGTTTATAAACGCCCAAGAAAATGCAGAGTTAAATAATATCTCAAACATTCAATTTGTAAATGGTGATGCAACTGCTGTTGGTAAGGCAAAATATGATGTTATTTTAGCAAATATTAATAGGAATATCATACTTAATGACATTGAAATTTATGTTGGTGCAATGGATGATTCTGCAGAAATTCTTTTAAGTGGATTTTTAAAAGAAGATATTTCTTTGATTTTAGAGAAAACTAAACAACTGGGTTTGAAATTAGTTGTTTCAAAAAATAAAAACAAATGGCAAATGCTACATTTAAAAAGAGCTTAATACTTCTTGTATTTGCTCAAATTCTTTCTTTCACTTCTTTTTCTCAGAAGAAGGAACAATTAAAGGAATTTTCAAATGAATTTACAGCTTACCTTTCAGAGTTAGATGGCTTTATGACGGCTACTGATAATGATGAGTTAAAATCTGTTTATAAACAATTCTCAAAGAATTCTGAAACTTTATCAGCAGCTGAAAAAGTGAGTATAACACAGATTTCTAATAAAATGTTATCAAAAAGGTTAAAACCAAATCCTCATTTTTCGGAATTTTTATCAGCAATTATTAAGATTAATAGCGGTACTAAAGGAGATGTTTTACTACCGGAATGGTTGAGAGTTGTTGAAAAAACAGTGGATAGCACTACTACAAATACATTAATGTTATTTTGTGCCTTCTCTTCTGATTTGGTGAGTGAAAATATCTTGCGATCAACTAAGTCGGCCCAGTGGAGTGTAAGCAATACGGATTTTCATTTTGATTTTGAAATGATGGAGCCAATAGTTGTTTTTGATATTCCATTGGATTTAAGCTGTTCTACAGATGATGGTTCATATACTATTTTTGGTACTAAAGGAAAATATCATTTTATTTCAACCGAGTGGTTTGGTCAAGATGGATTGATGACATGGGAATCACATGGCTATGCAAAGGATTCCGTTTTTGCTAAAATTAAATCATACAAGATTGATACTAGAAAAAGTGAAATAGTTGCAGACTCTGCTATATTTTTCAATAAATATATTTTCTTTGAACCTATTGTTGGACAAGTAGTGAATAAACTCACTAAAGGAAAAGAATCTGAGCTACTTCCTAAATTTACTTCTTACAGCAAGAATGTAGAACTAAAAGAAATTTTCCCAAATATTGATTACAGAGGTGGCTACAAAATGCAAGGAAAAGAGTTTGTTGCAGATGGAGGCAATTTTGCTGATGCAAAAATTGTTTTTAAAAGAAATGGAAAAGAGGTGTTTATTGCAAATGCCAATCGTTTTAGTATAGATTCTGATAGAATAGTTTCTCAAGAAGCTGGGGTTAAAATTTTCTTTGATAATGATTCTATTTACCATGGGAATTTACAATTTAAATATATTGATAGTGAAAGAAAACTTCAACTTTATCGAAAAGTAAATGGAGCTTCAGGAGCCCCTTTGATGAATACTTATCATGATGTAACAATTAATTGCGAATTGTTAGAGTGGAATATTGATACTGAAATTATAACGCTTGGTTCATTGCCAGGATCAGCAGAATCTAGAGTGGAAATTGAATCCGTAGATAGATATTTACAATTAAAGTTTGAGTCCATGCAGGGTATTGATGCTGTTCATCCGCTAATGCGTGTAAATAATTATGTTAGAACTAAACAAGAAGAAAAGTTTTATGTAGCTGATTTTGCTCGATTTGCTCGATTTCCTTTAGACCAGATACAAAATTACTTACTTCAATTAGCCAATAATGGTTTTATTTATTATGATTTTGGTTTGGAAAGAATTACGGTACTTCCAAAATTATATAATTACATTAATGCAGCTTCTGATAAAGGAGATTATGATGTTATTGCATTTAAATCTATTATTAAGCCAGGCCAGTATAATACAGGAGATAAATTTTTGGTGAATGCAGCATTAAACTTAGAAACAAAAGATTTAAATATTATAGGTATTGATGATATTGAATTAAGTCAAAAAAGGGGGGTGTATTTGTATCCAAAAGATGGTTTGATTGTTGTGAAAAAAAATAGAGATTTTGTTTTTAATGGTCAAGTTTTTGCAGGTAAAGGAAGATTAAATTTGTTTGGTAGAGACTTCAAATTTCATTATGATGATTTTAAGTTGGATTTAAATCATATTGATTCTATTCGGTTTTCTGTACCCATACAGCCTATACAAATAGACATGTATGATAATGAGGTATTAACAGCTATTAAAACTGTAATAGAAGCGGCCAGAGGTGAATTAATTGTAGATGATCCTACCAATAAGTCAGGCATTAGACAAGACAGTTTTCCTGAGTTTCCAATCTTTAAATCATTTGATGATTCTTATGTATATTATGATCAAAAATCAATCTGTAATGGGGTGTATAGCAGAGACAGATTTTCATTCCATTTACAGCCTTTTGAGGTTGATAGTTTAGATAATTATACAGGAAAAGGATTGTACTTTGCAGGAACTTTCGTATCGGCGGGTATCTTTCCAACTTTTGATGACACTTTACGATTACAACAAGATTATTCTTTAGGATTTACTCGAAAGACTACTGATAATGGTTTTGCAATTTATGGAGGTAAAGCAAAGTATCATAATGATATTCAACTCAGCCATAAAGGTTTAAAAGGTAGTGGTGATTTTGAGTATTTAACTTCAAAAGCAAGTGCTAATGAAATCTTATTTTTTCCTGATTCAACCAATCTTTTTACTCAAATTTTTACAATTACTAAGGTTGCAACAGGTATTGAGTTTCCAGAGGTGAAAAATACCGAGACTTATGCTCATTTCGAACCTTATAATGACAGGTTAAATATTTATCAAACAAAAGATGTATTTGATTTTTATCAATCTCAAGCGACTTTAAATGGGAATTTATTAATTAGGCCAACTGGAGTTACAGGTGGTGGAATTATGTCACTTGATAAAGCAAAAGTTAATGCTAATTTGTTTACTTATAATGCAAATTGGTTTGGTTCTGACACTGCCAGTTTAAGAGTGTTTGAAGATGGTGGAAATCTAGCATTTAAGGCAAATGATTTAAAGACTCATATTGATTTAGTAATGCGTGAAGGAATTTTCCATTCTAATGGTTCTGATTCTTATGTAGAGCTTCCTGCCAATCAATATATATCGTATATTGATAAGTTGAAATGGAAAATGGATGAAAAATCCTTAACATTAGGAGATGAAATTGCTAGAGGTGAAGGCTCTAGATTTGTAGCTATTCATCCTGATCAGGACTCCTTAAGCTTTTTTGCAAAAACTGCTTTTTATAGCTTAAAGGATTATATTATTCATGCAAATGGAGTTGAAAATATAGCGGTTGCTGATGCCATCATTTCTCCCGATTCGGGTATAGTGACTGTGGCTAAGAAAGCTGTCATTGAAACTTTGTATGGGGCTAGTATTTTAGCAGATGATTTTACCCAGTACCATACATTTACTAATGCTACTGTAAATATAAAATCAGCACATAATTATACGGCAAGTGGTGATTATACTTATAAAGATGCTATGAATAATGAGCAGCAGATTTTCTTTAAAGAAATAAAAGTAGATCAGGATACTATAACAATTGCTAGAGGTGATGTTGCTTCAGATACGGTATTTCATATTGATAGCCATTTTGATTTTAAAGGAAGTGTTGATTTGATTGCTGATCAGAAAAACCTAACTTTTGATGGTTATTTTATGGCAAATCATGATTGTGCATTATTGGAAAAAGAATGGGTAAAATTTAGATCAAAGGTTGATCCTAAAGACATAAAATTTACATTGGATGAAAAAATATATAATAAGGCAGAGGATCTTTTATCAACAGCACTTGTTATGAGTTTTGATTCTACAGATTTCTATTCAACATTTCTAAGTAAAAAGAAGCGTGCTCTTGATGTAAGTGTACTACAGGCTTCCTATACTTTGGAGTATGATGCTAAGAAATTTGCATATATTGTTGGGGGCCCTGATCCTCTTTCAAATTATTATAATTTATATGATAAAACCTGTAAAACTTCTGGCGAGGGAATTATGGATTTAAATCTTAATTTAGGACAAGTTACACTTAAAGCTGTAGGAAATGCTACCCATGATATGAATTCTTCAAAAACAGAACTTGAAGGTTTCTTAATGTTGGATTTTTTCTTTTCAGAAAATGCTTTGAAAGTTATGGCAGAAGATTTGTTTAGTGCTCCTGGAGAGGAATTGTTTGAATATGATGAGAAGTTTGCGAAAAATTTAAGTAGAGTGGTAGGTCAAGAAAGGGGTGAGATGTTATTTCTTGATTTAGAAATGAAAGATGAGTATTCTAAGTTTCCAGATGAGATGAAACACTCCATTGTATTTACAAACACAAAGTTGAAATGGGATAATGTAAATAAAGCTTATATCGCAAAAGGAGCTATTGCGGTGAGTAGTATTCTAGATAAACAAGTTAATTCAACACTTGATGGCTATTTAATTATTGAAAAAGGTCAAAATTCTGATGTTTTAACAATTTATTTAAAAACTGAACTTGATGATGAATATTATTTTAAGTATGAAAATGGTGTAATGAAGGCGTTTTCAACTAATCCAGATTTCATAACAGCAATTAATGAAATAGATGTTGAAAAAAGAAATGCTGAAAGGGAAAAAGGGGCACCAGCATATCGGTATATATCTGCTCCTGATGATGTTACGGAGAAGTTTTTAAAAGAGGTTAAGAAAAAGTTTTAATTACTATATTGCCGCTTTTTAAATGATAACAACAGAGATTATATTATTAGTTTTACTTGCCTATTTAACAGGGGCATTTCCTTCTGCTGTTTGGGTAGGGAAAACTTTTTACAATACTGATGTTCGTGAATATGGAAGTGGAAATTCTGGGGCTACAAATACTTTTCGAGTCTTAGGTAAAGGTGCGGGTATTCCTGTACTTTTTATGGATATTTTTAAAGGATGGTTAGCTGTTTATTATGTTCATCTCATTCCAAATTTTACTGATTTGTCTACTGAATTATTTTTTGAAAATCAGTTGGCTTTTGGTATTGCAGCAGTAATTGGCCACTTATTTCCTATCTATACTGGATTTAGAGGAGGTAAGGGCATTGCAACCATGCTAGGACTTCTAATCGGGTTGCATCCTCAAGCTGCATTTTTTTCTTTTTGTGTATTTGTTGTGGTATTTCTTATCTCAAAATATGTTTCACTGGGCTCCATGATTGGATCATTGGCTTTTCCATTTTTTGTGATGTTTGTTTTGAACTCTACTAATGGTTCTTTAAATTTGTTTGCAATTTTTGTTCCGATTCTATCGTTAATAACTCATCAAAAAAATATTGAAAGATTAATAAGAGGAGAAGAAACAAAAATTAAATTTGGTAAAAAATAATTACTATGAAAAAGTCACCTAAATTTTCCCCAACCACTCACTCTAGTAAAACTACAGAGAAAGCCCTTTATCTAATTAATGATGAATACAATACTTTTGAGCATGTAATTAATTGTTTAGTTGCAATTTGTGAGCATGATGAATTGCAAGCGGAGCAATGTGCTTTACTTACACATTACAAAGGAAGTTGTGAGATTGCTGTTGGAAAAACTGAAGATTTAATTCCATTACAAGAAGATTTAGCACTTTATGGATTAGATGTAGAAATTCTGTAATTAAAAGATTCCGTTCTAAAGAATATATTTTTTTTTAAAACTGGCCCTGTAGCTTAATTGGATAGAGCACCTGACTACGGATCAGGAGGTTGGGGGTTCGACTCCCTCCAGAGTCACTTCATAGAAAACCCACTTTTCAGTGGGTTTCTTATTAAGCGGGCCTCTCGCATAGTTCGAACTTTTTTATAGAACTATTTTGTCTTGGTTTGTAATTTGCCACCCGACTTTTTTTACGCCTATTAATTATTTAATTATTCTTTCAGCTGTTTTTTTTTTGTAAATTTGCAAACTGTATTACGACAAATACAGTTTAGTAATTTTAAAAAAATTATGAAAAAAATTATTCTATTTACATTCTTTATTTTGTTTTCTTTTTCGTTTGCATCTGCTCAACAAAGAAATTGTGGAACAATACAGCATCTACAATATTTAAAGGGCAACGATCTACAACTAGAAAATAAAATGATGCAAAATGAGATAGCATTACAAAGCTGGATTCAAACTCTGGCTGCCTTTAACTCTATGAATAGTACAATCATAACGATACCAGTTGTTGTTCATGTAGTTTATTATAATTCAACTGAGAATATAAGTACTGCACAGGTTCAATCGCAAATAGATATTTTAAATGAGGATTTTAGAAGATTAAATGCTGATGCTTCAAATACTCCTTCAATCTTTCAAGCAGTAGCGGCAGATACTGAGATAGAGTTTTGTCTTGCTACTACAGATCCAAATGGAAATAGCACAACAGGTATTACCAGAACTTCTACTTCACAAACTTCATTTAGTACAAATGATGGTGTTAAATATTCATCATCTGGGGGTGTGAATGCTTGGAATACTGCAAAGTATTTAAATATTTGGGTTTGTGATATTAGTGGAGGAATACTAGGCTATGCGCAGTTTCCTGGTGGACCCTCTAGTTCTGATGGTGTAGTTTGTGATTACGCTTATTTTGGAAATATCGGTACAGCAACATCTCCTTATGATTTAGGAAGAACTGCAACTCATGAAGTAGGACATTGGTTAAACTTAAGACATATTTGGGGTGATTCAAATTGTGGTAATGATTATTGTAATGACACTCCTTTGCACAATACTGAAAATTATGGATGCCCTTCTTATCCTCATTTAAGTACTTGTTCTGGTACGCCAATAGAAATGACAATGAACTATATGGATTATACGGATGACGCATGTATGAATATGTTTTCTCAAGATCAAAAAACTAGAATGATAGCGGCTATAAATACATCAAGATCTGGTTTGCTTACAAGCAATGGATGTCAAGGAATCGTATACAGTTGTACAGTTACAGCTGCATCATCTTCCCCAGCACTATGCATCAACACACCACTTACACCAAACATTACCCATACTACAACAGTAGCAACAGGGATTTCTAATCAAGGAGTTCTAGGGGTAAATGGATTACCGGCAGGAGTTAGTGCCTCTTGGGCGGCTAATGTTATCACAATTAGTGGCAC
>CAMBDW010000017.1 GCA_945865535.1 Chryseobacterium gleum | reverse complement strand
AAGTTATTGGAAACCAATGTAGCTTTTATCCAACTTTTCGTCTTTACTGATTTAAGTCTTTTTATAGTAAATAAACTTACAGGAATAATTACTGCTAACAGTAGAAATGGTGTGTATGAAGAAGTACTAATCAAGCCTGAATCATAATGTTTGTAAGGAACATCAAAATAGTAGATGTTTACATTAGTAGCTAAAACAAATAAATAGCCAATTAGTGATAGATTTAATGCAGATATAAGAAATGTATTTTTGAAGGTGATTTCTGTGTTTTTGCCTTTAATTGCAGCTAGAATTAATAAAAAGATAAAAAAAGATAATAGGCCGGCTATCGCCACAAGTAAAATTCTCAATACTGGTGTATTAAAAGGGGTTTTGAAACTTCTGAGTCTTTCAAATTCTAAATTTCTCGGAAATAAACTTGGAACGTCAATTGTACGGTCGCCTTTCGCTAATTCTTCAGCCAAGCTGAATTGTACTGCAGTGTCATACGAGTGATAAAAGTATAGGTTAACCGATTTATCCTTTGTATCCCAAATAGAAGTCAGTAGCGTTCCATCTCCATTTCTACTTCTACACACATGCATGGTATCTGACATGGCGGTACAATATTCTAATGAAGATTTTACATTATGAGTCTTTAAAAAATCTTCCCCGTTCCTGTATCTCTCCATTTTTCTAGCTTGCTCATTGTCTGTTATCGAGGGACAAAAATTGGCTAGCACATAATTTGGATCATTGCCATTTATGAGTTGATAAGGTTCGATAATTAAATATTCTCCCAAGCTGTCAATATAGATGAATATATCTTCAATAAAGATGCTATGGTCGTATTGTTTAATATATTTCTTGACTTCTTTAACAGTTGCACATTTGTGTAGGATGTCTGTTAAGTAATCAACTTCATTTCCAATTTTAAGTCTATTGGGAAATGGATTTTCTTTTTTGGGATAATACGCTACCAAACGAGAGAATGCAAGTCCTTTTTCATTCATTCCTGATTGAGGGGCAGTTCTATTTCCTCCTACCTGTCTTGCTCCAGTAAAGCTAGCTCCAAATTCGTTTGGTTTCTTAGCATTCTCAAACCATATTTTAGGAGTAGAAAACCAAGTGTCATGATTGCAACCAACCATAGTTTTGCCATCAAAGGTAATTTTGTACATACTGCATGCCTTAATCTTATTCTCAAATAAGGTTATTAGAAAAAAGGCGAATAAAATTAGATGAGCTTTTTTAATTTTCATTCTCTTCAAATGGTTTTACGTTTCCATTAATTGCATACAACAGTTGGTTATGTGCAATAATACAAAAAACAAAGTGGACTATTATTTTACATTTATGATGATGGAACAGTTATAGTACTTTATGATGCATCCCTTTTTCATAAGAAAGGATTACGGCATCTTTTATAGATTGATACACATTTTTATCTGAAAAAAAATCAACTTTTGTAATGTCTAACACAAGTACCGGAAAATCATCTTGCTTTCTTAAATAATCAAGGTATTTATCTTGAATATTTTGTAGATATAAATTAGAAATATTTTGTTCAAAATCTCTTCCTCTTTTCTTAATATTTTGTTGCAGCCTTACAATATCAGCATATAAATAAATCAATAAATCAGGTTTTGATAAAGAGGAAAACATGATATCAAATAATCTATTAAAAAGTTGCAGCTCATCATATTGGAGATTATTTTGGGCAAATAATTTTGATTTCATAAAAAAGTAATCCGATATCATCTGAGGCTGAAACAAATCCTGTTCCTTTAAATTTTTAAGTTGATGATACCGCTCTGCCATAAAAAAAAGCTCTAACGGAAAGGCATGCTTATCTGGCGCTTCATAAAATTTTGGCAGAAAAGGGTTGTCAGAAAATGCTTCAAGTATCAATCTCACATCATAATCAGAGGAAAGCATAGTTGCTAAAGTAGTTTTTCCACTTCCAATATTTCCTTCAATGGCAATATGTTTATACTGCATATTCCACTACTTTTTCCGTATCTTTTGATTGGTTAAATAACTGGGAAACGGTTTTGTTGTATTTTGGATGGATAAAATCTGGAGCAATTTCATTTAAAGGTGCCAACACAAAGTTTCTTTCGTGCATATGCATGTGAGGAATGCACAAATCAGCAGTTTCAATAATCTCATTATTAAAGAAAATAATATCAATATCTATTAATCTTTCTCCCCACTTTTCAATCCGAACTCTACCTAAATCAAGCTCAATTTTAAGTATAGCGGCTAAAGTCTCTTCAGCTGAGAGCAAAGTTTTTACTTCTATTAGCTGATTTAAATAATGTTCTTGGCCATCAACTCTCCATGGGTTGCTTTCATAAATTTGCGAGCGAACATTTACTTTGCCAACATGCTCTGAAATTTCTTGAACTGCAGCAGAAATAAGCTGTTCTCTTTCTCCTAGATTACTGCCTAATTGCAAGTATACTGTATTCATGTTTTAAAAATTACTCAAATATAAAAGAAAGATACAATACAGTTGTTTAAAAATTGTATTTTTATCAACTCAAAAAATACACTATGAAAGCATTTTTCAAAAACATTTTATCTACTATAATAGGTATTGTAGTATCAGTAATTGTTCTTATGGTATTATTTGTTGGAATTATTGCAGTTGCATTAAATAGTTCTGACCAAGAAGTAACGGTAAAAGAAAATAGTATCCTAAAAATTGATTTAACAAAAACAGCAGTTGTTGAGCGAACATCAGAAAATCCATTTGATGGACTTAATCTATTTGGAGAATTAGGACAAGCTATTGAGCTAAAACAGGTATTAGATAATATTGAAAAGGCAAAAACAGATGACAACATAAAAGCAATTTATATCAACACTTCTTTTGTAAATGCAGGATTATCACAAATTGAAGAAATTAGAAATAAACTATTAGAATTCAAAAAAACGGGGAAGCCAATTATTGCTTATTCGGAAATGTATTCCCAATCGGCATATTATTTAGCTTCAGTAGCAAATAAGATTTATCTTAACCCAGAAGGAATTGTTGAAATTAAAGGACTTTCTGCTCAAGTAATGTTTTATAAAGATCTACTAGAAAAGTTAGATATTGAGATGCAAATTATTAGACATGGTAAATTTAAAAGTGCTGTTGAGCCATTTATCTTAGACAAAATGAGTGCGGATAATAGAGAGCAAATGACCCTTTTTCTAAGTTCGCTTGCAGATAATATTATGGATAGTATCGCCAGCCAAAGAGGATTTTCACTATCTGAAATACAGCAACATGCGAACAACCTAAGTTTAGAAAACGCGAAAAGCTGCCTTGACTTAAATTATGTAGATTCCCTACTTTATCAAGATCAAGTGGAAGCTAGCCTACTTGCAATATCAGGTGGCAAAGAATTAAACTTAATTGCCCTTGAAAAATATACTGATGTAGAAATGGGAAAAGAAGATATAAGTAGAAATAAAATTGCAATTATTTACGCAACTGGAACAATTAATTCAGGCGAAGGAGACGAAACTAGTATAGGCTCTGAAACTACTGCTCAAGCTATAAAACAAGCAAGGGAAGATAAAAATGTAAAAGCCATTGTTTTTAGAATTAACTCTGGAGGTGGAAGTGCTTTAGCCTCAGACGTAATTTGGAGAGAAACTATATTAACAAAGAAAGCGAAAAAACCATTTGTAGTATCTATGGGAGATTATGCCGCTAGTGGGGGATATTACATAGCTTGTGCTGCTGATAGCATTGTAGCAAATCCAACTACGCTTACAGGTTCCATAGGTGTGTTTGGTATAGTGCCAAATCTTCAAAAATTTTTCAAAAATAAATTAGGAATTACTATTGATACAGTAAATACAAATAGGTCAGCCGATATGGGAGTAAATAGACCACTTACTGACTTTGAAAGGGCAAAGATTCAAAAAGGGATTGAAGATGTTTACACTACATTTACAACTCGTGTATCTGAGGGGAGAAATATGAACATAATAGCTGTGGATGAGATTGGCCAAGGCAGAGTTTGGACAGGTTATGATGCAAAAACAATTGGCCTAATTGATACTTATGGAGGTATTGAAAAAGCAATTGAAATTGCGGCATTACTGGCTAAAGTTGAAGATTATAGAATTATTTCTCTTCCAAAGAAGAAAGATCCTTTTGCTGAATTAATGCTAGAATTATCATGGGAAACTAGTATCTCTGATATAGTAATGCAAAAATTAGGATTTAGAGCTGAGCTTATCGATCCAATTGAGAATTTACTAAAAGGAGATCGAATTCAAGCAAGAATTCCTTTTATTATGGAATTAAAATAAAGTTCCTTGAGCCACTTCTTGGACAGAAAATTCTGAAATAAAACCTTCATGAGAACGGATATTAAATACCCGATCTTCATCCAATAATAGATACTGTCCTTTAATTCCTAGAAGCGTTCCTTCTAAAGTAGGAGTGCGATCCAACTTAACGCTCTTTATTTTGTTTGGATATTTAGTTACCGGATATTTTATTTCAGTTACGGTATTATCTGGCAAAATATATTGTTTCAACTCTTCTGGAACATGTACTGAAAGCTCTTCTTTAATTTTGACTAAATCTACAGATTCAGGAGTGCCTGCAAGCATCCTTCTCCAATTAGTTACATCAGCGACAAAACGTTTTAAAGATACTTCAATATCTCCTGAGAATCTTCTATTAGGCACCTCTGCTAACAAGATAGCTTGACTTGCCCCTTGATCCATCCATCTAATCACTCCCTGGGATCCTCTTGTAATTCCTACTTTTATACCTGATGAATTTGCCAAATAAACATAATGTGGAGTGATTTGAAAATTTTTTTCCCACTCTAAATCTCTTTCTTCAATTCCTAAATGAGCCGTACAAAGCTCTGGCTTAAAAATGGATTGAGAAGCCTGTGGAGACTCCCAATAACATTTGTAACAATAGCCTGAATCTCTATAGAACGCATCCATCTTTTTACCACAACAACATATTACCACTCCACTCCAATTTATTTTAAGTTGTTTACCGATATAGCTATTCATGTTATGAATTTCTCCATGTATATCAAGCGTGTAATGCACGACATCTTGCAATTCAGTATCCATTTTTTTAAGCGTATCTCTCTGCATATTTTTTTGTACTTTTAAGACCTTAAATTTACAACATTGAATCAATTTTCAATCAAAAGTTCTATACTTTCTTTAATGATGCAAAAACGGATTAAAAATATCAATAAATGTATTGAAAATCCTATTAACTGTCAAACAGATGTTTTTAACTATCTCATCAAAAAAGGGCTAAGCACTAAATTTGGAAAAGAACATTATTTTAATAAAATAACAGATTACTCTTCATTTAAAAATCAAATACCTATAAGATCCTATGAAGAGCTAGAGCCTTATATTGCAAAAGCACGAAAAGGAGAAAAAGATGTTCTTTGGCCTGGGGAAGTAAAATGGTTTGCAAAATCATCAGGCACAACTAATAGTAAAAGCAAATTTATACCTATTACCAAAGAATCTTTATATGATTGTCATTTTAAAGCAGGAAAAGACATGCTTTCATTGTATGAAAATAATTTCCCAAAAACCAATATCTACAATGGCAAAGGGCTAATGCTTGGTGGTGCTCTTGCAAAATCAGAAGATGGAGAATTTAAAGATGGTGATTTATCCGCAATACTTTTAGATGAGTTTCCTTTTTGGGTGAATTATCATAGAGTGCCGGATATTGAAACGGCACTCATGAAAGAATGGGATGAAAAATTGGATAAAATTGCAAAACAATCAGTAAACGAAAATATTACTAACTTAACTGGAGTTCCTTCCTGGATGTTAATTCTATTAAAAAGAATTTTACAATTAAGTGGTAAAAATAACATTGCAGAGGTTTGGCCTAACTTGGAACTATACATGCATGGAGGAGTAAATTTTGAGCCTTACAAAAAACAATTTGAAGAACTCATTCCAATTAAAAAAATGAATTATCTAGAAGGATACAATGCCTCTGAGGGCTTTATAGGAATACAAGATAAAAGCCCAAGTAAAGGAATATTGCTTATGCTTGATTATGGTATTTTCTATGAATTTATCTCTATGGACCAATATCGCAAAGGAGGAAAAGACGCAATAGATTTATCAGAAGTTGAATTAAATAAGAGTTACGCTTTAGTTATCACTACAAACGGGGGCTTATGGAGGTATTTAATAGGTGATGTAATTCAATTTACCAGCATCTTCCCTTTTAGAATAAAAATAGTAGGAAGAACAAAAAGTTGCATTAATACTTTTGGAGAAGAATTAATGGTTCATAATACAGATACCGCAATAAGCAAAAGCTGTAAGAAATACAATTGCTCAATAACTGACTATAGCGTAGCACCTATTTTTATTGATGACGAATCAGGAGGGCATCAATGGTTTGTTGAATTTGCAAAAAAGCCACTAGAATTGGAACTTTTCATCAAAGAAATAGATCATCAACTCAAGCAACTAAATTCTGATTATGAAGCAAAAAGAAGCAATGATCTTATTCTCAAATTTCCTGAGTTAATAGTTATTGAAAATAATGAATTCTACCTTTGGCTTAAAGAAAATAAAAGACTTGGTGGCCAAAATAAAATCCCTAGATTGACTGAAAACAGAGACATTGCAGAAAGGATTATATCTATTAAGAGAAGTTTTCAACAAAAACTACTACTAATCCCAAATAACTAGAATTAGAAATAATACTTTTTTTATTTTAGTCAAAAATTTATAACATGCATATAGCAATTGCCGGAAATATTGGCTCAGGAAAAACAACACTAACAACCAAATTAGCAAAACACTACAAATGGGAAGCCCATTATGAAGATGTAGAAAACAACCCTTACTTAAATGATTTTTATAAAGACATGCAAAGATGGTCTTTCAATCTACAAGTATTTTTCTTAAATAGCAGATTCAGGCAAATTGTAGCTATTAAGGAAAGTGGGAAAAAATACATACAGGATAGAACTATTTTTGAAGATGCAAAAATCTTTGCCCCTAACTTACATCAAATGGGACTAATGAGTACCAGAGATTTTGACAACTATATGGAAATTTTTAATCTTATGGATGGTTTTATTGATGGACCCGACTTGTTGATTTACTTAAGAGCCTCTGTCCCAACTCTTGTTGGCCAAATTCAAAAAAGAGGCAGAGAATATGAGAGTAGTATTCGTTTAGATTATCTTACCAGACTTAACGAGCGCTATGAAGCTTGGATAGGAGAATACACTAAAGGGAAACTCTTGATAATTGATGTTGATGATATAAACTATGCGGAAAATGATGAAGATCTAAGTGGTGTTCTGGAAAAAATTGATGCAGAAATCAATGGCTTATTTAAATTAAGTCCTGCGTAAAATCATAAAAGAAAAGCCGAGCAAATGCTCGGCTTTTCTTTTAGTTAGCTTTTCTTTTTATTTGTTAATTCCTAAAAGTTCCACTTCAAATACTAAAGTTGCACCAGGCTCAATTATTCCTCCAGCACCTTGATCGCCATAAGCTAAGTTGGATGGAATAGTTAGCTTCCACTTATCACCAACACTCATTAATTGTAAAGCCTCCGTCCATCCTGCAATAACTTGGGTTACTCCAAATGTAGCAGGCTCTCCTCTATCAACAGAACTGTCAAAAACAGTTCCGTCAGTTAGCTTTCCAGTATAGTGTACGGTTACTTGGTCAGCAGCAGTTGGTTTTGCTCCTTTACCTGAAACTAAAACTTCATATTGCAATCCGCTTGCTGTAGTAGTTACTCCTTTTTTTGCTGCATTTTCAGCAAGGTAATCAGTGCTAGCTTTTGTACTTTTTTCAGATTTCATTGCCAATATTTTATCCTCAAAAGCTTGCATTATTTGGCTCCTTTCCTCTTTTGAAAATAATGAATCATTTCCTTCAGCAATATCTTGAAATGCTTTGGCAATTATATTTATATTCAGAGTGTCTTCTCCGTTTGATTTTAATTCTTTGTTGATTGACTCAAATTGGGCTTTTAATCCTGTTGCCATATCTACTCCTAAACTATAACCTACTTTTTCTATTTCTGTTGCTTCTGTCTCATGACCTCCTAAAATTGGAGCAATAACTAATCCAATTAAGCAAGTTAATTTAATTAAAATATTCATGGAAGGACCGGAAGTATCCTTAAACGGATCTCCAACTGTATCTCCAGTAACCGCTGCTTTATGGGCATCAGATCCTTTGTAAGTCATTTTACCATCAATCTCAACACCAGCTTCAAAAGATTTTTTTGCATTATCCCAAGCTCCTCCTGCATTATTTTGGAAAATTGCCCAAAGTACCCCAGAAACGGTAACTCCAGCCATATATGCTCCTAGGGCTTCTGCTCCCATTAAAAATCCAATAATTATAGGTCCTGAAATTGTTAAAATACCCGGCAACATCATTTCTTTAAGAGCAGCTTTGGTTGAAATATCCACACACTTATCGTATTCTGGCTCTGCTTTTCCTTCCATAATTCCTGGAATATCCTTAAACTGTCTTCTTACTTCTTTTACCATTGCCATAGCCGCTTTACCAACAGAACTCATAGCCATGGCTGAAAAAACAACTGGTATCATTGCTCCAATAAATAATGCTGCTAGTACTTTCGCTTTAAATATATTAATTCCATCAATCTCTGTAAAGGTAACATATGCTGCAAACAGTGCCAATGCAGTTAAGGCAGCAGAAGCAATAGCAAATCCTTTTCCTACGGCAGCAGTAGTATTACCTACGGCATCCAAAATATCTGTTCTTTGTCTTACTGAAGGATCTAGTTCCGACATTTCTGCAATCCCTCCAGCATTATCAGCAATAGGGCCAAAAGCATCAATGGCTAGCTGTAAAGCAGTGGTTGCCATCATTGCAGAAGCTGCAATTGATACCCCATAAAAACCAGCAAATTCATAAGCTCCCCAAATTGCACCTGCAAATAACAGAATAGGCGCAAAAGTTGACATCATACCTAATGAAAGGCCTGCAATAATATTAGTTGCAGCACCTGTTGATGAATTTTTAATAATCCCAATGACTGGCTTTTTACCCATTGCTGTATAATATTCTGTCAACATAGCAATTAAACCTCCGACAGTCAAACCGATTAAAACTGCATAAAAAACATTAATACTTTCAATTATTCTTGATCCTTCTCCAAAAAAATTCATATTTATGTTTTCAGGAAGCATCCATTTAATAATGAAGAATGATGCAATTGCTGTCAATAACAATGATCCCCAATTTCCAAGATTAAATGCCCCTTGAACCTCTTTTTCTTTGGCTTCATTGTTATTAATTTTAATAACCCAAGTTCCTGCGATTGAAAATAATAAACCAACACCAGCAATTAATACAGGCATTAATATTGGTCCCATTCCATTAAATGTAACAAAGCTAGCTGGATCCTGTAGAATAAGATAATTACCTAGTACCATAGCCGCTAGCATAGTAGCAACATAGGAGCCAAATAAATCCGCTCCCATTCCAGCTACATCACCAACATTATCACCAACATTATCAGCAATAGTTGCAGGATTTCTTGGATCGTCCTCTGGAATTCCAGCTTCAACTTTTCCTACTAAATCTGCACCAACATCAGCTGCTTTTGTATAAATACCTCCCCCTACTCTGGCAAATAATGCAATGCATTCTGCCCCTAGTGAAAAACCAGCAAGAGTTTCAAGTATTACCATTAAGTCAGCGCCCTTGCCACCATTAATAACAAGAAATAAAAATATTGAGGAAAGTCCAAATACAGCCAATCCAGCAACACCTAATCCCATTACTGTACCGCCTCTAAAAGCGACTTTCATAGCTTGAGGTAAACTCGTTTTTGCTGCCTCTGCTGTTCTAACGTTAGCTTTAGTAGCAATACGCATTCCTATATTTCCTGCTAGAGCAGAAAAAACTGCACCAGTTACAAATGCAGCTACAATATACATTCCTGCTGGTATATAATTCATAGCTGAAAGTATTCCCAGTACTGAACCGGCAATTACTACAAATACAGCTAACATTCTATATTCCGCTTTTAGAAAAGCCATTGCTCCAGCGGCAATATAACCAGATATTTTTTGCATCTTTTCACTTCCTGCAGATTGCTTTTTAACCCATGATGACAAGTAAAGCATATACACTAAGCCTACCAATCCAAATACAGGTAATATATAAATCAATTTTTCAGACATAATTTGTTATTTTTAGTTATTCCTTTTTTAAAAACGGGCACAAAAATAGTATTTTAAAACAAATCAAGTGATGTCAAGCGATTTTATGTATTTTAAATCGCTATTTATCTTATTAAAAAGGCCTGTATTTAGTCTATTTTATCTAAATTTGCAATCATTAATCTAAAAATACTTGTAGAATGAATATTGTAGTTTGCATAAGTAGTGTCCCTGATACAACTGCAAAAATTAACTTTACTGATAATGGAAGCAAATTTGATGCTAGTGGAGTACAATTTGTAATTAATCCTTATGATGAATTTGGACTTACAAAAGCCATGATGCTCAAAGAGGCGATGGGAGGAAAAATAACCGTTATTACAGTAGGAGATGCAGCAGCAGAACCGGTAATAAGAAAAGCGTTAGCAATTGGAGCTGATGATGCAGTTAGAATTAACATGAATGCTAAAGATAGTTATTCAACAGCTATTGAAATTGCAAATTATTTAAAAACCAATCCTGCTGATTTAATTATTACTGGAAGAGAGTCAATCGATTATAACGGAGGAGCGGTAGGTGGAATGCTCGCAGAAATGCTTGACTTACCATTTATTAATGGGTGTAATGGATTGGATATTTCAGGAAATACAGCAAAAATTTCTAGAGAAATTGATGGTGGAAAAGAAAACATTTCAGCAAACCTCCCTTTTGTAATTGGCGGACAAAAAGGGTTGGTGCAAGAATCTGAACTTAGAATTCCTAATATGAGAGGCATTATGCAAGCAAGAACAAAGCCTTTACAGGTAATTGAATCATCAAATAATGAGAATTTAACAGCATCAATTAGTTTTATAAAACCTTCTGAAAAAGGAGCTTGCAAATTAGTGGCTTCTGATAATGTAGCAGAGTTGGTTTCCTTACTACACAATGAAGCAAAAGTTATATAATTAAAAGAATCTATAAAAAATGTCAGTATTAGTATATACAGAAAGTTGGGAAGGAAATTTTAGAAAAAGTACTTATGAGGCTGTTTCTTACGCAAGTGAGACTGCCAAATTGTTAGGTACAGATGTTGTTGCACTTGCATTTGGAAATGAAAGTGATGACGAGCTGAAAAAATTAGGCAGCTATGGAGCCAATAAAGTATTAGCTACAAGTGGAATTGAGAAAGGAGATAGTAAAGCCGCAACTCAACTTTTTACATCTAATTCATCTGATGCAAACATCATCATTTTTGCAAGCACTTACACCTCAAAAATGATTGCGCCTAGATTAGCTGCAAAACTTAAAGCTGGAATGGTATCTAATGTAATCAGTGTGCCATCTAGCACTTCTCCAATAAAAATTAAACGAAAAGCATTTTCTAGCAAAGCTGTTGAGAATACCGAAATTACTACAGAAAAAGCAATTATTATTTTAGCTCCGAATGCTTTTGGATTAGTGGAGTGCGGTGGCAACTGTAAAATAGAAAAAATTGAAGCAGGTAGTGATTCAAGTATTACTGTTAATGGGCAAGAAATAGCAAGTGGCAAAGTATCTTTAGCTGAAGCTGAAATTATCGTTTCGGCAGGAAGAGGATTAAAAAGCCCAGAAAATTGGAAAATGATTGAAGAGCTAGCTGATTTATTGGGAGCTGCAACAGCATGCTCTAAGCCTGTATCCGATATTGGCTGGAGACCTCATAGTGAACATGTTGGTCAAACTGGGAAAGCAGTTGCTCCTAACCTTTACATTGCAATAGGAATTTCAGGTGCTATACAACATTTAGCAGGAGTTAATTCATCAAAAGTAATGGTTGCCATTAATACTGATCCTGAGGCTCCATTTTTTAAAGCAGCAGATT
Organism: Chryseobacterium gleum; assembly: GCA_945865535.1. Classification (GTDB taxonomy): domain Bacteria; phylum Bacteroidota; class Bacteroidia; order Flavobacteriales; family BACL11; genus BACL11. The sequence goes on along the minus strand of CAMBDW010000017.1, from coordinate 8,445 downwards.
ATGGTATAGTTGGAGATGCATTTACAGTTGTTCCTAAATTAATAGAAGAAATAAAAAAAATAAGATAACTTGGATTTTGTTCAATTAGATATAGCCGCAATAAAGCAAAGTGACTCGCAAAACAATGCCTATGTATTACTATTGAATGAAACTGTTGGAAAAAGACAATTGCCAATTGTAATTGGCTGGTGTGAGGCAAGATCAATTGCTATAGCAATTGACGGAACAGAAGAGCCAGATAGGCCTCTAACTCATGATTTATTTAAAACCATGGGAGATAAATTCAATATTACAGTTCAAAAAGTGATAATACACACCTTAATTGAAGGTATTTTTCATTCTTCTTTTCATTGTAAACACAAGATTACTGGTGAAGAAGTAGCAATTGACGCTCGAACTTCTGATGCCATTGCAATTGCCATAAGATATAGTTGTCCTATTTTTACTTATGAAGATATCTTATCAAGAGCGGGCATTATTATTAACAGTGCTCGTGAAGATGATGAAGATGATAAAGATTTGAACCTTGAAGAAGAAGATGATAAAGTGGCAGAGCCTCAAGCAATGAACACTTTTAGTTTAGCAAAATTAAAAAAGCTTTTAACTAGAGCAATTGAAGATGAAGATTACGAGAAGGCATCTGAAATAAGAGACGAATTAAAAAAACGAAAAGGAAAATAAAAAATGAAAAAAATCTACTTACTCATTGTTTTTTTTGGGCTTGCTTTTTTTTCATTTTCTCAAAATATTAGTGGCAATAAGGATACGATAAGAAATTATCAGATAAATGCTGATACAATATCTTTAGTTCTAAATGAAAACGAGAGTAATCTTGCTCTTACAAAAGAAGAGATAATTCCGAAACCACTTGAAACATCAGGCATTACTATAAATTCTATTTTAAGAGGAATCTTAGGAATCTTTTCACTATTACTTATAGCATTTCTATTTAGCAGAAATCGAAAAGGAATTGATTGGGTATTAGTTGGAAAAGGATTAGGCATTCAAATACTATTTGCGCTTTTAATTCTTAAAGTTGCTTTTATTTCAACAGGATTTGAATTTGTAGGCAAAATATTTACAAAGATAATCTCCTTTACTCAGGATGGAACCATGTTTCTTTTCAAGTCATTTGCATCAGGAGTGATTGAATCTCCTCTTGCCAACTTTGCCATAATGATTTTACCAACTGTGATATTCTTTTCGGCTCTAACATCACTTTTTTATTACTGGGGAGTTTTGCCTAAAATTGTTTATGGATTTGCTTGGATAATGAAAAGAACCATGAAAATATCTGGGCCTGAAAGTGTAGCCGCAGCTGGAAATATATTTTTAGGACAAACAGAAGCTCCACTACTAGTAAAACCTTATTTAAATAAAATGACCATGTCGGAAATGCTGTGTTTGATGACTGGGGGAATGGCAACCATTGCTGGAGGAGTTTTAGCAGCATATATCGGATTTTTAGGTGGAGACGATCCAGTACAACAAATAATTTTCGCCAAACATTTATTGGCTGCATCAGTTATGTCGGCACCAGCTGCTATTGTAGCGGCAAAAATGTTATTACCTGAAAAAGAAGCTTATGAAGAAAAATTAGAAGTAGCAAAAGCTGATATGGGAAGCAACGCATTGGAAGCAATATCTCAAGGGACAACAGATGGATTAAGACTTGCAATAAATGTAGGGGCTATGTTATTGGTATTTATTGCCTTAATATCTATGGGAAATTACATATTATTAAAAGTTGGAGATTGGACCTCTCTTAATCCTTGGATTGCAAGCAATACTAGATACACTGAACTTTCCTTTAACATGATTTTAGGCTATATTGGAGCCCCTATTGCTTGGCTTATGGGTGTTTGTAAGCAGGATATGTTTTTAGTGGGGCAGCTACTTGGCGAAAAAACAGTATTGAACGAATTTGTGGCTTATGTATCTCTTGGTGAAATGAAAATGGCAGGAGCTTTTGTGGAGCAAAAATCAATAATTATAGCCACTTATATATTGTGTGGCTTTGCTAATTTTGCATCTATTGGGATACAAATTGGAGGTATTGGTGCATTGGCCCCAAACAAAAGAGCTGATTTATCTAGATTAGGAATATTAGCTCTAATTGGAGGGACAGTTGCTTCTTTATTTACAGCTGCAATTGTAGGAATGTTAATTTAACAAATGCAGCAATACTTATATTTAATGAAGCGCGTGATGATGGAAGGCACGCTAAAAGCAGACCGAACAGGAACAGGAACTAAAAGTGTTTTTGGGCATCAAATGCGTTTTGATTTATCAGAGGGGTTTCCTTGTGTTACTACCAAAAAATTACATTTAAAATCCATCATTCACGAACTACTTTGGTTTTTAAAGGGAGACACCAATATCAAATACCTTAGAGAAAATGGAGTGCGAATTTGGGATGAATGGGCTGATGAAAATGGAGATTTAGGCCATGTTTATGGTTATCAATGGAGATCTTGGCCTGCCCCTGATGGCAAACATATCGATCAAATCACTCAAGTGGTGGATACACTTAAAAAAAATCCGGACAGCAGAAGAATTATTGTGAGTGCTTGGAATGTGGGAGAAATTGAACAGATGGCCTTGCCTCCTTGTCATGCCTTTTTTCAGTTTTATGTTGCGAACGGAAAGCTTTCTTGCCAGTTATATCAAAGAAGTGCGGACATCTTTTTGGGAGTTCCTTTCAACATTGCTTCTTATGCCTTACTTACCATGATGATGGCTCAAGTTTGTAATTTGGAAGCTGGAGATTTTATTCATACATTGGGTGATGCCCATATTTACACCAATCATTTTGAGCAAACAGAACTACAACTCAACAGAGATTGTAAAAAATTACCCACTATGAAAATCAACCCAAATGTGAAAAGTATTTTTGATTTCACCATTGATGATTTTGAATTAGTTGATTATGAATGTCACCCTCATATTAAAGGAAAAGTAGCAATCTAATGGCAAATATAATTGTATTAGGAGCAGGATTAGTTGGAGGGGTTATGGCAAAAGATTTAGCCCAAAATCATACAGTTACCTCTATTGATATTTCACAAAAGAATTTGGATAAGCTTAATGGTATCAACACCATTTGTGCTGATGTTGCAAATACACACACTTTACAAAACCTTATAAAAGATTGTGATTTGGTGGTGGGTGCAGTTCCGGGGTTCATGGGTTATAAAATGATGAAAGATGTAATTGAGGCAGGAAAAAATATAGTTGACATTTCTTTCTATCCTGAAGATCCTTTTGGGCTAGATGAATTAGCAAAAGAAAAAGGAGTGGTTGCTGTAATGGATTGTGGTGTCGCTCCAGGTATGGGAAATATAATTTTTGGCCATCATAATTCCCAAATGAAAATTGCCGATTATGAATGTCTGGTTGGAGGCCTGCCTGAAAAAAGAGAATGGCCTTTTGAATATCAAGCCGTTTTTTCACCCATTGATGTGATTCAAGAATACATTCGCCCAGCGCGCTATGTTCAAAATTCTAGTTTAATTGTTAAAGAAGCATTATCAGATACTGAGCTTATTGAATTTGATGAAATAGGAACTTTAGAAAGTTGGAATTCTGATGGACTAAGAAGCTTGATTAAAACTATGGCACATGTTCCAAACATGATTGAAAAAACCTTGCGTTATCCTGGTTGTGTGGAATATTTAAAAGTATTGAGAGCAAGTGGATTCTTCTCTTATGAAAAAGTTGAAGTAAACGGAACTATGATTCGCCCGGTAGATATGACGGCCAAATTATTATTTCCAAAATGGGAAATGAAGCCAGGCGACAAAGACTTTACCGTAATGAGAATTATTATAAAAGGAACAGAAAATGGGAAAGAAGTAAGTTATCAATACAATCTATTAGATAGATATCAAGATGACACTATTTCTATGGCGCGTACTACAGGATTTACTTGCACAGCTGTGGCTAACTTAGTTATAAAAGGAATATATGATAGAATAGGAATTTCTCCTCCAGAATACTTAGGTGGACATTTCGAATTTGTAAAAACCTATTTAGAAAAAAGAGGAGTGAAATATATTGTAAAAAAGAGCTGATGAAAGTTTCTCTAATAGTAGCGGTATCCGAAAATGGCGTAATTGGAAAAGATAATGACTTAATTTGGCATTTTCCAAAAGATATGAAGTTTTTTAAAGACACTACATTAGGCCATCATGTAATAATGGGGCGAAAAAACTTTGAGTCTATTCCACATAAATACAGTCCATTACCTGGTAGAATCAATGTAGTGATTACAAGAAAAGCCGACTATAAAGCAGTAGGATGTAAAGTTGTGAATACTCTAGAGCAAGCATTAGAAATTGCAAGGCAAAATGGAGATAAAGAGCCTTTTATAATTGGAGGGGGGCAGATATATAAACTAGCACTTGAAGCAAACTTAGTAGATAAGATATATTTAACTAAAATTCATCATCACTTTGAAGGAGATACTTTTTTCCCTGAGCTAAATTCTGATTGGAAGGAGCTAACTAAATTAGAAAATAAAGCTGATGAAAAACACAAGTACGATTATGATTTTATCACTTTAGAAAGAAATTAGTAGTTTTACAAAAAAATCAACAAAATGAAAAAGACACTTTTAGTACTTAGTATAGTAACCATTGTTCTTTACGCCTGTAAAGATGAAGATGTTATAAATCCACCAGAACTAACAAGTACACAAGCAAGTCAAGATCATTTAACTGCTGAAAGTATTTTTGATGAGGTGGGTAGAATTGTAGAAGACGGATTGCAAACTAATGGCCAAGGCAAAGTATGTCCTAGTTATAATTTACTAAATGACAATACATCTGATATTGACACCTTAATTATTGACTTTGGTAGCACAAATTGTTTGCATAATGGCAAGTTAAGAAGTGGAAAAATAAACATTACCTATACAGGCAACTACCGTGACTCCTTATCGGTAATAACTACTACTTTTGATAATTATTATGTAAATAATACCTTAATACAAGGGGAAAGAGTTGTAACCAACCAAGGCAGAAATAACAGTGGAAATATGTGGTTTACAATAGTTGTAAATAATGCCAGTATAACCACTACTAACGGAACAATCAATTGGGAGTCAAATAGAATAAGAGAATGGGTAAATGGCCAGAATACTTATAATATAGATGATGATAGATATAAAATCACAGGATCAGCAAATGGTAATGGAGTGAATGGAAATCCTTTTACAATGACAATATTAGATCCTCTTAATGTTGATTTAGGATGCTTATCATCTTCTTCTTGTATAATAAAAAGTGGAACCGCTAAAATCTCACCTTCTGGTTATGCTGATAGAATTATAAACTATGGAGACTCTTTATGTGATTGTAATGTAGATGTAATTATTAACGGAACTACTTACCCTCTAGTAATTGGCAACTAAGCTGCTTTTAGCTTAGTGAAAGAAAGCTTTGAAAGCTGAGCTTTTACATAAGAATCCGTAATATGTAACTCTTTCTTACTTTCGTCAGAAGGAAATTCGAACATAGCATCAAGCATAATAGCCTCACAAATTGATCGCAAGCCTCTTGCTCCTAATTTAAATTCCATAGCTTTATCTACAATAATATCAATTGCTTTTTTATCAAATGTTAGCCCAATTCCTTCCATATCAAACAACTTTTGATACTGTTTAACAAGAGCATTTTTAGGCTCTGTGAGTATTAGCTTTAAAGCCGTTCTATCCAAAGGATTTAAATACGAAACTACTGGCATTCTACCAATAAGTTCAGGAATGAGTCCAAAGGATTTTAAATCCTGAGGGGAAATATATTGCAATAAATTTTCTTTATCAATTACTCCCTCTTTCTCAGATCTAAATCCGATAGCTCTTGTGTTCATTCTTTTGGAGATATGTTGTTCTATACCATCAAATGCTCCACCGCTTATGAATAAAATATCTTTAGTATCCAATGCAATCATCTTTTGATCAGGGTGTTTTCTGCCTCCTTGAGGAGGGACATTTACAATTGTTCCTTCCAATAATTTAAGCATGGCCTGCTGAACTCCCTCCCCACTTACATCACGAGTAATAGAAGGATTGTCGCTTTTGCGCGCAACTTTATCAATCTCATCAATAAAAACGATTCCTTTTTTTGCTTTTTCGACATCATAATCAGCAGCTTGTAAAAGACGAGTTAAGATACTCTCCACATCCTCTCCTACATAACCTGCCTCAGTAAGAACAGTCGCATCAGCAATACAAAAAGGCACTTTTAACAGCTTAGCAATAGTACGCGCAATTAAAGTTTTTCCAGTACCAGTACGCCCCACCATAATAATATTTGATTTCTCAATTTCAACATCATCCTCTCTAGTATCAGATTGCAAAAGTCTTTTGTAATGATTATAAACCGCAACAGATATCACCTTTTTTACTTCATCCTGCCCAATAACAAAATCATCCAAATGCTCTTTAATTGCTTTTGGCTTTAGTAGTTTAAAGTCTTGAGAAAGTGAGTTTTGTGATACCGCATCTTCTTTTACAATATCATGAGCTTGCTTTATACAAGCATCACAAATATGAGCAGAATTACCTGCAATTAAGATATTAGTATCTTGCTTATTTCTACCACAAAAAGAACAAGCAATTTTTCCAGATTCTGACATTATTTTTTTCTTTCCAGAACTTCATCAATCATACCATAAGCTTTAGCTTCATCTGCAGTCATCCAATAATCTCTATCTCCATCTGCCCAAACCTGCTTGTAAGTTTGACCGGAATGATTGGCAATAATTTCGTAAAGTTCTTTTTTTAATTTTTGAATTTCTTTTGCTGTAATTTCAATATCTGACGCCTGTCCACTTGCACCGCCCATTGGCTGATGAATCATAACTCTTGAGTGCTTAAGAGCAGTTCTTTTTCCATTAGCACCAGCACAAAGTAAAACTGCTCCCATTGAAGCTGCCATTCCTGTACAAATAGTAGAAACATCAGGGTTGATATACTGTATAGTATCATAAATACCAAGCCCTGCATACACGCCACCACCAGGAGAATTTAAATAAATTAATATGTCTTTTTGAGCATCAACCGATTCCAAAAATAAAAGCTGCGCTTGAATAATATTGGCTACATAATCATTAATAGGGACTCCTAAAAAGATAATTCTATCCATCATCAAACGAGAAAAAACGTCCATACTTGCAACATTCATCTGTCTTTCTTCAATAATAGTTGGGGAAATATAATCTGCGTGAATTGAAGTAAATTCATTAAGGTGTAAACTACTTATTCCTTTATGTTTTATTGCATATTTTTCAAATTCTTTTCCGTAATTCATAATGAGTATTTTTTGTTATTTTTCTGATGCTAATTTAACAAAATCATCATAAGAAATACTTTTTTCGTTTAATTTGAAATTTTCTTTATAAACAGCTAGAGTTCTTTCGTCAAAAATTCGATCATACAGCTTCTTTCTCTCCTCTTCATTCTTTAGAATATTAGTGGCAATCTCTGTCAATTGTTTATCATCACCCTCTGGCTGACCGTATTGTTTCATTTGCATTCCAATCAACTTTTTAGTATGTTCCAAAACATCATCTTGAGTTACTTTAACCTCATAATTTTCCAAAATTTTATTCTCAATAAGTTGCCATTGCAAGCTTTTAGCATACATATCGTACTCTTTTTCTAACATCTCTATAGTAATGGGCTTCTCAGAAGTTTGAACCAACCATCTTTTCAAAAAATCATTGGGCATATCCAATTTTAACTTATCAATAAAGTAAGTTACTACATCATTTTTAAGCATTCTATCGCTTTCTCCGGCAAACTGAGCTTCCGCTTCTACTTTTATTTTAGCTTTAAAATCTTTTTCATTCTCCACAGATCCAGGTCCGTAAATCTTATCAAACAATTCAATATTTAACTCAGCAGGCTCTAATCTATTGACATTTTTTACCGTAAATTGAAATTCTTCTGAAGTTAAATTATGAATAGCTGCTTGATCAACATTTAGCATTGCTCCTAAATCAGCATGATTGGAAAAAGCTTTCATTACATTTACACTAATAAAATCGTCTTTTTTTAATCCTATAAATTGCTTTTTAATTTTTGAATCACTAATATAATCCATTGCAACAGTAGCGTCATTTTTAATCCCATTAGTCATTACTTTTCCAGTAATATCTAACTGCTCAATAGTACAGAAAATTAAATCTCCCTCAACAGAAACTTCAGGATTGCTCATTTTACCATATCTTTTAGCAATATCATTACAATATCCATCCACAAGTTTAGCATCAGCCTGAATTTTGTAGTAGTTGAGTGTATCTTTAGATGTAATCTTTACATCAAATTCAGGAGCCAATCCTACTTCATATTCAAAAGAAAAATCTTCAGCAGTTTCCCATTCAATTGGCTTACTATCAAGTGGCATTGGAGAGCCCAAAACTCTTAATTTTGTTTCAGTA
>CAMBDW010000016.1 GCA_945865535.1 Chryseobacterium gleum | reverse complement strand
GTCAGTAATTAACTCCATTTCCTGATAGATAACATTATTAATAGCTTGTTTTAATTCCTTTGTTAATTTGTTTGGTGTGCCTAGCTCTCTGCCACCATATTTCTTTCCTGTTGTATTTGCCATTCTATTTCTTACTGTTTTAGTTTAATTCCTTTACTGTAGTAATGTATTAGTCCTTTTATCTCTAAGAAAATCGTGATTTATAGAGTAATTGCTTAATCCTTCTTGTTTAAGGGGTATTCTTAGCTCGTAGAGTAGCATAAGGTCTTTATATAAAAGTTCGAGACCTGGCTCTTCTTGGGTACATAGCGGGAGGTTATCGAAAGATAGTCTCCCGTTTTTGTTTTAAATACCTTCTTTTTTATAAGTATCTTTGTGGCATAATTTACAATAGCATTTATTTTGAAACAGCTCACTTCACTTCAAAACCCATTTATAAAATCACTGGTGCTTTTAAAAGAAAAAGCAAAAGCTCGCCAGCAAACAGGCACTTTTTTGATTGAAGGCCAAAAAGAAATTTCCTTAGCATTTAAAGGAGGTTATGAAATAGAAACCATTTTATTTTATCCTGAAATATGTTCCGAGAATGAACTAAAAAAATGGTCATCATCTGCTGAGCTTATTGAAATCACCAAAGAAATTTTTGAAAAACTTGCCTATCGAGATTCCACTGAAGGAGTTATTGGAATTGCTAAAAGTAAAGATTTGAATTTATCTAAGTTAAAACTTAGCCCAAATCCGTTAATTTTAATTGCTGAAGCTCCTGAGAAGCCAGGAAATATAGGTGCACTTTTACGCACTGCAGATGCCGCAAAGCTGGATGCTGTTATTATTGCCAATCCTAAAGGGGATTTATACAATCCCAATGTAGTAAGATCAAGTATTGGTTGCTTATTTACAAATCAAATTGCAACTGGAACAACAAGCGAGATTATTAGTTTTTTAAAAGAACATAAAATTGCTATCTATTGTGCTACCTTACAAAATGCTAATTCTTATAATACTGAAGATTATACTATCCCAACTGCACTTGTTGTAGGTACTGAAGCAACTGGTTTATCTCAAGAGTGGAGAGATGCTGCTACTAAAAATGTTATCATTCCAATGCAGGGCGAAATTGACTCTATGAATGTTTCCGTTTCAGCTGCTATTTTAATATTTGAAGCTAAAAGACAAAGGGGATTTTGATTTTTAACGGTTTAGGGCTACCCCAAGAGCGATACTTTATCTATTTTACTGGCCATTAAAAAATCATTTTCATGAAGACCATCAATCTTGTGCGTAAACAAAATAATCTTTACTGTTTTGAAATTAATATGAATGTAAGGATGATGGCCTTCATCTTCAGCTAGTTCAGCAATAAGGTTGGTGAATTTAATCCCAGCTAAATATTCTGAAAACTTAAATTCCCTAATAATTTTATGATTTTCTTCAACTATCCAATCATTATGAACTAATTTCTTGAAGTTATTGATTTCTTCTTTATTTAGAGGAGGTATTCCACCTTGACACGGTATGCATTTTTTTTCTGTAAACATTTTTTATAATAATAAAGTTAAACAAATATAATCCAATAAATTGCTTTAAGCCTGATTTTACATCAGTTTCTTTGCTACCTGAATTCCTTGATATTTTTTGTAGTTAATTTTATAATAATTATACATTATAATCACAGTTCCAAAAATTAGAATTCCATAAATGACAAAGGCATTATGGATATCTTTATAAAATTCAGAATTATTTATTAAAATCCACATTACAGTAGAGATAATTCCACCAAATACCAAAAACCTAACCCATATATTACCAATACTATAATGAAATCTTTTGTTCTTTAAAGAAGGAACTTTATAGATAGTAGAAAGTAAAGTACTTTTTTCTCCGAAATACATATAAGCAGTGAAATTGCTAAAAGAAAATTCTTTTTCTTGCGGGTAAAGATTAATAGGTTTAAATGATATTAAATATAGAGTATAGCAAGTGTAAAGAGTTAATAAAGCTATAACTAGCAAAAGCCAGAACCAGTTAAATCCCAAAAGAGAAACTAAAGGATTTGCTTCTTTTGATAAGTCAGGAGTATGGCTAAAAGTAAAGTATACATCATAGCTTTTAGAAAATAAAATCCATACTAATATTGCCGTAAACTTTAATCTTTTCATTGTCATATTAAGCCTAGAATTTTATTTGTGGCACCACTATTCTCTTTTATATAGTTAAGTGCAATTGATTTGTCGAAAGAATTAAAAATATCAATAGCCGAGCTTAGTTCTTCATAATTAGAAATTGAGATTGCTCCTTTTTTGTTAATTAATGAGATTGCTTCATTGAATTTTTGATAGTTAGGCCCAAAGATAACAGCTAAGCCAAATGAGGCAGCCTCTAATATATTATGTATTCCAGAGCCAAAACCACCACCAATATACGCTAAATTTCCGTATTGGTAAATAGTAGCCAAAAGCCCAATACTATCAATAATAAGCACATTAGTAGTAAAGATATTTTTTTCATTTGCATTGGAATAAAGTAGTCCATTGCTTTGTTTTTGTAAAGTAGAGATATTATCCAATTCGTGTGGTGCAATAACATAATTATTCTCAGGATGATTTTTAATATATTGTATTAAAATCATTTCGTCTTTAGCCCAAGTACTTCCACAAATAATAGTTTTTTTGTTTTTGCTAAATAGTTCAACTAAAGCAATTTTTGTTGGGTTTTTAGTGTTGGCTACCACACTATCAAAACGGGTATCGCCACTTATAGTAAAATTGCTAAAGCCTATGGAATTTAGTAGCTCAGCAGATTTTTCATCTTGGACAAAAAAGTGAGTAACATTTTTAAGTTGTTTAGCAAACCATTGGTATTTAAAAAAGACTTGTCCCTCACGAAAAATAGTGGATACACTATAAAAAGGAATGTTTTGTTTTTTCAGCTGATACATATAATTGAACCAAAACTCATATTTTATAAATACCACTTTTATAGGATTTACAAGATTGATAAATTTTTTGGCATTTGATGTTGTGTCAGCAGGCAGGTAGAAAACCCAATTGGCTAAAGCAGTATTTTTTTTGATTTCAAAACCTGAAGCAGAAAAAAAAGTAAGTAGTATTTGGTGTGTTGGATGGTTTAATTTATAGGCCTCAATAATTGGTTTTCCCTGTTCAAATTCTCCAAGTGAAGCGCAATGAAACCACACAATATTCTTTTGATTTCTAACTACTGCTTCTAACTCTGAAAAAATGTTTTCTCTGCCTTTAACCCACTTTTTTGCTTTTAAGTTATAAAGTGAAGCAATCCGTATTGTAACTACATATAACCAAATACTTATATTATAAATTAGGCGCATTTAGTAGTAATGAAATTCTTCTTCATTTTTTCTGTTAATAGGAATAATGACCTCAACTTTAAATCCTAACAATTTATCCCAGCTTCTTTCGCTAGAGTAATACTCATTATTTGCAAAATCGTATGCTCTTTGGTTTTTAGCATAAGCCATAGTATAATTAAAGCCTGAGCTGATTTGGAACCTCCCTTTCTGATGGTAATATTTATAATCAAGAGAAAACTTTGTGCTAAAGCCATTAGAAAAGCGATCGTATCCTTTTTTCATATCCTCATCAAGCTGTGGTATGTTTTGGTTTTTAGTGTCAATAAATATTTGGTGTTGTAAATAACCAACTCCTTGTGAGATATAAATTCCACTCAAATTACTTTCTGAAAAATGAAAAGCATACCCACCAAATAAATAGCTATCAAAGCCTCTTTGCATTAAATTTATATTTGCGTAACGGCCATCTGCTCCTATAATTGCACCAGTTGAGGTGCTGATATTTTCTAAAATAGTAGAATCCTTAATTTCAGATGAGAACATATAGTTACCTTCAACTCCAAAGATCATATTATTACTTGTTTCCAAGAAAAAAGAAGCCCCAATAGCTGAATTATTGCCAAAGGTATTTGCTAAATTTCCAATTGGAATCTGGTAATTGTAATTGAAAGCAAAAGCGGATTGCCTATTTTCTTGAGCGCTAGTATTTAAAAACACTATTGATAAAAGTGCAGTACAGATTTTTTTTAGTTGTTGGGTTTTCATTTGTCTGCTAAAATACTATAAGTGGAACAACTAACGCAAAGCATTGTTTAATAATTGCCTATATTTGCTGTCCATTTATTAAAATGTAAAGTTAAGATGAGCAAAACGATATTAGTAACAGGAGGAGCAGGATTTATTGGCTCTCATGTGGTTCGATTATTTGTAAATAAATATCCCAATTACAAAATTGTAAATCTGGATAAATTAACTTATGCAGGTAATCTTGAAAACTTGAAAGATCTTGAAAATGCCTCAAATTATACTTTTGAAAAAGGCGATATATTAGATGAAGCATGTATAAAAGAGCTTTTTGCAAAATACAATTTTGATGGGGTTATTCATTTAGCTGCCGAAAGCCATGTGGACCGATCAATTACCAATCCAATGGAGTTTATTATGACAAATCTTGTAGGGACAGTCAATCTTTTGAATGTTGCAAAAAATGCGTGGAAAGCAAATCCAAAAGACAAACTTTTTTACCATGTTTCAACAGATGAGGTTTATGGAAGTTTAGGAGATACAGGCTTATTTTTAGAAACAACACCATACGATCCTCAATCTCCTTACTCCTCTTCAAAAGCAAGTTCCGATCACTTTGTGCGTGCTTATGGAAATACTTATGGTTTGCCTTTTGTGATTTCAAATTGCTCGAACAATTACGGCCCAAATCAGTTTCCAGAAAAGTTATTGCCACTTTTTATCAATAATATCAGAAATGGAAAATCATTGCCAGTTTATGGAGATGGAAAATTTACAAGAGATTGGCTTTATGTAGTGGATCATGCCATTGCAATTGATAAAATTTATCATCAAGGAACCCTTGGAGAAACTTACAATATAGGGGGCTTTAATGAATGGACAAATATCGATTTGATAAAAGTGCTTTGTAAACAAATGGATATTGCTTTAGATAAAGAAGTAGGCACTTCTGAAAGTTTAATTACTTATGTGAAAGACAGACCAGGGCATGATAAACGCTATGCTATTGATGCCAATAAATTAAAAAATGAATTGGGATGGGAACCATCTTTGCAGTTTGAGCAGGGGCTTGCAAAAACGATTGCTTGGTACTTAGATAATGAAAAGTGGATGGACAATATTACTTCAGGGGATTATCAGAATTATTATAAAGAACAATACAGCTAAATGTTAAAATGGTTTTCAAAAAAGAAGGAGGAGGAATTAGAGCCACTAGATTTCTCTGTGCTGAAAACAGATATTCATTCTCATTTTATTGCAGGTATTGATGACGGTTCCCCTGACATGGAAACTACAATCAATCTTATTAAAGAAATGCAGAAATTAGGTTTTAGTAAAGTGATTACTACTCCCCATGTAATGAGTGATTTTTATAAAAATTCTTCCGAAACAATTTTACAAGGGCTAGAAGCTGTTCGTAGCGAATTAAAAGTACAAAACATTAATATGGAAATTGATGCTGCTGCGGAATACTATATTGATTATGATTTTGAGCAAAAAATAGGCAATGAGAAATTTCTCACTTTTGGAACTAATTATATTTTAGTAGAATTATCATTTGTAGAAGCGCCAAAAAATCTGTTTGATATTATTTTTAAATTGCAGTTAGAAAATTATAAAGTAGTTTTAGCTCATCCTGAAAGATACCATTATTTTCAGATGAAAGATTATGAAGAGTTCGTAAATAGAGGAGTGTTGTTGCAAATAAATTGGCTATCATTAATTGGCTATTATTCCCCGCAAATACAAAATAAAACACAAGATTTAATTGCTCAAAATATGGTCAGTTTTTTAGGTACTGACTGCCATAATATGCACCATGCAGCATTGTATGAAAAATGCCAGACTAAAAAAGCTTGGCACGATTTACATAATAGCGGAAAGCTACTAAATAGTACTTTATAAAGTTGCGCTTTGAGTTTCTAAGTTCCTGTCAACTTTTTTAAATAATCCTTGAAGAACGTTACCTGGTCCAACTTCAATTACTGATGTTAACCCATCAGCAATCATTTGTTGCATACTTTGTGTCCAAAGCACAGATGCTATAAGTTGTTTTTTTAGATTTTCTTTTATTTCATTCGGATTAGTAACTGCAGTTGCAGTAACATTTTGATATATAGGGCAAATTCCTTCTGAGAAAATGGCTTCATCAATTGCCCTCTCTAATTCGGCACGAGCAGGTTCCATTAGTGGAGAATGAAATGCTCCTCCAACAGGAAGCTTTAAAGCTCTTCTGGCTCCTGCCTCTGTTAGTTTCTCACAAGCAATATCAATTCCTTTATTACTACCAGAGATTACTAATTGCCCAGGGCAATTGTAATTTGCCGGCACCACTATTTCTTCAATTTCCAAGCATATTTTTTCCACCACTTCATTCTCTAAGCCCAAGACAGCTGCCATTGTTGAGGGATTTTTTTCGCAGGCTTTTTGCATGGCTCCTGCTCTTTTTGCTACCAATTGTAATCCGTCTTCAAATGATAAATATCCAGCAGCAACAAGTGCCGAGAACTCACCAAGAGAATGTCCTGCAACCATTTTTGGTTGAAATGATTTGCCTAATACTTTTGCTAAAATTACTGAGTGCAAGAAAATAGCTGGCTGAGTAACTTTTGTTTGTTTTAAAGCTTCAGTATCTTCTCCAAACATAATTTCAGTAATTGCAAATCCTAAAATTTCATTTGCTTTTTCAAACATCTCTTTTGCAGCATCCGAATTGTGGTAAAGTTCTTTTCCCATTCCAGCAAATTGAGCTCCTTGACCAGGGAATACATAAGCTCTCATCAATTATTTGATTAAATTCATAAATTCAGCACGCGTTTTTTCATCTTTTAAAAACATGCCCGAAAAGGCAGATGTTGTAGTTGATGAATGTTGTTTTTGAACTCCTCTCATTTGCATGCAAAGATGTTGCGCTTCAATAACAACTGCAACTCCTTTTGGGTTTAAAGTGTCTTGTAGACAGTCTTTGATTTCATCAGTTAATCTCTCCTGTACTTGCAATCTTCTTGAAAAAACATCAACAATTCTTGGTATTTTACTAAGCCCGACAATGTGTCCATTGGGGATATAAGCGATATGTGCTTTGCCAAAAAAAGGCAACATATGATGCTCGCAAAGGGAGTAAAGTTCAATGTCTTTCACCAAAACCATTTGGCTATAATTTTCAGCAAACATTGCTGCTTTTAAGATTTTTGAAGGATTTTCTTTATAACCACTGGTCAAAAATGCCATTGATTTAGAAACTCTTTCTGGAGTTTTAATCAGCCCTTCTCGTTCAGGGGATTCACCTAGTTCGGTTAATATAGATTTAATATTTTTTGCTAAATCCTTGTTGTAATTATCACTCATTTTTTTATAAATAGGCTGCAAATATACCATATATTTGCCATATGAATGTATTAATTGTTGCGGCTACTAAGCTTGAAATTACATCTGCTGAGATTAAAAAAAATCCTACTTTAATAACTGGCGCTGGAATGGTGAATACTGCAATTTATCTTACTAAAGAGTTGGTGAAAAAAAAATATGATTTAGTAATTAATATGGGAGTTGCAGGTTCTTTTTCTAAGGAGTTAAAAAATGGAGATGTGGTTGAAGTGGTTGAAGATAATTTTTCTGAAATCGGTTTTGAAAATAACTTAGAGTTTTCAAAATTTACTGATTTTGATGTAAAAACAAAATATCTAAATAGCTCAAGAACTTCTTTGAAAAAAGTAAGAGCAATTACTGTAAATACTGTTCATGGTAACAAAGTAACTATTTCTGAAATTGTGAAAAGAGAAAGTCCTGAAATTGAAAGTATGGAAGGCGCTTCTGTGTTTAAAGTTTGTGCAGAATTTAATGTTGCTTGTATGCAGATAAGGGCAATTTCTAATAAAGTAGAAAAAAGAAATAAAAACAACTGGGATCTAGATTTGGCGATTAGAAACTTGAATATTGAAGTTGAAAAAATTATTTCTGGATTATGAAATTGACTTTAGGCTTTTCTCCTTGCCCGAACGACACCTTTATTTTTGAAGCCTTAGTACATCATAAAATTGATACTGAAGGTTTGGAATTTGATGTTGTTTTTGCTGATGTTGAACAGCTTAATAAATGGGCTTTTCAAGCTAAATTAGATGTTACAAAATTATCTTTTAATGCTTTTACTGAATGTATTTCTGAGTATCTTTTACTAGATAGCGGTTCTGCTCTAGGAAAAAATTGCGGACCACTGCTAATTAAAAAACCTAATGTTGCTTTAACTTCAAAAAGTAAAATTGCAATACCAGGAAAATATACAACAGCAAATTTGCTTTTAAGTATTTCAAATCCTGAATATTCTAATAAGGTTGAGGTACTATTTTCTGAAATTGAAAATGAAATTTTATCAGGAAATGTTGCTGCGGGCCTAATCATACATGAAAATCGATTTACCTATCAGCAAAAAGGATTGGAGAAAGTAAAGGATTTGGGAGAATTCTGGCAACAAAAAACAGGATTGCCTCTTCCTCTGGGTGGTATTGTGGTTAAAAGAGTATTACCATTTGAAATTCAAAAAAAAATGGAACGAGTGCTTAGAAAATCTGTAGAATATGCTTTTGAAAATAGGCAATCTTCTTTAGAATTTGTAAAGTGTCATGCCCAAGAGATGGAAAGAGATGTTATTGATGCACATATTGCTTTGTATGTAAATTGTTATTCCGTTTCTTTAGGAGAAAAAGGCAAAAAGGCAGTGCAATTGTTATTTGAAAAAACCGGAGTTAAGAGCGATAGCATTTTTCTGTAGTATTGCAGGTTTTATTTTAAGTGGGCCTTACGCTCCATAGTTCGAACTTTTTTAGAGAATTATTCACTAAATTTGCAGAATGAGAAAATTATGTGTCATATTTGTTTGTATACCTGCATTTTTATTTAGTCAGCAATCTGATGATGGATTAGATACATCTTATAATGAAAAAACCCCTCAAATAAATACACATCCAACTCTTGAACTTGATACGGACTCAGTAGTATCGGATTTAAAGGATCTAGAGGCTTACTTTATAAAAGATTCCGTTTTAAGTTCTAAGTTTGAATCTTTTAAACAGACAGGAATAGAGAAGCCCTTAAATGTTTCATATTTTGATATGCAAAGAGTAATTTCTAAAGCAAGAACATATATTGGTACTCAGCATGTAATTGGAGGCTTAAGTTATAGTGGTATTGATTGCTCAGGATTATTGTATGTATCTTTTCAGGAAATTGGAATCACTGATATTGCTAGAACAGCTGAAGAGTTTGCTAGATATGGAAGTGTTATTCTAAATCCTAAAAATATCCAAGAAGGAGATTTAATATTCTTTACAAATACTTATGCTTCTTCTGCTCTAGCTACTCATGCGGGTATTTGTATTGGCAATGGTGAATTTATTCATGCATCTGCTAACAAAGGGGTTATGATAAGTAAAATAAATGACCCCTATTATTGGATGCCGCATTTTTTATTTGGCACGAGAGTGATAGGGCAGTAAAGTCTATCTTTTAGTTTTAGAATTTATTACTTTGATTGTTTTTCTAATTAGAGATTTATAATTTTTTTATAATCTTTGCCAATAATTAAAATTAAAAATGGACTTTATGTTTGATGCACTTGTTCCACAGCTTGTTCCTTTGCTATCTCTTATTCTGTTGGAAGTTATTTTGGGTATAGATAATATTATATTTATTTCCATACTTGCAGATCGATTACCAGATAATCAAAGAAATAAATTAAGGTATTGGGGACTTGGACTGGCCATGATCATGCGACTTGCTTTATTAACAGTGATTTCTTGGATTTTGAAATTAGACACGAATCTATTTACGGTTGCGGGAACTTCTTTTACCGGCAAAGGGCTGATTTTAATTTTTGGAGGTATATTTTTACTTTACAAAAGTACTGTTGAAATTTATCATAACACCGAAATGGTTAATAGTGATACCCCATTAGTGCCAAAGAAAAGTAGTTTTTCACGACTACTATTTGAGGTAATCATTTTGGACTTGGTATTTTCAGTTGACTCAATCATTACCGCAGTTGGGATGGTTCAGGAGTTATGGGTGATGTATACTGCAGTAGTAGTTGCAGTAATTATTATGATTATTGCATCAGGCCCAATAAGTGACTTTATAAAAAAGCACCCTTCCTTCAAAATTTTAGCATTGTGTTTTTTAATGATGATAGGATTTTCTTTAATTGCAGAAGGGTTTCATTTAGAAATACCAAAGGGGTATATTTATTTTTCAATGGTTTTTGCATTTTTAGTAGATGTTATACAAATGAAAACTGTAAAAAAATAACGATTCTTTTTGATTGGGTCAAGTATTAAGTTCGAGCTTTTTTAGAGAATTATTTAGTAAGTTTGTCGTATGCTAAATCTATTAGTGATATTAAATTAAAAATAGTATAATGAGAGTACTCTTTATCATTCTTTTTTTAACGCTTTTCCAAACTACCAATGTTGTCTTAGCACAATGCCTATCAGCAGAAGTCCCCTTTGTTGTATCAATTATTCCTGATACTTATCCGCAAGAAACTTCTTGGAAATTATTCGCAAATAATATAGAAATCGCCAACGGATTCGCAAATTCTGATACAATTTGTGTCGATACTTCAGCATGTTTTCGCTTTGATATATATGATTCGTATGGGGATGGGATCTGTTGTGGCTATGGACAAGGTTCGTACACTATTTCCTTGAATGGGATACAAGTGGGTTATGGGGGGCAATTTGCTTTTTCTGCAACTCATTCTTTCAATTGTCCACAAGGTTCTATTTGTGAGAATCCTTATACCGCTAGTATAGGATTGAATAATGCCAACCAACCAAATACTTTTTTTGAGTTTATTCCAGATTCTACTGGGATTTATTCCATTTCAACCTGTGGCTCTAGTACTTGTGACACCAGACTGTGGGTTTATGATGATTGCAGCGATGTAATTATGAATGGAACAGCAACAGGCGCAATATACTTTGATGATAATGGCTGCGGCCTTCAGTCTGAAATTTCCGCATTATTCATGCAGGGGCAATTATACTTTATTCGAGTAGGTATAAACGATTCTACAACTTGCCTTTCAACTATTCCATTTACCATCACTTATCAATCTTCAATGTCCAGTGTGCTTCCTCTAGTACAGCTTACTACAATTGGCGCGCCAATTAATAATGATTTTAAGGTGCCAGTGCTCATGCAGATTATTGATAATGGCCCCGGACAACTCAATTATTTGAGTGATACGAACTACAGTTATGATGGAAATATTTTGACTGAATGGCAAGGATTTTCAGGTCCAGGTTATCCGAAAAAGAATTATGACTTTGACCTGATTGATGCAGCAGGGAATAAAATAGATACTTCTTTATTAGGACTCCCCGCTGAAAACGACTGGATTTTCAAAGCTGAATACTTAGATAACACATTATTAATTAATTCCGTATCCTATGAATTTGCTCGTAGAATGGGACGTTACGCTCCAAGAACGAGACAGTGCGAAATATTTTTAGATGGAAATTACATTGGTGTCTATACGCTTACTGAAAAAATTAAAAGAGACCAAAATCGGGTGGACATTGCAAAACTGACTATTGCTGATACAACTGGAAGCGATTTGACAGGAGGTTACATCATTGAAATGAATTGGAATGGAGATCCTGGTTCTTGGAATTCATCTTATCTTCCAATAAATTCTGCAACATGTTCCTTTCCTGTTGAATTTAAGAATGTTTATCCTAAAGCAGATGTAATTTTACCTATCCAAAGAGAGTATATTAAAACGTATGTAGATTCATTCGAAAATGCTTTAAATGCTAGCTCATTCCAGGATCCTCAGTGGGGATACAGAAATTGGATTGATGTAAGCACGTTTATTGATTTTTTAATTGTGAATGAATTTAGTATGAATTATGACAGCTACGGACGCAGTACTTATATGTATAAAGAAAAAGATACTGATGGTGGCAAGCTTTGTATCGGCCCAGCATGGGATTATGATCGAGCAATGGCAAGTAATCCAACTTCAGGTTGGGTTTGGGAAAACATTCACCCGTATTGGCCATTTCCATTTTGGTGGTCAAAAATGTACACGGATAGTATATATAATCACGAATTAGCTTGCCGTTGGTTAAGTTTGCGGCAAGATGTATTTCAAACGACTAAATTTGTTGATTTTGTCGACAGCTTAGCCAATATTCTATTACAGGGTCCGTCTGCACGTAATTTTTCTATCTGGCAAACTCTTAATAATACTACTTATCAAGACCAAGTAACTAATATGAAGAATTTCCTTATAGATAGATTGGTATGGATGGATAACACCTTGGCTCCTTTTGGCGCAGTTCTTCCAACAATTACCATCCCGCAAGACACCTTAGTGTGTAAAAATACCCTTTATTCAGCACCGTTTAATTCTGCATATTCCTATAATTGGACCCCAGGGCCTGAGTTGCCCTCTATTTTACTTGATTCTGAGCAATTATTAATGCTGGAGTTGCGTGATGCTTTTGGTTGTTATGTTGATTTAACAATGCAGGTCAATCTTTCTATTCCTGATTCTACTTTTCAGACTCAGCAAATCTCAACATCAGCCGCTTATATCTTTACAGCTATGAATGGTTCTAATTCTACCTATACATGGAACTTTGGGGATAATACACCTGTGGAAACTGGCGAGCAAGTAACGCACATTTTTGCACAAAATGGTCTATATCAAGTAACCTTTGAGGTAATTGATTCAATTGGTTGTTCATCTTCTTATAGTATTGATTTGCTAATTAATACAGTTGGGATTGAAGAAATAAGTGCATCATCATTTCTTGTTTATCCTAACCCAAGTAGAGATGTATTTAACATCAGCTTTACAAGTGAAACAGTACAGAACTTAAAAGTTAGAGTGCTTAATGTAGTGGGAGAGGAGCTAATAGCTGATGACCTGCAACAATTTGTTGGAGAGTACACCAAACAGATTAACTTAAAAGATAATGCCAAAGGAATCTACTTTTTAGAAATAGAAACTGATGAAGGAATTATCAATAAGAAATTGATATTACAATAAGAACTTCAATAAGAAGGACTTAGTTTTAATAATAAGAGAAGCCCGGGCAAATGCTCGGGCTTCTTATTTTAAGTGGGCCTCTCGCTCTATAGTTCGAACTTTTTTAGAAAATTAGTATATATTTGCTTTATGAAAAAATTACATTTTCTTTTCTTTTTTTTCTTACCATTTATTAGTAATTCTCAAAGTTACACTTCATACTTCACTGGAAATATAGATGACACTATAACTTCTCCATTAGGCGGGATTTGTATGATGGGTGGCGCTACAGAAGATGATAATGCTATGAAATGGTTTCTTGAAAGGGCTAATGGAGGAGATGTTCTTATTTTAAGAGCAAGTGGTTCTGATGGGTACAATCAATACTTGTATAGTCAATTAGGGGTAACTATTAATTCGGTTGAAAGCATTGTTTTTAATAACTCAAGCGCAGCTAGTATAAATTATATACACTCTAAAATATTACAAGCAGAAGCTATTTGGTTTGCAGGTGGAGATCAATGGAATTATGTTTCTTATTGGAGAGATACTCCTATTGATAGTTTAATTAGGCATGTAATAAATACAAGAAATATAGTTGTAGGAGGAACAAGTGCGGGTATGGCTATTTTGGGAGAATATTATTTTTCTGCAGAAAATGGTACTGTAACATCATGGACAGCATTAAGTAATCCATATCACAGTGATGTTACAATTGATTCTGCAAAATTTCTAGAAATTGATATTCTTAAAGATATTGTCACAGATACACATTATGATGATCCAGATAGAAAAGGCAGGCACATTGTATTTATGTCTCGAATGTTAACAGATTATAATGCAGATGCTAAAGGGATTGCTTGTGATGAATATACTGCAGTTTGTATTGATACTAATGGGGTTGCTAGAGTTTTTGGCAGCTATCCTAATAGTGATGATAATGCTTATTTTTTGCGTATAAATTGCGAGATAGCTTCAAATACTCCAGAAAATATTAATGCTACTATGCCATTAACTTGGGATCATTCTGGTCAAGCAATTAAAGTGTATAAAATTAAAGGAATCTCCACTGGTCTTAACTCATTTGATTTAAATACTTGGGAAGATGGGACTGGAGGTGTTTGGCAGAATTGGTCTGTTCTTAATGGGCTATTGTCTGAATCAACCAGTAATCCGATAAATTGCAACTCTACTGAGGTATATTTTGAAGCCCAAACAAATTTAAATAAGTTAATTAAGGTTATTGATGTTTTAGGTCAAGAAATTACGCCTAAAAACAATCAAGTATTGTTTTACATCTATGATGATGGAACAGTAGAGAAAAAAGTAGTTATAGAATAATAAAAAATCCACTAAAAAGTGGGTTTTATTTTATGTGGGCCTCTCGCATAGTTCCAACTTTTTTTAGAGAACTATTTTGTTTTAGTTTGTAATTTGCTGCCACGACTTTTTTTTATATATTTGGTGCCGTATTATGGCAGATACAATTTATTAAACTAAAACATATATTATGAAAAAGATATTACTGTTATTATTTTTGCTTCCAAGTTTACTTTTTTCTCAAAACTCAGGGGGGCCAGATGGATATGGATATACTTGGGTTGATAGTAATAATCCTTCAGGACCTGTCTATAGTTGGGTAAATATTGAGGTTTCAGATAATTTAGTTTCAGGATTAGGAGATGATAACATTATAGGCTCATTTCCAATTGCGAATTTTAACTTTTATTGGTATAATGTTTCCCATCTTTCGATAGGTTCAAATGGATTTATTGCTTTTTCAAACCCTCAAAATATTGCATCTCCATTTCCCCTAATTCCAACTGCAAGTGGGGCTAATGATTTTATTGCACCTCTTTTGTCTGATTTAACATTTGCTGGTAATAACAACACTGGAAAATGTTATTTTGACAATCAAATAGATAGTACGATTATATCATTTGTGAACGTTCCATTTTGGCAACAAGCTAATCCACAATATACAGGATCTAATACTTTCCAAATTATTTTGTGCCATATTGATTCTACAATACTTTTTCAGTACAAGTCAATGAGTGGAATAACTAATGGTAATGATATTACAATTGGTATTGAATCGGCTGCAGGATCAATAGGGTTGCAGCATTCACAAGATGTTTACCCTCAATCTCTATATAGTATAAAATTTAATCCACCTTCTATCTCTAATGCATCTCCAATTACTGATGTGGCTGCAAGCTGGAATGATAATAATGAAAATAAGGGCATCTTTTTATCTAAGAATGGAAATGCACATTCTTTACTATCAAATGTTGATAATATAGGAAATCAGAATACAAGTTCAATTGGTGTAACATCAAATATTACCCCATTATTCGGCATGCCTATTGTTACAAATAATGCTACGATAAGCTCTCTATTTGCAGGCCAAGATACAACAATTGTTTTCCCAATAAGTTTCTCTGCTTCAACAGCTGGCACTTATACTTTTTCTTCTCAAGCAGCTCTAGTTGGAGATATTAATCAAACTAACAATTCAATTGCACAAGAGATAGTAGTTTTAGATACAACACAGAACAATATTAATCTATGTTTTGCAAATAATTTAGTCGCAACTACTTTAGCTGGACTTAATTGGGCTGGGGGGAATGGCGGAATAGCTGTTTATTTTCAGCCTTCTTTTTATCCTGCGAAACTGATTTCTTCCAATTTTGGTATTGAATTAACAGGAAGTGCTTTTTCAGTAATGATTTTTGATGATGATGGTCCAAATGGTGGCGCAGGAACATTAATTGATTCTGTTTTTGTTGATTCGAATCTTATTATGCCAGGATGGAACAATATACCATTGAGTTCACCATATACTATTAATGATGGAGGAGTATATGTTTTATGGTATATGGATGGAACTAATATTTCATTAGAAAGAGAAAACAATCCGCCAATTTCAAGACAATCATATGAGGTTTTAGGTGGATTCTGGGCGACATATAGGGAATATCAAACTGAAGACTTTTTTATATCGATAGATATTGAAAAGATTATTTTTTCGGAAGACATAGGAGTTAGTTCAATTCTAAATATCAGCAATGGGATTGTTCAGGTTGAAATATTAAATTCTGGGGTAAATGATGTAAATAATTTTAATGTTGCTTACAGTGTTAATGGAGCTCCAGCGGTTTCTGAGAATATCGCATCTACCTTATTATCAGGTAATAGTATAAATTATATGTTTGGAACACCTTATACGGTCTTGCCAGGACAATTTGAGATTTGTGCATGGACAGATTATTCTTCTGATATGCAACACAATAATGATACTTCATGTATAACTACTACAATTCTAAGTATAGATGAACTTGGTCAGTCAGACAATATAAAACACTTGTTAAAAATAACAGATCTCTTAGGAAGGGAAACAAAAGGCACTAAGAACGAACCTCTTTTTTACATCTATGAAAATGGAACCGTTGAAAAAAGAATAATTATTGAATAAATAAAAAAATATGTTGAGAATTTATATGCCAATAGGATTTTTAATCTTTTTCATAGCTTGGATTTTATACCGACTAGTAATTAAAAAAGATTTGAGAAAAAATTTAAATAGTGTTTCCGTTGGTGTTTTTTTTATAGGAGTTTGGGCGCTAATCTATTTTTTTATACTTAAATTTTAGTATTGGATGTCGATAATTTTCTAATAAAAATATTAGAATAAGAATTTAACGATACTAACATTATTGTGGTAAATAATATAATTTTTATTTTCATTTTTTTGTACCTTTATTAGTTGACTAGTACTTTTGTTGATTAATTTTAGTTATTCACTTACCTCTTTTTTTACTGGAAAAGCAATTGATGCAATAACAGAAAGAATTAATATCCCAACTATAACTATTAATGAATAAACAGATTCTATGTGATAAAAAGGAGCAATAATCATTTTGATACCAATAAATGAAAGTATGAATGCTAAGCCATAAGTAAGTTTACTGAATAAATGTATAAAATTGTCTAAAAGGAAGAATAAAGCTCTCAAACCAAGTATAGCAAAGATATTTGATGTATACAATATAAATGGATCATTCGATATTGCAAAAATAGCTGGAATAGAATCAACAGCAAAAAGCAAATCTGTAAACTCAATTACTGCAACACATACTAACAAAGGGGTTGCTAATTTTTTGCCATTTTCAATTGTAAAGAATTTATCTCCATCATATTTATCACTTACACTAAATATGCTTCTAATTAATTTCGCTCCTCTTGTATCATTATAATCTTCATTATCTTCCTCATCATCAGCTGACCAAGATTTAATTCCTGCATAAACTAAAAATAAACCGAATAGAGTCATAATTATATTAATATTTTTTTCAAAACCTTCAATGCCAAACTTTCCTAAAATTGTATTTAAATAAGTCAATTCAATTAGTAACGCACCAGAAAATATGAATATAGCTCTTAAGACTAATGCTCCCACAATACCCCAAAAAAGTACTTTGTGTTTGTTTTCATCTTCTACTTTAAAAAATTTAAAAACCAAAATAAATACAAATAGATTATCTACAGAAAGGGCTTTTTCAATCCAGTAGGCAGATTGAAATTCGTAAAATTTAGTAGCACCTGCAAAAGCATAAACTAAACCACTAAAAAGCATAGCTAATGAAATCCATACCGATGACCAGATTACAGCTTCTTTATTGGTTATGGAATGACTTTTTTTATTGAAAACTCCTAAATCAAAGATTAGCATTATTAAAACTACAACAGCAAAAGTTACTATTAGCAAGGGATGTTCTGAAAAAATTGGAAGATTGCTCATACTTTTACTGGTTTTTTAGTTTGTTTTTTTATTTATAATCTCCTCTCCATTATATTAGCAAGGGTTTAATGCAAATATATTTTTTTTTCGTAATTATTGAATTAAAATATTTTTTTGAGGGTTTATTGTTTATGTGATATTTTCAAATTAGTTTGTCATTAAAATTTTCCTGAATCATCTTTAATTAGGTCTTTTCCTTTATTTTGTACATCTGTTATAGTTTCTTTGACGCTACCACCAGTTAAGTGAACATAAGCAAGAAAAGCAATAAAAAGAATACATGCATATGCTAAAAACTTTAATAACTTTTTTATAAATAGAAAAAGTATAATTACAATTGCAATTCCTGCTATAGCAATATAAACAGGGTTTGATAAAATGGTGTTAATTAGGTTTTGCATAAGTATTTTAAAAATTACACACAATTTAACAGATTTTATTTTCCCCTAAATACAAGTCGATGCTAATTTTTTTTTGACAAGATTTTAAAAAAGAGAGTAGGCAATCCTCAAACTTTAGAATTATTATTCATTTTTAATAAGATTCAAAGGGCGCCATAGTTCGAACTTTTTTAGAGAACTATTTAGTTTTAGTTTGTAATTTGGTTAAAGTTATATATATAATTTCAACTCTATAATTATATAACATTTATAACTTTGCATAAATCTGACACTCAATTAATAATTAAAAAAATTATGAAAACAAAAATATTTACAATTGCTCTGGCATTTATAACTATAAGTGCATTTTCTCAAATTACAGTAACAGATAATGATGTTGTAGGTGTAGGGGATAATATTTATGAGGCCCTAGATTCTGTTTCTGGAAGTGCTATTCAAATTGGCTCTGCTGGTGCAAATCAAATTTGGAACTTTTCTAATCTCCAACAAAATGACGTGAATATTTTTCAATATATAGATCCTAATTCAACTTCATTTGGTTTTATGCATCCTGCATCAAATTTATGTTCTCTAGATGATAATCAATATATTTATATGAATAAATCGTCAAATGGAATTGAAGTGGTTGGAATTGATGATCAGCCTTTTCTTAATCCAGTCACTATTCTTCCTCTTCCTTTATCCTATCCTATGCAATTTTCTACTGGACCTATTCCTGTTATAAATGAGACACAAGAAAACACTTTTCTTCCTGATTCATTAAGTTTTCTTTTAACTCTTGGTTTAGCTCAAAGGATTGATTCAATTAAGATTGAGGTCACTATTGATGCGTCTTATACTGTTGATGGCTGGGGGAGTGTTATTATACCTATGGGCACTTTTCCTGCATTAAGGTTATATGCTGTTTCTACTAATACTCAAAATATTTCTTTTTATTGCACAGATACACTATTTGGTATTTTTAGTAATTGGTATCCTGCTCCTTCAACATTATTTCCGTCTCAACCAGAAATTAGTTATCGTTATCAATGGTGGTCAAATAATCCAGCTGTTAAATTTGCATTGGTTAATATACCTATTGATGAGTTTGGAAATAATATTGGTAATGTTCAATTTTTGACTAATAATCCAACGGCCATTGAAGAAAAAAATGATTTACAGTTTAGTGTTTTTCCAGTACCAGCAACTTATAGTTTAACTATTGAGGGTGAAGAAAATATAACAACAGATTTGACCTTAAGAGATATTAATGGAAAATTGATTTTAACACATCAATTTAATACTTCAACAAACTTATCGTTAGATGGTGTAGCAAAAGGAATTTATTATCTGACTTTAAAAACAGAAAATGGAGAGCTAGCCAAGAAAGTTGTTGTTGAATAACAAAATAAAAAACCCACTTTTTAGTGGGTTTTTTATTAAGTGGGCCTCACGCGCCATAGTTAGAACTTTTTAAGAAAACTATTTAGTTCTTAGTGTGTAGTTTGCTGCTCGACTTTTCGCTTAAATTAGCACTACTTTTGCAGTTCTTTTATACTGTTCTTGTTAAGCACTAGTTGTTTAGCTTTTTTACTGTTTATTTTGTATATATTTGTTGCCGTATTACCACAATTACAAGCTATTAAATTTAAACCAGTAATTATGAAAAAGTTACTATCCCTATTTTCGATTTTAATTTGTTTAGCAATATTATTTTACCCACAACCTTCTAACTCTTATAGTACGGGATCTCCAGGAGGAAAAACAGGATCTCCAACAGATGGTGTAAATTGTACTCAATGCCATACTGCAGGATCGGGCACAGGAGCTACAATAACAACAAACATTCCTTCAACGGGGTATGTTCCAGGTACTACATATACGATTACTGCAACTGTTGCTCAAACTGGAATCAATAAATTTGGATTTGAAATCACTGCCGAAAAAAATGCTGGAGGAACCAAAACAGGTACTTTCTTTGTTACAAATAGTACTCAAACAAAACTTGTAAATAGTAATACTGCAATAACACATAAATCTACCGGAACCTCAGGTACTAATTCAAAAAGCTGGTCTATGAATTGGCAAGCTCCAACTTCAGGAACAGGAGCTATTACTTTTCATGGAGCATATATAGCAGCTAATGGAAATGGACAGAATACAGGAGACACTTATCATTCTGCAAGTTCAACTTTTAATGAATTTATTTGTAATACAAGTGCAATACAAACAATGACAGGTTTTAATCCAAATCCGGTGTATTCAGCTTCCGAAAATTCTTTCAATACACTAACTTTAACAAATACAAGTAACTGTGCTATTAGGGTGCGTCCAGAATTTACTATTTCTAAAACTAATGGTGTAATCTCACAAGGGGACTTTAATATTAAGTTCTTGAATCCCTATACCGGCTTCTGGAACAGTATTCCTTATTCTATTACCGCAAATGGAGATGCTGTAGGTCATATAGGTTATCCGTTAGCAGATACTACTGGAATAATAATTGGTCAAGGCGGTTCAATACCAGTTAATTTGAGAGTTAACTTCACATCGGGTACACAAGGAAGTTATTGCGCTACCTGGTTAACAAAAGAAGTAGATATTTTAGGAAATGTCATTCAAATTTTAACTTCAGGACCTGCCGCCTGCTTAGACTTTGTTAATTGTAATACTTTTAGCGTGGACAACTCATTCAGTTCAGATATCACATGCTTTAATGCTAATGATGGGAATGCTAGTATTTTGTCAATACAAAATGGTAGTGGTGCAACACTTTACAATTGGAGTAATGGAAATACTACAAGCACAGCCAACAACCTTACACCTGGCAACCACCAATGTATAGTTATTGATAGTAATTGGCAAGAATGTAAAGATACTATTGACTTTACAATTATTGAGCCTGCTGAACTTACTTCAACTTACACACAATATAACGTAAATTGTTTTGGAGGAAATGATGGAACTGCTACAGTTACTGGAAGTGGAGGAACGCCTGGATATACTTATTTATGGTCAAATGGTCAAACAACTCAAACAGCCACTGGCTTATCAGCAGGAACTTATACTTGTGCCATAACTGATGATAATAATTGTCAAACAACCGCTTCTGTTACAATTGATGTTTCTGTTAATCCTCTTGGTTGTACAGATCCAACAGCAACAAATTATGATAATAATGCAGTTTGTGATGATGGTTCTTGTACTTATTGTATATATGGTTGTACATATAATACACAATCCAACTACAATGCTGCTGCAACCTGTGATGATGGTTCATGTATTCCTTATCAATTTGGATGTATGAACTCAACTGCAACAAACTACAATCCATCGGCTACTGCAGATGATGGTTCTTGTATTTGGTTAGGTTGTACAGATCCAACTGCTAATAACTATGATGCTGCAGCAACTGTAGATGATGGTTCTTGTACTTACGCTATTAGTGGATGTACTAATCCTCTAGCTTGTAACTATAATTCTTTAGCAAACACAGATGATGGTTCTTGTGTTTTCCAAGCTCAAACTCCAACAGTAGCTTGCTATGAAACTGCTACATGGAACGAATCAACTTGTCAGTATGATATTAGTGGTACTCAAGATCCACAACCAACATTAGCTTGTTATGAGTCAGCAACTTTCAATACTACAAGCTGTGCATGGGTAGTAACAGGAACCCAGCCAGTAGAACCAACCCTTGCATGTTATGAAACAGCAGCTTTCAATACTACAAGCTGTTCTTGGCTAGTAAGTGGTACTCAAGATCCACAACCAGCAACAGCATGTTATGAAACAGCAACTTTCAATACTTCAAGCTGTTCTTGGCTAGTAAGTGGTACTCAAGATCCACAACCAGCAACAGCATGTTATGAAACAGCAACTTTCAATACTTCAAGCTGTTCTTGGGTAGTAACAGGAACCCAGCCAGTAGAACCAACCCTTGCATGTTATGAGTCAGCAGTATTCAACACAATATCTTGTGTATGGGATGTAACAGGAACACAACCAACTGCTCCAACAACAGCATGTTATGAAACAGCAACTTTCAATACTTCAAGCTGTGCATGGGTAGTAACAGGAACTCAGCCAGCAGAGCCAACTGTAGCTTGCTATGAAACAGCAACTTTCAACACAACATCTTGTGTATGGGATGTAAGTGGAACTCAGCCAGCAGAGCCAACATTAGCTTGTTATGAGTCAGCAACATTCAACACAACATCTTGTGTATGGGATGTAAGTGGAACTCAACCAGTACAACCCACATTAGCTTGTTATGAAACTGCAACATTCAATACTACAACATGTGTATGGGATGTAACAGGAGCACAGATTACCCCTTCAGGTTTGTCTACATCTAATATAGGCCTAACATCAGCGACTAATAATTGGGGGTCAATTTCTAATGCGCATCATTATGATATACAGTTGCGAGTTGTAGGAACAGCTACTTGGCTTCCTGTTAATAACTTATCTGGCACCTCTACCTCATATACAATAACAGGTTTAACAGCAGCTACTAATTATGAATGGCAGATACGTTCGGCTTGTTCATCAGGTAATTCTTCGGTATCTGAATGGAGTTCTTCACAAACATTTTCCACTACAAGTCCTCCATTATGCATTCAATTTGGAGATGGTAATTGTGATAACATTGTTAATTTAACAGACTTAATATTAGTAATTAATAACTGGCTGCAAACAGACCCAGTTGGTAATAATGGAGATATTGTAGGTAGTATGGACGGGTTTGTTAATTTAGATGATTTAATATTAGTAATTAATAACTGGCTGCAATCAACACCATAGTAATATATAAAATATTTTGTACTATTATCAAAATAAAGTGGAGTTCTGAAACCACTATAAAAACTGGGCGTATTCTGAAAAGCCTTATGAGTAGGAAAAAATTTAAAAAATGAAAAAATGAAAAAAACGTTAGCAATTTTCGGATTAATTCTTTTTGGTTCAACAATCTCATTCGCTCAGGTCCAAACAAATAACATAGCTGAGTCAAGCTCAATAATTGATTTATTACAGGGGAAATGGCAAAGCATGGAGGACAAAACTAACTTTTTGGTATTTGATAAAAATGAAAGAAAAGAAATTGCGGAGGGAATGGAGGCGTGGGATATAGAACTATTTGAATTATCAGACAAATGTTTAAATGAAAGCGATGAAGAAAATGAAACTGAATTGGAAAAGGAAAAATACATATCATGCAAAGAATCAGATATATGTTGGTATATAGTTTCTATTAATAAAGATTTCCTAACCCTTAGTTTTATGGGTCGGGGTAATAGTTTAAAATACAAAAAGGTTAAATAAAAACAGGGTGTAGCCAAAAAAGTAATAAAAAGAGAAAGTAAAAAAATCCTCTAAATCAGTATATTGTGCTTTAGACGAGAATTATTTAAGTTAAATAGTTCTCTAAAAAAAGTTTGAACTATGTAGCGAGAGGCCTACTAAAAACAAAACCCACTGAAAAGTGGGTTTTGTATTAAGCGAGCCTCTCGCTACATAGTTTAGAACTTTTTTAAAGAATTATTTTTCAAACACTAATTTTCTATATTCAATCTATTACACCATCTTTTTTGTGAAAGATTTTATAGTGTTGCACAGAACGTTCTTAGCTATTAGTAGTTGCGTGGTTTAGCACTTAACTTTGCAAGTACACAACACCCTGAAAATTAGCGAGTATTTTCAGAATTAGACTATAAGCAAGCAATTACTTATAGCCATTGTTTTGGTGTCGTTTTTTATTCAGATTTACTATTTAATTCGTCAAATTTTGCTTTCATAGTCGGGTTTCCATAGGTTAACTTTTTGATAGTTAACTCGCCAGCTTTGTTATTTGCTAATCTTAAATTGTTTTCTGACGATAAAAGAGCAGTTTTTGTTTTTTGTAGATTTGATATAGTTTTATCAATTTCGTCAATGGCTATCTTAAATTTTCGACTTGCTAAATCATAATTATAAGCAAATCCTTTTTTGAATGCGTCAATTTCCTCTTCAAAGTTGGTAATATCCACATTTTGATTTCTTACTTTGGTAAGCTCTGCTTTATATTGCAATGAATTCATAGCAGCATTTCGAAGAAACGTAATAATTGGTATGAAAAACTGCGGCCTGATTACATACATCTTATGATATCGATGAGATACATCCACAATTCCAGAATTATACAATTCATTGTCTGCTTCTAAAAGAGTAACCAGAACTGCATATTCACAATTCTTTTTTAATCGGTCTTTATCCAACTTATCAAAAAAATCTTCATTCTTTTTTTTGTTAATTGTTTCATCTCCTTGATTCTTCATTTCAAACATTATTGAAATAATTTCATTATTTTCTTCATCTGTTTCTTTAAAAATATAATCGCCTTTTGTTCCTAAACTTGAATCGCTATCTTTTTCAAAATAGGAATTTTGAAAAGCAGTCGCACGAAGCTTATTAAATTCAATTTCGCAATGTTGCTCTAAACTTTCCCCTAACATTTTAATTGATAATTTCAACTTCATATCTTTAAAACGAGCAATTTCATCATCTTTATATTTGATTATATCATCTTTAGTCTGTAGCTCTGTTGAATATTTTTGTACTAATGAATTTTTAAGATTTTGACTCTCTAATTCTTTAGTTTTAATGTCATTTTCAAAAGTGTCTCGTTGTTTTTCAATTTCTTTTGTCGCCTTGGATACAGCCAACTCTTTTACAGTTTCAAAATTTTCAATTTTAGACTTCAATTCAGCTAAAATGCTATCTTTTTCAGATAATTTTTCTATTAATTCACTTTTACTATTAGCTTTTAGTTCTGTTATCTCTTTGTCCTTTTTTGCTAATTCTTCTTGCAATGAGTTTTTGGTATTTGCTTTAGCAAGTTCAATAGCATTTTCCTTTTCTTTTTCCGCAAGTGCAAGTAGGTTGTTAAGTTCTTCTTCAAACTGATGGTCACGAACTTGTTTAAGTATATTAGCAAATCCAGATTCGTCAACTGTAAATGCTTTTTTACACTTAGGGCAAATTATTTCGTTCATAGTCTATATTTTCTTTAATGTTCGGTTTTTCGTCAAAATGCAACACAAAAATTGGTTATGTGCAATAGTACAAAAAGATAAGCAAATAAAAAATATTGGTTATTTATGCTAGAACAAATAAATTACTAAAAACTCATAAAAAATGTCAGTTGCTAATTTCGTTAAAATATTTGAACTTAAACGCTATAGTCCAAAGACAATTAAAAAATTTACATTACTACTTAAAGCAATTAAAATTTCCAACTCAAAAGAATAAAAAAGCGGAAATCTAAATCAAAATGAGATCGATTTCTCTTTTGCTGGGTCTCTTGGTTTTAATTTCGTGCTTTTTTAGAGAATTATTTTGTCGTGAAATTCTAAAGGACCTAATCTCTTAGGTGAAGGATACTATAGGTACATATATAATACGTCAAAAACATAAAACTAAATGGACTTATAATCGTAATTAGCATTGTAAATTAGATAGAAGTTATTTAAAAGCAAATAGTTATAATTAAAATTTTATGAAAAAAAATAGTGATTTTAGATTTTTTTCATTAAATTTACAGCCAAGTTTACGACAAATAGACTACAAAATATATGACCCAAAGCTATAATTTTCAGCTTAGTCCTGTTAGTTTTTCATACTGTTGTTGGTATGGAATTTTGCTATATTTTATTTTTGGTAATTCAACCATTATGCCTAAGCATGGTGGTTTTTTTGTATATAGTTAAACAATTTTTATTAACAATTTATTAATTTAAAAAAAAGTATTATGAAAACAAATTTTGACAAAAAAATCTCTAAGAGACTCTTAGGCTACTTAATGGCATTTGCCATGGTATTATTTACTAATGGAAATGCTTGGGCCCAAACTGCGACAATTGGTACGGGAACGACTGTTGCGGCCGGTGTTAACGGAGTGCCCGTTTATCGTTCCTCTGCTACTAGTACGTTTCATCATGCAAAATCGATACAACTACTTACAGCCTCTCAATTAGCAGGGGCAGGAATAGGACCTGGTTCAAATATAAGCTCATGGGCTTACTATAGAACTATAGCAGGGATGCCTGCTGGTTCTAATGCCTGGACTTTAAAGGTGTATTTAAAGAATGTATCCAAT
>CAMBDW010000015.1 GCA_945865535.1 Chryseobacterium gleum | reverse complement strand
CGTTTTTTGAGCATAAAAAAAGACCCAAAAAAGGGTCTTTTATATCTAGTAGCGTGAGGGAGATTTGAACTCCCGACCTCAGGGTTATGAATCCTGCGCTCTAACCAACTGAGCTACCACGCCAAATTTAAGGCTGCAAATATATTCTTTTCACTAATTGTTAAATCTATTTTTCAAAAAAATTAACTCCTACCCTTTTCCTTTAAAACATTTGTGTAATGCTTTAATGATCTTAATATTAGAACTAGAATGAGAGTAGCAATTAAAATCTGCAAACTAAAAGTTGAAATACCCCATTTATTGGATATAAAATATGTTCTAAATCCTTCAACAAAAGTAAAACCAATTACTGTTGCAAGAATACTCGCATACTCTCTTCTTAATATCGTTATAATTGAAAAAGGAGTATCTGATTTTTTAAAATTGAATACCGCTGGTATAAAAGCAGGTAAAGAATTGGACCAATTTATATAATCATTACCAAATTTTCTTTCCAAAAATCTCTCTTCAGCAAACATTATTCTTTCATAGTAAAGCCAAAAAAGCAAACTCATAATCACTATAAAATAAATATTGAAAGTAGCCACAGCTATTCCAAGCCAAATAAGATAATTACCTAAATATAAAGGATGCCTAAGCATAGAATACATTCCTGTTGAATTCAAAACAATTGCAACTTGCTCTTTAGTATTGCGCCCGCTTGTTCCTAAAGGAGTAGTTCCAATAGTATAAAAGCGAACTAAAAATCCAATAACAGAAACTGTAATAGCAGAAAACAAAAAGTAAGTTTGAACTTGCTCACTGATATTACTATAATCTGTTAAATAAATAAAAGGTACTGCCAAAATAAATAAAAGAACTGGAAATTGCCCTCTATATTTAAACAAGAAATTGCCTTGCTTTTCCATTGATTGTAGTAACGCCATAATATAGTATCTTTGTAAAATTCGTTTGCAAACTTATTAAAACAAATGTCCTATTTATCAAAAAACACATTTAAAATACTGATAAATATATCTTCAAGAACACCATTTAATGATCATTTTAATTTAGATGCTCTATGAAACGGCTTCACCTTTTTCTTATAAAATCATTTCTAGGACCATTTATAGCCACTTTTTTTATTGCTATATTCCTATTATTAATGCAATTTCTCTGGAAATATATTGATGATTTAGTAGGTAAAGGATTAGAATTCACTCAAATTGCTGAACTGTTATTTTATGCATCTGCTAGATTTGTTCCGATAGCACTTCCAATTGCCACCTTACTATCCTCAGTTATGGTATTTGGAAAACTTGGAGCACAATACGAACTTGTAGCCCTAAAAGCTTCAGGAATATCACTTTACAAACTATTATTACCACTTGTTTTGTTAGTGTTGTTTTTTAGTTATGGCTCCTTTTTATTTTCAAATTATGTCATGCCTATTGCCAATCTTAAAAATGGCTCCATGATATATGATATTCAGAGAAAAAAACCAGCCTTAAACATTAAAGAAGGAATCTTTTACAAAGAAATTGAGGGATTCAGCATTAAAGTAAATGAAAAAGATGCTGATGGAGTTACATTAAAAGATATCCTTATTTATGATCATACTTCTGGAGAGGGAAATAATCAGGTACTAATTGCTGAGAGTGGCAAAATGCAACTCACTGCTGATGAAAGGTTTTTAGAGCTTATTCTATATAACGGATATTCCTATATTGATATTCAAGATAAAAAAAGTAAGAACGATAATCCTTTTAGAACTACACACTTTGGGGAAAATCTTATTCGATTTGATTTAGAAAGTTTCAAAACTATCCAAAATAGTGAAGCCCTTTACAAAGGCCATTATGCCATGCTAAATAATAAACAATTAACTAGCGCTATTGATTCTTTACAGCTTAGATATGAAGAAAAAGAACTACTCTTTAAAACTAATATTTCAAATAAATATAAAAATACCATAATTGTAGATAGCACTTTTGTTGCTACTCTAGCTCCAACAAATAAAGAACAACAATATAATATTGCAATAAATAATGTTAGATCCCTAGAATCAATTGCGAAATCAAACAAAGATGATTTAGAGTATCAAAAAATAATAATCACAAAACATAAAATTGAGTGGCACAGAAAAATCAGTTTAGCAGTTGCCTGCTTACTATTATTTCTAATTGGCGCTCCTCTTGGTTCTATTATCAGAAAAGGAGGTTTTGGTATTCCTGTATTAGTTTCTGTTCTATTTTTCATCTTGTTTCATGTGCTAAATATGATTGGGGAAAAAGCAACCAAAGAATTAAGTATGCAAGCTTATGAAGGCATGTGGCTAGCCAATATAGCGTTTCTCCCTATTGCAATATTCTTGATTTATAAAGCAAAAAATGATGCAGCGCTTTTTGATTTCACACGATTAATTCTTGTTTTTAATCGCTTTAAAAAATAAAATACAATAGCATAAATTGTATTACTTTTGCAACTTCAAAGAATAAATATGAAATTCAACACTATAGAGGAAGCAATTACGGATATCAAAGCAGGAAAAGTGGTGATTGTAATTGATGATGAGAATAGAGAGAATGAAGGAGATTTTGTAGCAGCCGCTGAAATGGTAACCCCTAAAATGATTAATTTCATGGCTACCCATGGAAGAGGACTGATCTGCACTCCTTTATTAGAAAGCAGGTGTGAAGAATTAGGACTTGATCTAATGATAGGAAAAAACTCTGCTGCATTTGAAACTCCTTTTACTATCTCTGTTGATTTAATAGCAAATGGCTGTACAACTGGAATTTCAGCTCAAGATAGAGCAAAAACTATTAAAGCATTAGCTGACCTAAATACAAAAGCAGAAGAATTTGGAAAACCAGGACATATTTTTCCTTTAAAAGCAAGTGAAGGTGGCGTACTTAGAAGAGCAGGACACACAGAAGCCGCAATTGACTTAGCAAGACTCTCAGGTTTATATCCTGCGGGAGTTATTGTTGAAATTCTGAATGAAGACGGTACTATGGCAAGAACAGCTGAATTATTTAAGATTGCTCAAAAATTTGATTTAAAATTTATTACAATTAAAGATTTAATTGAGTATCGAATAAAAAATGAATCTCTAATTACTGAAGAAGCTTTAGTAGAATTACCCACAGAGTTTGGTGATTTTAAAATGAAAGCTTTTAAACAAACCACTAATGGACAATTGCATTTAGCAATCTATAAAGGGGAATGGGTAAAAGATGAAGAAGTGCTTGTAAGAGTTCATTCTTCTTGCCTTACTGGTGATATATTCAGTAGTTGCAGATGTGATTGTGGCCCTCAACTACATCAAGCTTTAAAACAAATTGAAGCTGCCGGAAAAGGCCTTTTAGTTTATATGAATCAAGAAGGTAGAGGAATCGGACTACTAAATAAACTAAAAGCTTACGAGTTACAAGAAAATGGCAGAGATACTGTGGAAGCAAATATTGAGCTTGGCTTTAATCCAGATGATAGAGATTATGGAATAGGCGCTCAAATAATCAGAGCTATGAAGGTTTCTAAAATTAAATTACTGAGTAATAATCCTAAAAAAAGAGTTGGTCTTATTGGCTATGGGATTGAAATTGTTGAAACCGTTGCAATTGAAATTAAATCAACCCAGCATAATAAATTATATCTTAAAACTAAGAGAGATAAAATGGGTCATTCATTAAAAAATCTTGATGAATAAAGAGCCTATCATATTAGGAATTGAATCCTCTTGTGATGATACCTCAGCTGCAATTTTAGAAGGAAAAAAAATACTATCAAATGAGATCGCTAATCAAAAAGTTCATGCTCTTTATGGCGGTGTTGTTCCTGAATTAGCTTCACGAGCACACCAACAGAATATCATACCTGTAGTGGATGCAGCAATTAAAAAAGCGAATATACAAAAAGAAGCTATAAACGCTATTGCTTTTACTCAAGGACCAGGATTATTAGGCTCTTTATTAGTAGGAAGCTCCTTTGCAAAATCATTTGCAATGGGAATGGGAATCCCATTAATTAGCGTAAATCATATGCAAGCGCATATTCTAGCTCATTTTATTGATGAGGGCAAACCAATGCCTAAATTTCCATTCTTATGCTTAACTGTATCTGGAGGTCATACCCAAATAGTTAAAGTGGATAGTGCTAGTAATATGATTGTTATTGGAAAAACTCTGGATGATGCGGCCGGTGAAGCTTTTGATAAATCAGCTAAAATTTTAGGGCTTCCATACCCAGGAGGACCCTTAATTGATAAATATGCCACTAAAGGAAATATACAGGCTTTTGAGTTTGGAAAACCAACAGTAAAAAATTTAGATTTTAGCTTTAGTGGACTCAAAACTTCTATCCTTTATAAAGTACAAAATAACATCATAAAAAACCCTACGTTTATTGAAGAAAACCTAGAAAACTTATGCGCATCAATTCAGCATAGCATTGTTACTATTTTATTAGAAAAACTGCAAAAAGCTATTAAGCAAACAGGAATTAAACAAATAGCTATTGCTGGAGGAGTATCTGCTAATTCATACCTTAGAAGTGAATTGCAAAAATTAGCTGATGAAAAAAAATACCAGTTATATATTCCTAAATTTGAGTATTGTACTGATAATGCCGCTATGATAGCAATTTCAGGATATTTTAAATACTTAAATAAAGATTTTGCCAGCCAAAGTGAGACTGCATCAGCTTCCCTAGCCTTTTAAAAAATCTATTGTAGTATCTATAGCTTCCTTAAGATGTTTAGGAAAAGCTGTTAAATTATAAGGATGAGCTCCATCAAAAACATGATTGGCTCCCTTAATAATATGTAACTGAGTTTTTGAATTCCAATTTTTAATATTATGTGCTTCATCAATCATAACAGTAGGATCAGCATCACCATGAACATGTAAATGTGGTACTTTCATATTGCTTACTGCTTTTTTAATATCTAATCTCTGTGCATTAGCGACACAGTTTTCATAAAACTGATAATACAAAGGCATATTCTGTTTTGTACGCCCATTATAAACATAAGCAACATTTATTGCTTTCCACTTTTCAGCTTTTTCATAAACTGGCAATTTAGCCAAAAAATTAGATGGAGATGCCCAGCTCACCACATTTAAAATACCATCATCTTCTACTGATTTAAGCATAGAAATTGCTCCTCCTCTACTATGACCAAACAAAGTAATTTTGGGATTTGAAAATTCGTTTTTCACCCAACTAATTACCAAACCTAAATCATCTAATTCCTTACAGAAATTGTTATTTCCAAAAGCATCTAAATCAACAAAATCACAAGGATTATCAATAGAAGTTCCATTGTATGAAAAATTAAATTTTACAAATACAAAGCCATTACTCGCAAAGTGCTCTGCAATTTTATTGAAAGGCCCCCAATCTTTAAACCCTTTAAAACCATGAGAAAAAATAATAACTTTATTACTAGCATTATGCTCAGAAAGAGTT
Source organism: Chryseobacterium gleum (assembly GCA_945865535.1). Classification (GTDB taxonomy): domain Bacteria; phylum Bacteroidota; class Bacteroidia; order Flavobacteriales; family BACL11; genus BACL11. The sequence goes on along the minus strand of CAMBDW010000015.1, from coordinate 26,671 downwards.
GTGTCAATTAAGATATCTTTTGTAGAAGAGCCTTGGATTATTGTATTGAATTTTTTAAACATACTATAAAAACAAAAAATCCAAGGATTGTTTGGATTTTTAAATATTTTGTTATTTAAAATTAAGCTAAAACTTCTGCAACTTTATCAGCTGCCTCTTGAAGTAAAATAACAGATTCAACTTTAAGCCCGCTTGCATCAATTAATTGTTTAGCTTCTACTGCATTAGTACCTTGTAAACGAACAATAAGAGGGATCTTTATATCTCCTATATTTTTATACGCATCTACTATACCTTGGGCTACTCTATCGCACCTTACAATACCACCAAAAATATTAATTAATATGGCTTTTACATTTGGATCTTTTAAAATAATACGGAATGCTTGCTCTACTCTTTTTGCATCAGCAGTACCCCCAACATCCAAAAAGTTTGCAGGATTTCCTCCTGCCATTTTAATGATATCCATAGTAGCCATAGCAAGTCCTGCCCCATTTACCATACAACCCACATTTCCATCCAATTTTACAAAATTAAGCCCATATTCACCCGCTTCAACTTCAGTAGCATCTTCTTCTCTTTTATCTCTTAATGCGATATAATCTTTATGTCTAAAAAGCGAATTATTATCAATAGTTACTTTAGCATCAACAGCCATAATTTTATCATCAGAGGTCTTTAATACTGGGTTAATCTCGAATAAAGAAGCGTCCGTTTTGTCATATGCCGTATAAAGGCTAGCAACAAATTTTGTCATTTCTTCAAATGTAGCTCCATGAAGTCCTAAATTTGTAGCAATTTTTATACACTGCTCATCTGTAATTCCTAACTTAGGAACTATTTCTTCTGTAAAAATTAAATGTGGAGTTTCTTCAGCAACTTTTTCAATATCCATACCCCCTTCTGTTGAATACATTATCATGTTTCTTCCAGTAGATCTATTTAATAAAACCGACATATAAAACTCTGAAGTTTTGCTTTCTCCTGGATAATAAACATCTTCAGTAATTAATACTTGATGTACTAATTTTCCCTCCTTTGAAGTTTGTGGCGTTATCAAGTGCATTCCTAAAATATCATTAGAAAGTGACTTAACCTCCTCTAATGATTTTGCTAATTTTATTCCCCCACCTTTTCCTCTACCTCCAGCATGTACTTGAGCTTTTACAACCCACCAACTAGTACCCGTTTGAGCAGTTAGTTTTTGGGCAGCTGCTACAGCCTCTTTAGGAGTTGAAGCAACTATGCCTCTTTGTATTCTAACCCCAAAGCTATTTAGCAATTCTTTTCCTTGATATTCGTGTAAATTCATGAGCTCTTTTTTAGATTGGCAAAAGTATAGGATTGATTTTAATTACAAACTTCTATTTGAATTAAATTATATATTTGCCTGCAAATTTTCCCCCTGATGAAAATTAACAATTTTTCCCTTCTTTTTATTCTAATGCCCTTTATTTGTTTTGGGCAATTCTCAGAAAAAAAAGTATATACTATCGAAAAAGTCCAAAACCCACCTAAAATAGATGGGGAGCTGAATGATATAGTTTGGACAAATCTAGGGGTTGCTAATAATTTTTCTCAATTATCTCCAAAGAACGGAACACCTGAAAGAAATCACCAAAAAACAGAAGTGAAAATATGTTATGATAGTAAGAATATCTATTTTGGTGTAATGATGTATGATAATGCACCTGACAGTATCTTAAGAGAATTATCTAGAAGAGATGATGAAAATAAGAATTATGATTTATTTGGAATATGGTTAGATCCGTTCAATGATGCTCAGCTTGAATATAACTTCATGGTAACAGCTGCAGGGGTACAAATAGATAGAAAATTTTCTAAAACTAGAGTTGATAATACATGGGATGCTGTTTGGAATTCAGCTGTTAATATAAACAATAATGGATGGGTTGTTGAGTTCTCTATTCCTTTTTCTCAATTAAGATTCCCAAAAGATAATAAGCCTTGGGCAATAAATATGGCAAGAGAGATTAGAAGATACCGTGAAGACTATAGCTGGAATCCAATTAATGTTGAATACACAAATTTTGCCCTACAAGCGGGTTTACTTGAAGGGATAAAAGATATTGATTCTCCTCTACGTCTTTCTTTTATGCCCTATGCTTCTGTATATGCTAATATCTATGATGGAGAGACCAACTATCCTTATAATTACGGAATGGATCTAAAATACGGTATCAATGAGAGCTTTACTCTTGATATGACACTAATACCTGATTTTGGTCAAGTAGAAGCTGATGCAATGGTGTTAAACCTCTCTCCTTTTGAGATAAAGTATGAAGAAAAAAGACAATTCTTTAATGAAGGTACTGAACTCTTTAATAAAGGAGGAGATATGTTTTATAGCAGAAGGCTTCAAGATGATTTATTAAATGCTTCAAAAATCACTGGAAGAACTAAAAACGGGCTAGCTATAGCCGTACTTAATGCTGTAACCAATAAAACAGACCAAAATCCTTTAACCAATTACAATGTCATGATATTTGACCAAGGATTTGGCAACAGTTCATCAGTAAGTTTAATGAATACGCATATGGTCCAAAATGGTAGTAATAAAGACGCTAATGTTACTGGAATCTTCACACAAATTAATAATAAAGAAAATACCCACTATTATCAAGGGGAGCTTAAAATGAGCCAAGAATTTGAAGCCAGTGAATTAACCAAAGGATTTGCAGGTATGGTCTCAGTTGGCAAAACAAATGGAAAATACCAATACAGCTTATATTCTATTTTTGAGGATGACAAGTACAACCCTAATGATTTGGGTTTCTTATATTCAAATAATGAAATAGCTAATGGAGTAGTTTTAAGCTATAATCAATTTAATGAGACTAAACGATTTATTAAATTTGCTAGCGCCCTAGAAATAGAACATCAATCCTTATTTACAGAACAGAAATTTGTAGATTTTTATTATCAATTAGAAACATACGCAACTTTAAAAAACTACACTACCATTTTTATGCGCGCTAATCTAAGCCCTTATGAAAAAAATGACTTCTATGAGGCAAGAACTAATGATTTATTACATCCACTTAAAAGAAAAGAAACAATAAATGGTGGTGGTTGGATCTCAACAGATTACAGAAAAAAACTAGCTATCGATATTGGTGGTGGAGCGGCTTTAAATCCACTATACAAAGGTTATGGATACCATTGGAGAATATCTCCAAGATATAGAATAAATGATAAAATCTCATTAAGCTATGTGCTTTCTATTAAGCATTCATTTAATAATATTGGATTTGTGAGCAATGATACTGCAAACTTTGATCCTTTAGGGCTATATATTGATCCTCCAATTATTAATTACATATTTGCTAAAAGGAATACAAATATGATTACCAATGTATTGAACCTTAATTATATTTTAAATAATAAAATAGATTTATCTATTAAACTAAGATACCATCTGGATCAAGTTAAAAATTTAGAATTTAAAGTATTAGGAGATGATGGATATTTATATGATAGTCAATATATTGGAGAGCACGATATAAATTATACTACTTGGACTTCTGACATAGCTTTTAGCTGGTGGTTTGCTCCTGGAAGTCAAATGAGTTTAGTGTGGAAAAATGGTATCGACAATGAAAGTAATACCTTAACAAATCATTGGATTGACAATCTAGAAGAATCATACAATCTAGCACAACAAAATAGCATTTCATTAAAAGTAATTTATTATTTAGATTATCTTTACCTCATAAAATGATAACCGCAAAAAACATACATTATTCCTACGACAACCTCAAAGTCTTAAAGGGTGTAGATTTAAATATAAAAAAGGGCGAATTTGTTAGTATTGTAGGGGCTTCAGGAGCAGGAAAAACTACTTTATTGCATCTTTTAGGTACTCTCGATAAAATTCAAGGAGGATCATTACTAATAAATGGCAAAGAAACTAAGCATTTTTCAGAAAAAGAAGTTTCGAAATTCAGAAATCAAGAAATTGGATTTGTTTTTCAGTTTCACAATTTATTAAACGAATTTACAGCACTTGAAAATATTTGCTTACCTGCTTACTTAAATGGCACTCCTAAAAAGGAAGCAGATAAAAAAGGATTAGAACTTCTAAACTTATTAAACCTTTCCAACAGAGCTGAACATAAACCGGATGAATTATCGGGAGGCGAGCAGCAAAGAGTAGCAGTAGCAAGGGCTTTAATTAACTCTCCATCTATCCTACTTGCGGATGAGCCATCAGGAAATCTCGATTCCAAAAATGCAGATGAATTACATCAATTATTCTTAAAGTTAAACAAAGAAACATCCCAAACAATAGTAGTAATTACCCATAATAAAGAGCTCGCAAAACTTGCTCATAGAACACTTGAAATTAAAGACGGAAAAATAATTTAGTTCAAAAAGCCTCTAAGTGTTATGAAATAGTCTATTTTTGCACTTTGATGATTTATCAAAACCCACACCTGCTTTATGCACTTTTTGCAATAGCAATTCCTATTCTCATTCATCTCTTTAATTTCAGAAAACACAAAACAATCTACTTTAGTAGTATTCGTTTTTTAAAGGAGATAAAAGAAGAAAATAGAAAAAAATCAGAGTTAAAAAATCTATTAATTCTTTTAAGCAGAATCCTTGCAATCATTTTCTTAGTTCTTGCCTTTGCAAAACCATATATACCTGTAAACAATACTAAAATTTCTAATGATATCTTCTTGTATATTGATAATTCTCAAAGTATGGATGTTGACTTTGGAGAAGGAAATCTACTAAATAGCGCAAAGAATAAGGCTATAGAAATAAGCCAATCTTATCCATCAGAAAATAATTTTTATCTGATAACTAATGATTTTGACCCAAAACATATCTCAAGCTATACCCCTGATGCAATTAAATTGCAAATTGAAAAAATTGCATCCTCTTCAAAACAAAGAAGTATCACTGATATTATCTCTAGAAGTAGTAGCATTGTATCCAATAATAGTCATTTATTCTTCATCTCTGATTTTCAAAAAAATAGCTTAAAAATTGATGACTTGAAAGGATACGAAATCAAAAACAAGATTTCTTTAATTCCAATAGTAAATAAAAATACTTCAAATATTAGTATTGACAGCTTATTTACTGAAGGACCTATTTTTACGTCAGATAATGAAGTGGCAATTCATGTTGTTATTAGCAACACAAGTACTAAAAACATAAAAGATGAAGTATTGTTTTTATATTTGGACAACAAGCAAAAATCACAACAATATATTAACTTACTTGCTGAAGAAACTAAAGAAATAGTTTTTAAATTTTTAACTTCTAATAATCGATTTATTAATGGAGAAATAAGAACTGAAGACTCCCCTATTACTTTTGATAATAATTTGTTCTTCACCCTAACTAAATCAGAAAAAATTAATGTGACGGAAATAAATAGCGCAAGTGAAAATACCGCCTTCAATGCTCTTTTTGGAAATGACACTGCCCTATTTAATTTTACTTCATTAAAACTAGAAAATATCAATCACAATGCACTGTCAAAACAAGATTTCATAATACTAAATGGTGTTACAGAGCTTAGCAGTGGTTTATTAAGCACCTTGCTTTCATTTACAAGTAATGGAGGTAGTTTGCTTGTAGTTCCTGCTCCAGATTTAACTGATTTTAACACTTTTAATATTCTATTAAACTCTTTAGCAATAAATACCATTTCTAGCAAAACAGAAAGTGAATTAAAGATCAATCAATTTAGTACTAAGCACCATATTTACAAGAATGTATTTACTCAGGCGCTTGATAAAGCAAATTACCCTATTAGTAGCCGTGCCTATTTCTTAAATAATAAAAAAATCAGCACTCAAATAATTGGCTTTGCCAACAAACAAGATTTTTTAAGTGAATACACCTTAGAAAAAGGAACGATCTATCAATTTTCAAGTCCTTTAGATAAAAGATATAACAATTTTACAAAACACGCTCTTTTTGTTCCAACTTTAATAAATATGGCAACTTCTTCAATTCTAGTAAATACCCCATATTATAGTATTGGTTCTGATAAAGAAATTAGTGTTAATTATAGTAATACCCCAACTGATATTCCCCACATAAAAGGCAATAACATTGATATTATACCTACTCTAATAAATAAAAATGGAAAGCAATTATTAAATCCTCAAAATCAAATTACCAAAAACGGAATTTATTCTATTTTAAATAACAATGAACTAGTAGATAAAATTGCCTTTAATTATAACACTTCCGAAAGCATAATGTCCTCATTAACTAGTGATGAACTTGAAGATTTTATTGCCAAAAATAATATTGAAAATACAACTATTATTTCCACAGAAAATACTGGGCTAAAAACAATCATAAAAGAACAAGAAATTGGAAAAGAATACTGGAAAATTGCACTCCTTCTTTCTCTACTATTTTTTGCTTTTGAAATACTACTTATTAAAATGATAAAACTATGAACATACTAATCAAATTAGCCAAAATAATTGATCCTAATTCAAAGCATCATAATAAGATAATGGATGTGTTTATCAAAAATGGAAAAATTGAAAAAATTGCTAAATCAATTAAATCTTGTCCTGAATCAATCGCTAGTGGAACTGAAATAGAGTATCGGGCAAAGAATCTACACTTATCACCGGGTTGGTTTGATTTACATGCCAATTTTGGAGAGCCAGGCTATGAACAACAAGAAACTCTAGCTACTGGAAGTAATGCCGCTTTAAAAGGGGGATTTACTGGGGTAATGGTAATGCCTAACAACAATCCTAGCATTGACAATAAAAGCATGATTAATTTCATACAGAATGCTACCAAAGGCAGTATCGTTGATGTAATACCTGCAGGCAATATTACAAAAAACGGAAAAGGAGATGAAATTGTAGAAATGCATGATATGCACAGAGCAGGTTGCAAAGCCTTTACGGATGACAAAAAATCAATTACTAGAAATGAAGTAATGAAAATTGCCATGCTTTATTCCAAGGACTCTGACACTTTAATTATGAACTATCCTAACGATAAAAGTATCGCCAATAATGGATTTATGCATGAGGGAATTACAAGCACAATGCTAGGATTAAAAGGAATTCCAGCACTGGCAGAAGAAATGATGGTGGATAGAGATCTTAATCTTTGTGAATATACTAATAGTAAGCTCCATCTTAGCTACATTTCAACAAAAAATAGTGTAAAGAAAATAAAACATGCTAAAACTAAAGGGTTAAAAGTAACTGCTGATGTTGCCTTGCACAATCTCTTTTTGACAGATGAAGCTGTAAATAACTTTGACACTAGGTATAAAGTAATGCCTCCTTTTAGAACTGATAAAGATAATTCAGCCCTTATTAATGCTTTAAAAGACGGAACTATTGATGTAATAAGCACCGATCATAGCCCAATAACTAATGAGTATAAAAAAATAGACTTTGATAATGCTGCTAATGGAATTATAGGATTAGAAACGGCTTTTGGACTTTTAGGAAAATACATTTTACCTCAAGTTGATTTAAGTACCTTAATTGAAAAGATCTCAATAAACCCAAGAAAGATACTTAAAATGCAAGAATTAGTAATTCAAGAAGGTGAAAACGCCAATATTACTTTATTTAATCCTGATTTAGAGTGGGAATTTACAGCTGATGATATCAAATCCAAATCATTTAACACTCCTTTTATTGGAGAAAAACTAAAAGGAAAAGCACTAGCAATTTATAATAACGGACAATTTAAAGAGTGTTAATCAAAAAGTATTTTTTTCTTTACACTTCCGTCATCATAAATATACAGTAATGTTGTATTAGCTATTACATTACTAAGATCTATTTCCTTTCCTAATAAATCCGTAACTTTTATTAACTTTGGTTTAATAGCCAGTATATCATTCACTGAAGTAGAATTTGTTTGTCCTTCATAAAGAACTAAATCATCTACGGCAGCTTCTATTAAGCTTCCACCATCAAGATTTTGACCTAAACGAATACTATCAGAAGCCATAAACTTTAATTGTACATTAGAAGTTAAATTTACATAATCACTCACTCTAAAAGCAAATTTTCTCCAACTAATATCCGAACTCATGTTATTTTCAATATACTGCCAATTTACCCCATCATCAGTGATCATTACTTGCCACCAATCAGCCCCAGGATTGGCACCACTGTAAGGACTATTTGTATACCATCTGTAATATGAAAATGCAGGATTTGTATAAGAAGTTAAATCATAATATGGAGAGTAAAGGGTTGTATGCCCACCATCAACATCATTAGTACCCAAACCATCATTTACTGATGATGCATTTCCTGTAAAAGCACACTGAAAACCACCCTGAGTGTGCTGCGCATCAGTTTGACATATAGTTGATGGATCTAGAGGGTCTCCATAAGAAGCAATTGGAGAGCCAATTTCCCAAATACCAGTTGTTGCGTTATCACCTGCCCCACCGGTTTGCCAAAAACCAAAGTTAGCATCAAAATCTTCTTCTTGAAGCATTTCAAATCCTACCATAATAAAGTAAGGTAAGTTGGCATAATTCATTGGTGTTAAATTAGCTGCAATTGGAGTTACAGCAGACTCATTACCAAAGTTATCAGTTAAGGAAATATAATAAGCTACTACAGTTCCATTTGGCTGAGCAGGAATTGTTGTAGTAAATGATGAGGTTCCAGTCATAGCTAGATTATTCCAAGAAGAGGCATCATTAATTTTATAATAGCAATTAGTTGATCCAAGCGCCCAAGGATAAGTAAGCCCAACGCTAGCATTAATTGTAATTCCAGTATTTCCACTAGATGTACTTACAGGATTATGTGAAACAACTGCATTAGATAACAAAGTAATTCCGTGTAAGTCAAAAGCACTAATAATTGCAATATCATTAGGAGTTCCATTACTTAAGTTGGCGTCATTATCATCAGCATAAAGGACCTCAAGTAAAATATCTGTATAAATAGCCCCCTCATCACCATTAGGCCCGTCAACATTACTATCAAAAGTATACTTAAATAAATCAAGCATTTGGGACATATTATTAAGATTTAGATATAAATCCCAGAATGAGCCTGCAATTATTTCCCCATCAGCATGCACCTGTCCTACTAAATCCTGAGGGTATACTTTTCTATCCTGATCATATCTTCTAACATAAATAGTAGGATCTACTAAGTCCCAGCCAAAACCAAGTACAGGTGATGCCGTTAATGATAATGCCCAAACATCAGCAAATCCTTCATTCAATCCCCCATTTTGCATTCCAGATCCAGAGTTATACCTTGCATTGTTGATGGCATGCCCATATTCATGATAAACAACATCAGCAATTTTTGCAGTTGCATGACAACCTCCTCCCTGTGCATAAAAATTAACTGAACTACCATCAAAAAAAGCATTACAACTGCCTGTTTCATCAATATTAGTCTCCATGGGACTATCTAATCCTGTAAAAGTTGGAAATACTACTTTTAAGTGATCGTGAATATTATTTACAGCTTGATATGCAGTTCTTTCTTGAATTGTAGAATTAGAATTATCAAACACTATACTATTCGTAGCAGCTAAGTTTTGAAAAATATCAGCTGTACTTCCAGCGGTCTGCACATCAGCATACAGGCCCTCAAGCTTGTACCTAACTTGGGTTCCGATATTCATTGGCAAGACTACATCTCCATTGTTATCAGTATAATAATTTGTACTCGTAGTTTGATCAATAGCTTTTAAATATTTAAAATTCTGAGTAATTGAGGGATTATATGGATTCGTTGGATATACCGCACCAGAAACTGTAGCTGTTCCTGTAGGAGGCGCTTCATACATTACTTTGTTTTTACGCATTAAAAGTTCGCCAGTACTTGCATCTACATAACAAATATAATTTGCTGGACCTTCTGCTATTCTAGTAGAAAAAGTAACTTCATAAACCAAACGATAATCGTATTTTCTATACGTTGGGATAGCTAATATCTTTAAATCATTACTCACTAAAACATCAGTTATATTTGTTGTAATATTAGAAGTTGCTCCATTAATAGCACCCTGCTCATTTAATACAGGAGTTACACTAATATTGATGTCATTAAACACATCCAAACCAAAAGCAATCAACTCATTATTAAGAGTAAATTTAGCATACAACTTACTGCCTACAACTTCTAAGTTATTATAGTATTGGACATATGTTTTATTAATGTGCTTGTCATTCTTAACAACTGATAATTCTCTTAAATCATTTGGCAATATAAAATTTTGTGTACTTAAAAATGATTGCAAATCATTTACCGCTATTGGTGCTCCAAAAGCTCTATGAGGCAATTGATTATTTTCATTAAAAATTACAAACCAATCTGAATGATTTGTTCTAAAATTTTGCCACAATTGACTGTTTCTTAAAAGCTCTTGATATTGTGGATTAAGAACCATATTTTCTTTGATATATCGCACTTCATTCTCATCAATATGATTGTGTTTTGAAGCAAATGAATTTAGTGTAATAATGGAACTAAAAAGGCAAACTAGTATTTTTCTCATCTTAAAATAATTTTTTGTAAAAATAAGCTATTCTTTTTACAAAAATACTTTAATGAGAAATTTTAATCTTGGTTAGCTTAAAGTTATTTGTTGTCCGTCATAAGCCAATTTAATGGAATTAGGAAGTTCACTATTCACTTCATCATGCAGTCCCATATAATGAGATATATGAGTAAGTAATGCTTGTTTAGGTTTTAGCTCTTTTAATAATGTTAAGGCTTGCTGTAAATTAAAATGAGAAAGATGTTCTTCTTTTCTGAGCGCATCTAAAACAATCAAATCCGCACCTTTCATTTTTTCTTTTTCTTTATCTGAAATAGAACTTACATCTGTAAGATAGACAAAATTATTTATTCTAAAACCAAAAATTGGCATCATATAGTGCTTTGCTTGAATAGGAATAATAGTAGTGTTATTAATTTTGAAAGCTTTATTTACGATACTATTTATTTTCACTTTAGGAGTTCCAGGGTACTTATCTTCAAAAAAGACATAAGGAAATTCCTTTCTTAGAGCCTTTTCAGTGACGTTAGTACAATAAATTTGCATATCCTTTTTCCATTTATAGTTAAAAGCTCTTATATCATCCATGCCTGCCACATGATCTTTATGATGATGGGTAAATAAAACGGCATCTACCTTTTCCACTTGCTCTCTTAGCATTTGTTGTCTAAAATCAGGACCAGTATCTATTACTAAAGTTTGATTATCAACTTCTATCATTACAGATGAACGCAACCTATTATCCTTTAGGTTTACTGATTTACATACTTTACAATCACAAGCAATTACAGGAACTCCTTGTGAGGTTCCTGTACCTAATAAAGTTATCTTCATTTTACTAATCATCTGGTTGGGTAAAATTAATAGATAAATGTTCTGTCTTAGTAAATATCTGCGTAAATTTGCACCCAATTTTAAATATATTATTTAATGACAAATAATGTAACCTTAACAGCAGGACAAAAGGCATTGCAAATAAACTTAGATGATACAATCTACGGTTCATTTATTGAGATTGGGGCAGGTCAAGAAGTAGCTCGGAATTTCTTTAAAGCAGGATCTGCCTCTAGTACAATTGCAAAAACTATGTCAGCTTATGATAGGGATTTTTCTGATGCTATATATGGAAAAGAAGCAGATGGAAGATATGTTTGTAAATCTAGGTTAGAAAAAATGTTGGATCATGAATACCAATTACTTGACAAAAGACTAGATAGAGACAAGCACAAAAACACCAAATTCTTTGTTTATGCTGATACAATCACAACCACTAATTATTCAAAAACAGTAGAAGGAAACGGCTGGATAGGCTTGAGATTCCAAAATTCTCCAGATGAAAAACCTTCAGATTTTATTATACATATTATATTACACGATCAAGATGCAAAGTTGCAACAAGAAACTATAGGAATTATAGGAACAAACATACTTCACGCTTGTTTTAATGAAACGGATCCAAAAGAAATTTTAAAAAGAACCTATGACTCATTAGATAAAGAACAATTTGAAATTAATATGGTGGAGGTAGTTGGTCCTGCATTTAAAAATATTGACAATAGACTGCTTAGTTTAACTTTGGTAAAGGAGAAAATGACGAATGCAGTTATCTTTACTCCTGATGGCATGAACAAACAGCCATCTGACATTCTCTATAAAAAGAATATTCTTACAATGAGAGGCAGTTTTCGCCCTGTAACAAAGGTAAATATTGACATGCTTGAAAAGGGTTTGGAGAAATTCAAGGCCACGAATAAAGTGGCAAAAAAAGACATTCAAATTCTATTTGAGATTACTCTCAGTAACCTTAAAGCTGAGGGAGAGGTGGATGAACAGGATTTCCTTGATAGAGCAGATATATTGTGTTCCTTAGGTTACACTGTAATGATTTCAAACTATAAAAAATTCTATAAGATTATTGAATATTTATCTCAGTTTACAAAATCACGAATGGGAGTTATTTTAGGTGTTGATAATTTGATGGATATGTTTGAGGAGCAATATTACCGCAACTTAAATGGCGGAATAATGGAGGCCTTTGGAGTTATCTTTACTAGAGATATTAAATTTTATCTCTATCCTTATAAACCAAATGAAAAAACGGAATTATTAAACAGTAATAACATTCCAATTCATCCAAGAGTAAGAGATTTATATAACTATTTACACTCAAATGGAAGAATTGAAGACTTACAATATAATGCGGATCTATTAGGAATTTTCTCTAAAGATATACTCAATAAAATTAAAGCATGTCAAACAGGCAACTGGGAGCATGCTGTTCCTCAAGGAGTCGCAGAGATAATCAAAGAAAGAAGTTTATTCGATTGGGCATGTGAAATACCTTCTAAAAAAAAATAACACTTTATCAACTCTATAACACTAGAAATTATATGAAACATATTTTACTTATTGCAATTATTGTGCCATTTCTAACTATCGCACAAGAAAAAGGTCGTGGTGGCGGTGGAGGCGGAAATTGGAATGGTTCTGGTAAAGATAATTCCAAAGATTATATAAAAGGAAGTATCAGTGGTAAGATTATTGATAGTAAAACTGGAGAAGTTCTTGAATACGCTAACATAAGCCTCACTAATACTAAATGGGAAAAAATCATTGAGGGAACAATTACCGACTCAAAAGGAAAATTCTATATGAACGAAATTCGTTCAGGTAATTATCAGATTAGTGTAAGTTATTTAGGATATGATATTCAAAATATTGATTTTGAACTCACCAAAAAGAAACCAGATATAACTCTTGCCGACATATTACTAGTTGCTAATGCTGAGATGTTATCAGAAGTAACTATTAAAGAACAAAAAGCAATATTTGAAAATAAGATTGACAAGGTTGTTTATAATGCCGAAAATGATATGAATGAGGGCTTAAATGATGCTACAGATGTACTAAGGAAAGCACCCTTACTTACTGTTGACCTTGAAGGAGAAGTAAGTTTAAGGGGATCTAAAAATATTAAATTCTTAGTAAATGGTAAGGCTTCTTCTTTTTTCTCTTCTGATATTACCACAGCTTTGCAGATGATACCTGCAAATGAAATAAAAAGTGTAGAAATTATAACAAGTCCAGGAGCAAAATATGATGGTGAAGGAGATGCTGGTGTAGTAAATATTATAACTAAACGAAAAGTAATTGACGGTTACAAAAGTACGCTTGGTAGTTCTGTTGGAACCCGAATGAATCGCCAGGATTTTAGCCTGAGTACTAGCAAAGGGAGATTTGGCTTTTCAGCAAGAGGAGGTGGACATTGGAGTTGGCCAAGAATTGGAGATTCTAACTCTAAAAGAGAAGATTGGATAAACAAAGATAGTCTCGGCTTTATCGTAAAAGATAGTATCAATAGCTTGATTGATACAAGTAATACTTTTAGTCAATGGATTGGATACAGAGGCTCGATAAATATGTTTTATGACATCAATGCTTATAACCGACTAACTTCTGATATTCGTATTTCAGGAAGAAATTCATTTAGTAATGACACTACTGAGTATTTTTATACAAATACTAATCCTGCTTTAAACAAAACTTATGAGACATACTTAGAAACAAGTGGAAAAACCACAAACATAGAATGGAGTACTGACTATATTAAAACCTTTGACAAAGAGGAACAAGAGTTAAGTATATCATTCCAAATAGGTGGAAGCCTAGGAGATGATGATATTATTAATAACAAAAATGATACTTTACAATACAGTACAGATAATGATGAAAAGGAAATAGAAACCACTTTTCAATTGGATTATTCCTATCCATTTATGGAAGAAAACAAACTTGAAGTAGGTACAAAATTGGTAAATAGAGATAGAGAGATTGTTAATACAACTTCCTCTACGGATAACGCCTTCCGATCTCCTCAAGATATTTTTAATTACAATCAGAAAGTAGTATCAAGCTATATCTCATCTGATTGGGTTTTCCCTTCAGATATTGGTTTAAAAGCAGGAATCAGATACGAGATGACTATGATTAATGGAGATTGGAAATCTAAACCTGAAGATTCATTTGATAATTCTTATGGAAATATATTACCCAGCTTAACTGTATCTAAAAATTTTAGCCAAGCAGAATCCCTAAAACTAAGTTATAACAATCGTATTTCTAGACCTGGAATAAAAAATATTAACCCAAACACCCTTAGAACCAATAATTTTAGCATTACAGAAGGAAATCCTAACTTAAAACCTTCTAGCACACATCAATTAGAAATGTCCTACAATAAGTTTGGAAAAAAATATCAAGGAAGTTATTCTCTATACGCTAAGAACACCAAAGATATTATTGAATCATATACTAGAATTGTTGGGGATACAACAAAAGTTGTTTTTGAGAATATAGGATCAAGTACTACTTATGGATGTAGTTATTTTGGTTCCTTACGTTTTGAAAAGCTAAATATTCGTTCCGGATTCGATTTATATCAATATACTGGTTCCGCAAATATAGATGGTAAAGAAGAATCTCTTACCAGTGGCTTACTATACAGCTACAATTTTGGAGTAAATTATGATCTGGGTAAAAATTGGAAAATTGAGGGATGGGGCTTTTACAGCTCAGATGAACAAACTATACAAGGAACTTCAACTTCATTTAGCATGATGAGTTTTGGAGTTAAAAAAGATTTTAAAAACAAAAGAGGTTCTTTAGGATTGCATATTATTGAACCTTTCAATAAATACAAAGTATTTAGCACTAATCTTAAAGGAGATAACTTCAGCTTAGATTCTGAGCGCAATCAAACTTTCCGCTCTTTTGGTATTAGTTTTAATTATACTTTTGGAAAATTAACTTTTAAAGATGCCAATAATAAAACCAATATTAAAAATGATGATATTAAAGAGGAAAGTGGAGGAGAATTTTAATAAAAAATATTTATATATTTGCCAAAAATAAAATTATGAAAAACCTACTCTTATTTACTATCCTTGCTACATTACTTAACTCCTGTGTTGTTGAAGTTAAAATTGATGGGTGTACCGATCCATATGCTGATAACTATAACTCTAATGCAGATAATAATAATGGGAGTTGTTTTTATACCTGTACGGATCCATATGCAACAAATTATAATATTGCACTTCCATACTTTTCATGTGAATATGAAGCTGATGTAGTATTTTATGAAGATGTAGCGGCAGCAGTATATTTTGATAATTTAGGAATAAACTTTTTAGATGTTTATGTTGGAAATACTTATGTAGGTACTCTTCAGGCTAATTTAGGATTTACTTACGTGCCTGTTTGCTACCCTATTGATCCTGATGCTGTTCATTTCACTCTAGAATGGCAAAATTCATTAAGTTCTACATTCACTTGGACTGTGAGGGATGGTTCGGGTACGATACATTATAGTGGAACTGATGTAATCTTAGCAAATAACTGCCTACCTATGGAATTAACATTTAAGAAAATTCAAGAATATAAAGCATCTAAATAGTCTTTAGAATAAAATCAGGTCCAGTTCCACTACATTTCCTTACTAAAAATCAATGTACTTAACAGTCTAAAGAGTAGAATTTATCAAATATTTAATTTGAAAGAAATACTATTATATTTACCAAAAAATAAAATTATGAAAAACATATTCTTATTAACTATCATTGCTACATTACTAAACTCTTGTGTTGTTGAAATTCAAATTGATGGATGTACCGATCCATCTGCTATAAATTATAACGCAGATGCAGATAATAATGATGGGACTTGTTTATATTATATTTATGGTTGCACTGACCCAGCAGCATACAATTTTAATCCGCAAGCTAATACAAATAATGGGAGTTGTTTATATTATATTTATGGTTGCACCGATCCTTTAGCACTTAATTTTAACCCGCTGGCTACTACAAATGATGGGAGTTGTTTATATGGTATTTATGGTTGCACTGACCCCGCAGCAAACAATTTCGATCCACAGGCTAATTTAGAGCAAATTAATGCATGTCAATACAGCGCTAACTTAGTCTATTATCTTGATTATAGTGCATCTCAATACATGCTTAATTGGGGAATATCTTATTATTCATTTTACGATAGCTATAATAACTATATTGGAAATATAACTAATGATTTTTATTGGACTAGTCCACCTAATTGCTTACCACAAGGTGATGGATCAACACTTACAGCAACATTATACTGGAATGGAAATTACAACAATAATTTAGGAACATTCTCATGGCAAGCATATCCAGATAATGGGCCAATTGCAGATTACGATTACACAGAGATTAATGTAATACCGGGTGAATGTAGAAAACTTCAACTGAGCAAGAAAAAGATTACAGAATATAAAGCATCTAAATAGTCTTTAGAATAAACTCAGCTGCATTTCTTGAAGCTCCTTTCTTATTTAGCAAATCACCAAGTTTATCATAATCCGCTACTATTCTTTCTCTTTGATTAAAAAGAAGCTCTAATTCTATTTTTAAATTTTCTTTATTAAATTGTGATTGAATGAGTTCTTTAACAACTACTTTGTCCATTAGAATATTTACTAGAGATAAATAATCAATTTTGATAAGCGATTTTGCAATAATATAAGTGAGCCAGTTGGTTTTATAGCAAACTACTTGTGGTACTTTAAAAAGTGCTGTTTCTAAAGTAGCAGTACCAGAAGTAACTAAGGCATATTTTGAGTGCTCTAAAAGTCCATAAGTTTGATTAAAAACTAAAGAAACATTTTCACCTTTAATGAAATCTTGATAATACTTCTCTGAAAAAGTATTCGTTGCTGCAATTACAAATTGATAATCTGGGAAATCATTAACTACTGATAACATCTTAGGAAGTATAGCTTCAATCTCTTGTTTTCTACTTCCAGGAAGTAAAGCAATAATTGGTTTATCTGAATTAAAAGTAAAACTAAAATTTCCTTTATTAATTTCATCCAATAACGGATTTCCAAGATAAGTTACCTCTACCCCATGCTTTTTATAAAACTCCACCTCAAAAGGGAAAATCACTAATAAATGATCAACAAATTTCTTGATTTTTGAAATTCTACTTTTATTCCAAGCCCAAACTTTTGGAGAGATATAATAGCATACTTTTATTCCGTTTTTTTTAGCGAATTCCGCTATTTTTAAATTAAAGCCTGGATAATCCACTAAAATCAAGGCATCAGCTTTAAAATCCAAAATATCTTGCTTGCAGAAATCTAAATTGGATTTAATAGCCCTTAAATTCTTTAGAACACTCCAAAGCCCCATAAAAGCAGTTTCATTGATGTTTTTTGCAAGAGAAACTTTTTGTGCAATTAATCGCTCTCCTCCCCAAGCTCTAATAACAGCATTGTTATCAATAATTTTTAGCTCATTTACCAAATTAGCAGCATGCATATCACCAGAAGGCTCGCCAGTAACAATGTAATACCTCACACTAAAAGAATTTTATAATAACAATAGCAATACCATAAAATAGTGTAGCAAACAAAATTCCTCTTGCCTGCTCATCTCTATTGGTTTTAATATTCATAAAGAATATCAGTAGATTTATCAAAATACTCAAACTAATAACGTGAGATAACTTCCCCATTTCAATAATTTGCTTATACATACCTATAGGATCAGAATCTTCAGTAAAGAATGCTACATATACTACAAATGCAGCTATAGGTGCTACTATTCCAATAAAAAATCCTTTTACAATGTCTTTATTCATCAAGTAATAATTTATTTACGGACGACAAAGAAGAATGAGCCGTTACATCAAATTGTACAGGCACCACTGAAACATAATGATTGGCTAAAGCCCACTCATCAGTATCGGTACCTTTATCATAATTGACAAATTTTCCTGTAAGCCAATAGTAAGTTCTACCTTTTGGATCAATCCTTTCCTCAAATTCTTCTTCCCAATTTGCCTTAGCTTGCCTACATACTTTTAGTCCTTTTAACTTTTTCCCTTCAATATATTTAGGAATATTCACATTAAGACAAACACCACTATCTAATCCATGCTTAAGAACTTGTTTTGTGATATTCCTAATATATGATTCAGCCTCTGAAAAATCAGCATTATGAGCATAATCTAAAAGAGAAAATCCTATGGAAGGAATACCTTCTAAAGCACCCTCCACTGCTGCCGACATGGTACCTGAATAAATCACATTAATGGAAGAGTTGGATCCATGATTTATACCAGAAACGCACAAATCTGGCTTTCTATCTAAAATTTGATTTACTGCCAATTTCACACAATCTACTGGAGTTCCACTACAAGCATATTCTTTTTGCGAACCATTATCAATCTCCACTTTATCACATCTAATAGTTGCTTCAATAGTAATAGCATGACCCTTGCCAGACTGAGGACTATCAGGAGCAACAACAACTACATCGCCAAAATCATTCATAATCCGTATTAAATTACGAATACCTTTAGCAGATATACCATCATCATTTACAACTAAAATTAAAGGCTTTTTCATTTTTAATTTTTAATACTACAAAACTACTACAATGTTGTATAGTAATTAGGATTTTTTTCTAATTTTGCATAAAAACTAAAACAAAAAAATATGATTTGGGTAATAATGATAGGATTTATGATAGTAGGTGGAATTGTAAGTTCAAAATTAAAAAGTAAATTTAAGAAGTACAGTCAAATACCAACACTTTCAGGTATGAGCGGGAAAGAAATTGCTGAAAAAATGCTTTCCGATAATGGCATTCGTGATGTAAAAGTTATTTCCGTTCCTGGAAAATTAACCGACCATTACAATCCTATGGATAGAACAGTCAACTTAAGCCCAGATGTATATCAAGGAAGACATGTTGCAGCAGCTGCAGTTGCCGCACATGAATGTGGCCATGCAGTACAACACGCTAGAGCATATACTTGGCTACAAATGAGATCACAAATGGTTCCAATAGTAAACTTTAGCAACAGCATGATGGGAACTGTTTTTATTATTGGTATATTTGGAGGGAGTTTTCTTGGTTTAGGATGGGAAAATATGCTAAAAATATTTATCCTTTTACAGGCTGTAGTTACCGCATTTACATTAGTCACACTTCCTGTTGAATTTGATGCTAGCTCAAGAGCATTAGTTTGGTTAAAATCTTCTGGTATTACAGGAGATAGAGAATTGACTTATGCTAGTGATGCTCTTAAATGGGCGGCTAGTACTTATGTAGTGGCTGCACTTGCAGCAGTTACATACCTTTTATACTATGTTGCAATGTTAAGAGATTAAGAAGAAAAAATTGGATAAAAAAAAACCCTAACAAAGTTAGGGCTTTTCTTTTTAGAAATATTTAAATTACTATTTCTTTGTCAAAAATGGTAATCCTGTTCTTGCATTTTCTTTTACATTGTAGCCATCAGGCTTAGCACAAGCCGTAGTTCTAGCATCTTTTGAAAAGTAATAGATTCTTTGTACTCTTCCTGTTGATTTTAACTTAACATCTTTACAGTTTAGGTGGTAATTTGTTCCTTTTTTGTTTTTGTGTTGAAATGACATGATTAATTATTTTGGTTAATACTATTTTTACAGCCACTAATATAGAAGAAAAACCTTACAAATTTAATTTTACTAGATAGAGATTAGTTTTTATTGTTAATAACTGGCGTTTTGCCTAGCACTTGATAGCAACTCTTTTAAAAATAATTACTAAGAATTAAGATATTAACTAAAATACATAACTAACTGATTTTAAATTATTTGTAATTTTAGAAGAACAGATAAGTTTTACTAGATATAGCTTAAATTTCTACTAGATTAAATAGTTAATAACTTTTAATCAAAACAGATTGATTTTCGTTAAATATTGGAGGTTTTAAAACAATAAAATTACAATTTAATCTAGTAAAATGCGTTTTTTAAATAAAATGCTTTGAAAAAGTATGGAAATAATTACCTTTACAAAACCTAAAAAAATCTAATGAAAAAGCTAATTATTCTCTTTATCGGCCTATTATCTTTCAATAATGTATCTGCTCAGAAATATACTGACACCTATATAAAAGACGCAAATAAAGTAGGCTTAGAGTGGTGGAATGATATCAATAATGGCCAATATGCACAATCATATAGCAAGCTTTCTGATGTGCTAAAAAGTCGCGCTACCCTTGAAGATTGGCTAAGCCAAATATCAATGCTTATGGATGAATTTGGAAATCTTGAAAGTAGAACTGTGAAAAATACTTACTTCCAAAGTGAATTAGAAGGCTTTGAAGATGGCTTTTATGTAATGATAGAATATGATGTAAAGTATTCTAAAACAAAAAATCATAGCGAGAATCTATTGCTAAAACAAAGCGATCAATTGGAGTGGCAAATTTTTGATTTCGAATATACATTCCAAAGTTTAGAAACAGAAAGAGATGAAGAACTACCTGTCTTAGTTCCGGAAGAATAACTGCAAACTATTTTTTGTAATCCAATACCTATATCCTAAAATTACTTTCTCGTAAACCTTTAATCTCGGAATATCTTTGTTATATAATGAGGGAAAAATCACTTTATTAATTTTTGCTAAAATCTTAAAAAGTGCTTTTCTATTGCTGTACATTATATTATCTATCAATTACAATTTTATAGGTTTGAATATTTGAATGGGTTTTAATTCTTCATCAATTTATAAGAATGTCTTTCTGTCTCTCCAATTTGGATTAAATAAAATCCTACAGACAAATGTCAAATATCAATGGTGTTTAAGTTGTCAATTAATTGTCCGGATAAAACTTGTTGACCGATTGAGTTTAGAATAACATAATTTGAATTTAGATTATTGTTTTATGTTGTTATTGTCATCTTTTACACTTGCCACTAACGAAGAAGGGATTAAAGAAGTAAAAAAAAGAAGGGTTTAGAAGCACCACTGTTCGTTTACCTACACTGTTTATTAGAAGCTCAACTGTTTGTTTACCTCTCAAAGCCCTTCTTTTTTTTATTTCTTTAATCTAACTGTTATCAGCCGTTATACTAATACTATGGAAATGTATCGTTTCATTCAAGAGTAATCTTTATTTTTTTTACATCAACGACCATATCTCTATCAGAAACATAAACATCAGCAGAATTTACCAATTCATCTTCGGTTAAATCACCTGTTGCGTACTTTTTAATTATACTTGAAGGAGCAACAAAAGAAACAAATTCCGCCTTAGTTGCAAGTGCTGAATTGCTTGCAAAATCTTTACTAACGTAAACAGCAGCGAAGCCGAAATATTTAATTTCTTTATTCGAGAAACTTTTGGCAAAAACTTTTAATTGTGGGAGAAGATATGAAGTAATGACTTTTGTTGCACGCTGTCGAGATGTTAATTTGAGAGTGTTATAAACATTGTCAATATAAATTCCAGAAATTAACATTGTCAAAGCTGTATCACCATACAATGCAAATCGAATGGGAATAGAGCTTGGCTTTAGGTAAAAAAACTGTCCAAGTTGGTCTGTTCCGAATAGTTGTAATTGTTGAAATGTTGAATCAATATTGTTACGATATTTTTTTACCAAATTGAATTCAGCAACCTCTCCATTTCTTTCATCTGTAGTTTTGTTTTTACTTAGAAATTGGTCAATGTCCTGCATTACATTTTCAGCTTTTGTAGGAGCGTACTTTGTTTCATTGTAATTACCATATAATGACCAAGATGTTCTGTCAAAATTAGCACTGTTGATTACATCTTTAAGATTTTGCAGGTTCGGATTATAAGTCCTCTTTTTTGTACTATCCTGTTGTCCATAAGTTGTAAAACTCAATAAGAGTGAGATTGCAAGAATCGCTGATGTAAGTTTGTTTGTCATAAGTTATGTAGTTTATAGTTAGAATTATAAGATATGAATTAGCGATACAGTTTGTTCGGAGCGCAATAATGGCTGATAACGGTTTGGGGCTTAAAGAAGTGGCGGTTTAGAAGCACGAACTGTCAACCTACCACAACTGTTTATTAGATGCACAAATGTTTTATTAACCACTTCACCCGCCATTTCTTTTAAGCCCTTGTTATCTGCCGTTCTACTGTTCATCCGAAGTCGTGTCGTCTCAAATTTTGCAGTCATTTTGTTTCTTCTTCAATAAACAGTTTGTGATTTCTAATGTTTGCACAGATGTCATCGCAAACTGTCCTTAGTAATTTATCTTCGTCATCATCATAAAGTTTGTGCCTTATTTCAGTCCTGATTTCTTCCTTAAACTCTTGCAATTTATTCCATTCCTCTTTTGCTTTGAAGGAAAATAAATTTAATCTCGGTGGAAATTCGTAATAGAACAACATTGCAAGCGGCTTTTTATTTTTCTTGTTTTGGTTCAATGCATAACGCAACTCCTCTGCTGTTCCAGAAGGAGAACGGTCTTTTCCAGTTTTGGTATTTATTGTTGGATTGCCAAGGGTATGTCTGAATAATGCCAATACTATATCTGCATCTTTAATTAGTGTTGAGTTTATTATGTCTTGAGTATATCCTGATTGCGAAGGAACATCTTCCCAACCAGTAACTACAATTCTTGCATGGCAAAGGTCTTCGTATTGAAATCTTGTAAAGTATGATTGAAGTTTATCAAGCAAAGATTTTCTTTCGCTGACAACATCCGAAGGTGAAGCAATAACCACTTTTATTATTCTGTCAACCATTTTAAAAAGATGGGATTAGTTCTCCTTTAAAATGGTTGGAGTGAGTTTCAAATATTCGTTGTAAGTAACTTGCGTTACTCCCTTTGGAATATGCAGTGCTTTGTATTTGTCTAACAAATCTGTATTCGGTTTATTCGGGTCAATGACAATCATTGGTTTGTTTCTTGACAGAAAATTCTTTTCAATGTATTCGTTTATTCCACTGTCTTGAAAGCCGTAACCAATAACTATCAGATACTCTGATGCAGTAAGGTTGTTTTCAAAATGCTTGAAGAGATTTTTATAATAAGGGTCTCCCGAATAGTATCTTGTTTTGTTAGTTGTTCCGCTTAAAAAATCAGGAGCAACTTCGTCCCACAAGTGCTCCAATCTTGGCTCACCTGTTTTCGCATCACTTACTTCCATAAAGAATTGATAAATTCCGTAGTTGTCTTTTAACCTTATTCTTTTTTGTTCCGGTAGTGGGGTATAAACAATAGTATTGAAAACACTTCCATGAAGTTTGAAAAGTGCAAGTGGTTTGTCAAATTTGTCAATAAATCTTTCAAGTTTTACATAGTAACTTTTATGGACTTTGTTTGGTGTGTTATGGTTGAAGTCATAACTCACCGTTCCATAGAAAGGTGAACCTTCAAGTTGGTAACCATCAGTAAAGTGTTGCCACAGGTCTGAATGATGATGTCCAAGCCAATCAAAAAACAAATCGTGATTTAGCGTATGAAATTTAATGTCACATGATTTAAGCAACTCTCTTAAAAATCCAATGAAAGAGTCATACGGTGGGTAGTTGAGTGTGCTTATATCTTCAAAGTATTTTGACTTGTGAAGTTGTGATGCTAATAATTGATTGTAACTGCGGTTGAAGTCCGAAATTCTGTTGTAGCAATCTCTGTGATTGTCCGAACCTTTAAAATGTTTTTCGTTAAACCTCTTGTAAAAATCTTCAATCACCTCTTTGTTTTCGTGACTTGCTAAGTAACTTGAATAGAAGTCGTAAAAAGTTTCGTAATGAAATTCGTCAGGCGATTTGAGAATTTCTGAACTGTAAAATTCAAGAAACTCTTGAAGAAAAATTCTTTCATCCCACCTTGACCAACGGTTAGGATCGTCTTGCCCGTTTAGAAAAATTGCTCTTTGGTCTGTGTGAATTAAAATTTCACTTTCGTCAATCTTAGAAAGGCGTTTGTTCAGTTTTCCAACGCCTGGAAGTCCTTCAGGAATTGAAAAACCTGAACCGATTAAAAGTGATATTACTGGTCTCATGTCTGTTTGTTTCTTGCAGTCAGTTTGAGCTTTTTAAGTCTCTAAGGTATGGTGGATAATTGGTTAATTCGTCTCAATTATGTAAGTAAAATTTTTGATAATTTTCACTTGTTCCGAAAGTGTTTTTCCTGCAAGGGTATTTAATGATTGAAGTTTCGGGGTGGTTGGCATAATATCAATTAGGTTCAACAAGTAAGAAGTTTTAATGGCGTAAGAAACATTTTCTGCACCTAAATGCTTTGCATTAATAATCCCGATTAAATTTCCTTTGTCGTCAAACAATGGTCCGCCACTATTACCCGGTTGAACAGGAGCGGTAATCTGATAAGTAGTAATGTCGCCTTGAAATCCAGATTTAGAACTTATTGTACCATTAGTCAATTTTACTTCATCGCCCATTGTTGCTCTCAGAGGATAACCCATACAAAAAATTGAACAACCAACATCACACGATTTACTTTGAACTAAATATGGAATTACGCCAAGAGATGTAAAACTATAATCGTCAATTTTAATTATAGCTAAATCGTTGTTTTTATCTTCAACGATTATTTTGGCTTTGTATGTTTTTGAAAAGTCACCATTAATGCCCCGCACATTTATGTTGGTTGCACTATTTACAACATGGTGATTTGTTACAATGAAACCATCAGTGCTAATCGCAAAACCTGTTCCAGATGAGGGAGAAGATTTTTGAATATCTTCTAAGGTAGGAAAAAGCTTAATCATTTTTATTTCAACAGTTATTGACATTCCACTGATATATTTATCACCAAACGTGTAAATTAATTCTTCCTTAGGGACTTCATAAGAATATTCAAGCAACCCACCCGAAGAAATAATGGCGTTTGCCTTTGCAATAGCATAACTGCCAGAAAAAGTATTCTGATATAAATAAACTCCAGTCGTTGCGGTCTTGCTGAAAATGACTGTGCCGTAAACAGTATTATCACCAATTGAGCATGACTTAAACCTATAGCCGTCTGTAATCATTGCCCATTGAGCAGCTTGAGGATTATACTTGCTGTCAAGAAGTTGATTGTATTGATTATAAACTTTAGTTGTGCTATTAGACGACCAAATGCCCTCAATTGGGTCAAGTGTAGAGATGCTCTTTTTGTAATAATCCTTAAACGCTTGTTCGTTTCCCAAGCATTGTCCAAAAATTTTACTTACGAATAGTAATAGAAATACTGTCATAAAAATATTCGTTGAGGTTCTTTTTGTGTTCATTTTGATTTTTTTTTGTTGGTTCAAAGCTATAATGTTTCAAGTTAGCACTGTCGCCCAAGAATGGCAGATAACGTTTTTGGGCTTGGCGAAGGTGGGGTTTAGAAAGCACTAAAGTTCAAATTTAGTACAAAAGCTAATAGAAACTACAAATGTTCAGCCTAGTACTAAAGCCCCACTTTTGCCAAACCCATGTTGTACGCTGGCATACTTAATGTCTTAATTTAGAATGTCTTTGATGTCATATTTATCAAATTGGTTATTCAGTATTACTTTGGCACCAGCTCTAATAAATTCTTTGGTGTCGTATTTATCAAATTTCATAATTATAACAGTTACTAATGTTGGTTCTTCTCTAATAATTTCTTTAATATCGTATTTGTCAAGTAGTTCATTAGCAAGTATGACTTTCGCACCTGCTCTAACAATTTCTTTGGTGTCATACTTATCAAAATTTATTACAATAACGGTAACCAAATTTGGTTCTTCTCTAATTATTTCTTTTAAATCATATTTGTCAAGAGCAAGGTTTCTAATTATAACTTTTGCACCAGCTCTAACAAATTCTTTTGTGTCATACTTGTCAAATTTGGTTACGATAACTGTTACAAGATTTGGACTCTCTCTAATTATTTCTTTTATGTCATATTTGTCTAGTTCGTTATTGCAAAGAATAACTTTCGCGCCTGCTCTAATAAATTCTTTAGTGTCATACTTATCAAATTTTGTCACTAATACTGTCACTAAATCAGGATTTTCTCTTATTATTTCTTTTGTATCATATTTATCAAATTCATTCCCAAGACATACTTTTGCACCTGCCCTTACAATTTCCTTTGTGTCGTACTTATCACGTATTTGAGAGTAAGCGTTTATTGAAATTAGCAGTAGTAAGAATGTTATTATTTTTTTTATCATATTTTATGGACTTTAATTAAGTATAATGTTTTTTACAGCTTGCGTACAACAGTTGGTTATGTGCAATAATACAAAATTCAAAAGATAACCAATTGATTTTATTTGGTTATGTTTGTAAAAGCAAATAAATCACTAA
>CAMBDW010000014.1 GCA_945865535.1 Chryseobacterium gleum | reverse complement strand
GATTAAATTTATATAAGCTGTCGGGGTAGTTCTTTGGCATGCTTGCGTAATGCATTTCTTTTTGGGGATGCTCTACCCAATATTTTATTTCGGAATAGTTAGGAGATTCGCTTACTAAATTTATGTCAAAATCCTGTTTTGGAATATCTTCCTTGTTAGCAGTAAGTTTATAGGTTTTACAGGATTGTACATTTAGTAGTACAAAGAGATAAAATATATATTTGATGAATTTTGTGCTACTTGTTTTTTCTAGCTGCCGTGACATTTTTTATATTTCTTACCACTTCCGCAAGGACACTCAGCATTTCTATTTATCTTTTCCTCAGCTCTTATTGGTTGTGCTTTTGGTTTTTGCTGGTGAGGATTGTTTGGGTTTTGTACAACAGATTCAGGCCTGCTCATTTGAAGGTTTGTATTTTGTAGTTTTGGATTTTGTTCTTGTCTGGCATTTACCTGTGATGGTAAGCCCGATTTTAGCAAGAAAGAAACAATGTCTTTATTTACTTTTCCAATAAGAGATTTAAATAAATTAAAGGATTCAAATTTGTAAATTAATAGAGGATCTTTCTGTTCGTAGACCGCATTTTGTACTGACTGCTTCAAGTCATCCATCTCTCTTAAGTGCTCCTTCCATATATCATCTATTATTGCAAGGGTAACACTTTTTTCAATTGCCTCTGAGATATTACTACCTTCAGTATCGTGTGCTTCTTTGAGGTTGGTTACTACTTGTAAAGTTTTTAATCCATCCGTAAAAGGGATTACTATATTTTCATAAGTAGCGGACTGATTTTCATAAACATCTTTAATAACAGGAAATGCTTGCTTAGCAATTGTTTCTGATTTATTTTGATATGATTTATAACAACTGGCAAATACTTTTTCAGTGATTGCATCAGTAGATAGATCTTTAAATTCATCTTCAGATACTGGGCTTTCGGTTGCTAATAGTCTGATTAAATCAAGTTTAAAAGCATCATAATCTTTTGCTTGGTGGAGTTCATCAACTATATTTTCACAAGTATCGTAAATCATGTTTAAGACATCAAGAGACATTCTTTCTCCATGTAAAGCATGTCGTCTTTTTTTATAAATAACTTCTCTTTGTTGGTTCATTACATCATCATATTCCAACAGTCTTTTTCTTGTCCCAAAATTGTTTTCCTCTACTTTTTTCTGAGCTCTTTCAATGGATTTGCTCACCATAGAATGCTGGATTACTTCCCCTTCTTCAAGCCCCATTCTATCCATAAGTTTTGCGATTCTTTCTGATCCGAATAATCGCATCAATTTATCTTCAAGAGAAATATAAAATTGAGAAGAACCAGGATCTCCTTGTCTTCCTGATCTACCTCTTAGCTGCCTATCAACTCTTCTGGAATCATGTCGTTCAGTTCCAATTATAGCCAAGCCTCCAGCAGTTTTAACCTGATCTGATAATTTAATGTCCGTACCTCTACCAGCCATATTTGTTGCAATAGTAACTGCACTGTCTTTACCAGCTTCAGCCACAATATCGGCTTCTCTTTGGTGCATTTTTGCATTTAGTACATTGTGCTTAATTCCTCTTTTTCTGAGAATAGTACTTAGTAACTCTGATATTTCCACAGATGTCGTCCCTACTAATACAGGTCTTCCTTGCTCAGTAAGGGTTGCAATATCTTCAATTACAGCATTGTATTTTTCGCGATTTGTTTTGTAAACCAAATCCTCTTTATCAGCCCTAACAATTGGTTTGTTTGTAGGGATAGCCACCACATCTAATTTATAAATTTCCCAGAATTCTCCAGCTTCAGTTTCAGCCGTACCAGTCATCCCAGAAATTTTATCATACATTCTAAAGTAATTTTGTAAAGTAATTGTTGCATAAGTTTGTGTTGCAGCTTCTACTTTTACATTTTCTTTAGCTTCAATTGCTTGATGCAGTCCATCAGAGTATCTCCTTCCTTCCATAATACGACCAGTTTGCTCGTCAACAATTTTCACTTTGTTGTCCATGATTACATATTCTACATCTTTTTCAAATAGAGTATATGCTTTTAGCAATTGGTTGATGGTATGTACTCTCTCACTTTTTACCGCAAAGTCTCTTAGAGTTTCATCTTTAGCTTGTGCTTTTTGGATGTCTGTTTTGTCAGATTTATCAATTTCAGCAATACTTCCTCCAACATCAGGCAACACAAAGAAATCTTTATTTTCGGTTGAACTTGTTATGAGCTCTAGCCCTTTTTCAGTCAACTCGATAGCGTTTGATTTTTCATCAATTACAAAATAAAGTTCTGCATCTACCTTGTGCATTTCCTTATTTTGATCTTGCATATAAAAGTTTTCCGTTTTTTGTAATTGAGCTCTTATCCCTTCTTCTGATAAGAATTTAATAAGCGCTTTATTTTTTGGTAATCCTCTAAAAGCTCTTAAAAGATTCAGTCCTCCTTTTTCAGTATCACCTTCAGTTAAAAGTTTTTTTGCATCAGCAATTACAGTAGTAACAAATGTTCTTTGAGCATTTATTAACTGGTCTACTTTATGTTTGTATTCATTGTATTCATGCTTATCTCCTTGTGGAGTAGGACCTGAAATAATAAGAGGCGTACGAGCGTCATCAATAAGTACAGAATCTACCTCATCAACAATAGTGTAATGCAATTTTCTTTGGACTAAATCCTCAGGGCGTTTAGCCATATTATCTCTAAGGTAATCAAATCCAAATTCGTTATTTGTACCATAAGTGATATCTGCTAGATAGGCATCTCTTCTTGCATCAGAATTTGGTTGATGATTGTCAATACAATCAATACTCAATCCATGAAATTGAAATAAAGGACCCATCCACTGAGCATCCCTTTTGGCAAGATAGTCATTCACAGTTACCAAATGAACTCCAAGCCCTGTAAGTGCATTTAAGTAGATAGGAAGTGTAGCCGATAAAGTTTTCCCTTCCCCAGTTTGCATCTCAGCAATTTTCCCCTGATGTAAAACAATACCTCCAATTAATTGAACATCATAATGAACCATGTCCCATTTAATTTTAGTACCAGCAGCATCCCAAGTTGTTTGATAGATTGCTTTTTCGCCAGTTACACTCACAAAATCTTTTTTTGTGGCTAGTTCTTTGTCATTATCTGATGCAGTTACTTCTATTGATTCATTTTTAGCAAATCTTCTTGAAGTTTCTTTTACAACTGCAAATGCAGTTGGCAAGATAGTGTTAAG
This sequence comes from Chryseobacterium gleum, assembly GCA_945865535.1. Classification (GTDB taxonomy): domain Bacteria; phylum Bacteroidota; class Bacteroidia; order Flavobacteriales; family BACL11; genus BACL11. Next base: position 39,065 of record CAMBDW010000014.1, on the reverse strand, counting down.
TATTTCTTCAATTTTTTCAAGAATGGTTTTTTCAAGACCATCTATTTCTTTGTATAAGGCTTCCTTTTGCTCAGCAGGGATATCTTTGGAGTTGGCTTTTTCTTTTAATACCTCAATTTCTTTTCTTTCTCCTGAAACAAAATCATTAATTTGTTTTTTTAAATCTAAGGTTTTGTTTCTTAGCTCATCATTTGTTAAAGAGGTTAAATTCTCGCATTGTTTATTTATTTCTTCAACAACAGGAGTTATTTCCTTAACATCTTTATCATATTTGTTACCAAATAGCTTGCCTAAGATATTTAAAAAACCTGCCATATTTTTGTTTCAATTTTAAGGGAGTAAAGGTACTGTTTTACAAGAGCACGCAAAATAAAAAAGGTCGAATTCGACCTTTTTATTAATATTCTTCTTCATTAAAGAAAAAATCATCTTTTGTAGGATAGTCCGGCCAGACATCTTCAATAGTCTCCCATTGAATTCCAGGCTCTTCTTCCACTAGCTCTTCCAAGTTCTCAACTACTTCCATTGGAGCTCCTGAGCGGATTGCAAAATCAATTAATTCATCTTTTGTTGCTGGCCAAGGAGCATCTTCTAATTTTGATGCTAATTCTAAAGTCCAATACATTGTAATATCTATTTAAGTATTTTGCAAAAGTATATTTTTTATTGAATTAGAGGCGAATTTGTTAATCTTTTTCCCACTCAGTAGCAGAGATATCGTTTTCCATTAAAATGAATCGGGCTAAAACAAATAAATAATCGGATAATCTATTGAGATATTTTAGGTGCAAAGGATTAATTTTTTCTTCTTCCCCTAGAGCAACTAAATTGCGTTCAGCTCTCCTACAAATTGTACGTGCAATATGACATTTTGATACTGTAGAAAGTCCAGAAGGAAGAATAAAATTCTTTAGAATAGGTAAAGATGCGTCCATTTTATCAATTGCTTTTTCTAGCATTTCAATGTTTTGTTCTGTTACATTTGGTAATTTAATATTCTCTTTTTTGCCGTCAAATGCGATACAAGAACCTAAATTAAAAAGTTGGTTTTGAATTTTTAGCAGTATTTCTTTTTGGAACTCACTAATTTTTTGATCGTAAATATTACCAATAAAGGCATTTAATTCATCAATAGTTCCGTAGCATTCTAGTTTAATATGGTTTTTTTTAACCATACTTCCACCTAATAACTGAGTATTCCCTTCATCCCCTTTTTTTGTGTAAATCTTCATAGTTAAAATCGTATTGTGTAATTTTCTTTGCTGAGTTCTGATTTTATAAAAACAATGCCAATATAAAACAAATCAACAGTTAATGTGGTTTTTTGATGTGATTTTATGTAACTCCAGGCATTTTCCATTCCTTTTGACCAGTGGATGTCATCAAAAATAAAAATAGTATTGTTGTTGGCATATTTTAAGCATTCTTCAAAATATGCAATTGTAGGCTTCTGTTGATGATTCCCATCAATAAAAGCTAAATCAATAGTTGTGATTTCCTTTAGTTTTTCTTGAAGAGTATTTTGAAAATTACCTAATGTAATATCGATATTTACAGCATCCATTTTATTAAAATTCTGTTGGGCAATTTTGGCTGTTTCTGGGCATCCTTCAAAGGTGTATACTTTTGAGGTTTTGTCTGCTTTTGCTAAATATAGCGTGCTTATACCTAATGATGTCCCCAATTCTATGATGTTTTTAGGCTTGTAGAATTGGATTATTCTGTAAAGAAGTTTGCCAAATTTTGAATTTTTAGCAGAATTTTTTGCCACATCTTTTATTTTTCTGTTTTTAGAATTATTTACATGGCTTCCGGCTCCAAAATCAGTAATTGTTATAGTTTGCTTTGATTTACATAACTCTTTTCTTAATTGTTCAATTTTTTTGCAATCCGGTCCTTCAGACTTATCATTTAACACTCTGGTGATAAATTCATATAAGAAGGGAGCTTGTGCGCTATGCTTGCTTTTTGCAGTAAAAAAATAATTGATGTATCTTGCTATAAATAAGAGTGTTTGCATAATTTTATTTTGCATAGCAATAGGTTTGCATAACTTAAGAGTAGTTGTTTATTTTTTTAAAGAATGTGGTTAATTTCACTCTCTAACTACTCTTGAAATGCGCCTCATTCATTAAAGCAAATGTATAATTTTTTAATGTACTTTTGTAATATGATAATTGTTACAGGTGCAGCAGGCTTTATTGGCTCATGTTTGGTGGCCAAACTAAATAGTTTGAATAAAACGAATTTAATTTTGGTGGATGATTTTTCAAATGCTGAAAAAAACAAAAATTTGAAAGGAAAATTCTTTAAAAGCAAAATTAATAGAGCTAAATTCATATCATGGTTTCAACAAAATACACACGAAATAACAGAAGTATATCATATTGGAGCAAGAACAGATACTACTGAATTTGATGTTGCTATTTTCGACAAGTTAAATCTGAATTATTCAAAAAGTTTATGGAAAATATGCGCTGGGAATGATATTCCTTTTGTTTACGCCTCATCAGTAGCAACTTATGGTTTGGGTGAATTTGGCTTTGAAGACGATCATCATTTAGTCGAAAAATTAAAACCTCTTAAGCCTTATGCGACTTCTAAAAATGATTTTGATAAATGGGTATTAAAGCAAGATAGCCAACCTCCTTTTTGGGCCGGATTCAAGTTTTTTAAGGACCTAATGAATTTCATAAAGGAAGAATGGCGTCAGTTATTTTTCATGCTGTAAATCAGATTAAGAAAACAGGAGATATGAAACTTTTTAAATCTCATAATCCTAAGTTTAAAGATGGAGAGCAATTGCGTGATTTTGTATATGTAAAAGATGTAGTTGATGTTATTATTTTTATGATGGCTAAAAAATCACAAACTGGACTTTATAATCTTGGTAGTGGAAAAGCACGTACTTTTAATGATTTGGTAGCTGCAACTTTTCATGCAATGGATCTTAAAAGTAATATTTCATACATTGATACTCCAATTGATATTCGTGATAAATACCAATATTTTATTCAGGCAAATGTCTAAATTACAAAATAATGGATATAAAAAACCCTTTACTACTGTTGAGAGCGGGGTAAAGGATTATATACAAAATTATTTGCTAAATGAGAAATGCCTTTAGAGTTCTTCTCTTAGATTTACCAAAAAACTTCTTATCTCTTTTAAGTGAGTTACAATTTCAATATTGTCAATTGTATCTGTTTTATTTTCCTTCAATTTCTTTTTAGCTCCTTCAACAGTAAATCCTCTTTCTTTTAGTAAATGATAAATAATTTGAATATTTTTAATATCCTTTGGTGTAAAAAGTCGATTTCCTTTTTTGTTTTTATGTGGATTTAAGATGTCAAATTCTTTTTCCCAAAAACGAACTGCTGAGATATTAACATTAAACATTTCTGCTACTTCACTAATTTTATAAAAGAGTTTTTCCGTTGGCTTTTTATTCAAAGTCATTAGTCAAATGATTGATTGTTTTGAGAAGAAATCTCTAGCATCTTTTCATATTGCTCAGGAGTAAGGTCATTAAAATAAAAATTAACTGGATTAATTTTTTCCCCATTTTTATGTACCTCATAATGCAAATGAGGGCCACTTGATAATCCTGTGTTCCCAACATAGCCAATAACATCTCCTCTGTTAACTTTTTGGCCTATTGTTACTTTGAATTTTGACATGTGGGCATACAATGTTTTGTATCCAAAACCATGATCAATTATTAAATGATTTCCATAACCTCTTGCGTTTCTTTCTACTTTTGCTATTTTGCCATCACCTGTAGCATAAATTGGAGTACCTATTTTTGCTGTAAAATCCATGCCATCATGAAATTGTTGGGTTTTATAAATCGGATGAATTCTTATGCCAAATCCACTTGCCATTTGTTTTAAATTTTTATTTGAAACAGGCTGTATTGCAGGAATTGAAGCGAGCATAACTGCTTTATTTTTGGCCAGCTCAATGACATCATCAAAGGACTTTGATTGGATGTAAAGCTGTTTTGTAATTTGATCAATTTTTTTAGTAGTAGCAATAATAAGTTCAGAATTGTTATAGCCTTCTAAATCTTTATATCTGTTCACCCCGCCATATCCTGCTTTTTGTATAGACGTTGGAATAGGATCAGCTTCAAAAATGACTCTATAGATATTGTCATCTCTTTGTTGAATTTCATCAAGTACTAACTCTACTTGTTGTAATTTATCTTGCACAAGCTTATATTGAGAGCTAAGTTGTCTTATTTCTCGATTTAGAATTTTTTCTTTTGGGCTATCAAAAAATTGAAAGAAGATAACTGCCATTAACAATCCTGTAAAAGCACTTCCAATAAAAAAATAAAAAAAGGTTTTTATCTTTTTTGCCCTACTAAGTTCAATTCGCTTGTAGCTTAGTGTTTTAGTATCGTAATAATATTTTACTTTAGCCATGTTAAAATAAGTGTGCGAATTTACTTATTTTGCATTAGATAAGGGTTAAAAATTATTGATTTCTAGCTACTTATTATAAATTTAAAAGAAAAAGATAGATAATGCAAGCCAATACACTCAGAAAGTTATACTTAGATTTCTTTAAATCACAGCAGCATAAAATTGCCGCATCAGCACCAATGGTAGTCAAAAATGACCCTACTTTGATGTTTACAAATGCAGGTATGAATCAGTTTAAAGATATTTTTTTGGGTGATTCTGAGCCAAAAGAGTTGCGTGTTGCAAATTCACAAAAATGCTTGCGTGTTTCTGGTAAACATAACGATCTAGAAGAAGTTGGGCATGATACTTACCACCATACCATGTTCGAAATGTTAGGATCTTGGAGTTTTGGGGATTATTTTAAAGAAGATGCTATTAATATGGCTTGGGAATTTTTGGTTGATGTTTGTCAACTAGATAAAGATAGATTATATGTTACAGTTTTTGAAGGATCTAGTGAAGAAAACTTAGAAAAAGATAATGAATCCTTTAATTTCTGGAAAAAATATTTATCTGAGGATAGAATTTTAAATGGCAATAAGAAAGATAATTTCTGGGAAATGGGGGATACAGGACCTTGCGGCCCTTGTTCTGAAATCCATTTTGATAATAGAACAGATTCAGAAAGATTAAAAATCAGTGGGCAATCGTTAGTAAATAAAGATCATCCCCAAGTAATTGAAATTTGGAATTTGGTTTTTATGCAATACAATCGATTTTCAGATGGAAACCTGAGATCATTACCAAATAATCATGTTGATACTGGAATGGGATTTGAGCGTCTTGCAATGATTATGCAAGGAGTTAAATCTAGCTATGATACCGATATTTTCCAGCCAATTATACAAGCAATAGCTACAAAAGCTAAGATGAATTATGGAGATAATGAAAAGCAAGATATTGCAATGCGTGTTGTTGCTGATCACATCAGGGCAATAGCATTCTCTATAGCTGACGGTCAGTTGCCTTCAAATGTAAAAGCGGGTTATGTTATCAGAAGAATTTTAAGAAGAGCTGTTAGGTACGCCTATACTTTTTTAAATTTGAAAGATCCATTTATGCACGAACTAGTGGAAGTGCTTGCAAATCATATGGGAGAGCACTTCCCTGAGTTAAAATCTCAAAAAGAGTTAATTCAGAAAGTAATAAAAGAAGAAGAAGATTCTTTTTTGAAAACTCTGGCTGATGGACTTAAAAAAATAGAGCAAATCACTCAAAAAGCTACTGGGGAAATTTCAGGAAAACAAGTTTTTGAACTTTATGACACTTATGGTTTTCCATCAGATTTAACAGCACTTATTTTAAGCGAGCAGGATTTAAGTTTTAATAAAGCAGAGTTCGAGATTGCTATGAAAGAGCAGAAAGACAGGTCAAAACAAGCTGGAGTGATAAAAAAAGGAGATTGGATTGTTTTGATTGAAAATGAGACAGTAGTATTTGTAGGATATAATGATTTAGAAACAGAAGTGAAAATTACTAGGTATAGAGAGGTTAAATCACAAGATGGAGTGCAGTATCAGTTGGTGTTTAATATAACACCATTTTACCCAGAAGGTGGAGGTCAAGTAGGAGATACTGGAATTATTGAAAACTCTAATGAAAGTATTGCTATAGTTGATGTTAAAAAGGAAAACAAATTAATTGTACATTTTACAGATGCTTTGCCAAATGATGTAAGCGCTAATTTTGCTGCAAAAGTAAATGCTGCTGATAGAAAAGCATCTGCAAGAAACCATACCGCAACTCATTTGTTACACGAGAGTTTAAGAACTATTTTAGGAGAGCATGTAGCACAAAAAGGATCGTTAGTTAATCCTTCTTATTTGCGTTTTGATTTTACCCATTTTTCAAAAATTGAAAAATCAGATTTACAAAAAATTGAAGCTTCTGTAAATGCAAAAATTTTAGCAAATATTTTATTAAATGAACACAATAATTTGTCTTTAAGTAAAGCCCAGGAATTAGGAGCAATAATGCTTTTTGGTGAAAAATATGAAGATCTTGTGCGTATGATACAGTTTGATACATCCAAAGAATTGTGCGGAGGAACACATGTTAAGGCCACTGGCGAAATAGGGCTGTTTAAAATTTTATCAGAAGGGTCTACTTCATCTGGAATAAGAAGAATAGAAGCGACAACAGCTGAAAACGCTCTAAATTACTTAAATGAAAAAGAAATTTTATTAAATGAGCTTGGAGGTATAATTAAGAATAAAGATTTAAAGGCTGGAGCTCAACAATTAGTGGCTTCTAATAAGCAGCTCGAAAAACAATTAGTAGATTTAAAGAAAGCAAGCGCAGGAAATGTAAAAGAGGAACTTTTAAAATCAGCAGTTGAGCTAAATGGGATTAAATTGATTGCTAAAGAAGTAGCAATGGAAGCTGAGGAAATGAAGAATGTATCTTTTCAGCTTAGAAAAGAAAAAAATTTAGCCATGGTATTGGCCTCTAAGATAGGAGAGAAGGCCTTATTATCAGTTATGCTTACTGATGATTTACTTGCTAAAGGAATGGATGCTGTAGCAATAATTAGGCAAATAGCCAAAGAGATTAATGGAGGAGGAGGAGGCCAGCCATTTTTTGCTACTGCTGGCGGAACTAATGCTAGTGGTATTAATAATGCTTTAAATAAAGCCAAAGAGATCATAGGATTATAAAAAAAGCCAGCTAAGCTGGCTTTTTTATAATTTAAGAAATTAAATTCTTAGAATCGGTATCCTATACCAAGATTGAACGATCCTTCTCTATCTCCATTGTCATCTTCTTTTGTTGGCATCATATAGTTAGGCTCAATATATAAGCCATTCCATACATTAAAAGAAAATCCTAAACCAATTTCCATGTTTTCAGATCCATCTTCTGTTGGCATTTGTAAAGCTGCATAAGCACCTTCTACTTGAGCAATATTGTAACGAGCCCATACATCATAAGTTCTGTCTTCACCTGCTACTTCTGGATTCATTGCTAACCCAACTACTAATGCATCATTTATCATGTACCCAACACCTAGATTTGCAGTAATTTTATCTGCATTTTCTTCTTGGTCGCCATCATAAGTAGTAACAACCATGAACTGTGCAGATGCAACTAATGTTGAGAATGCAACAACTGCGGTTAAAAATAGTTTTTTCATTTTTTTTAAATATTTAAATAGTTAATAATGGGCGCAAGGTAGTAAAGTTAGCACTGGCCATTTCTGTTTATTTGAAGCACTTCTTAACAATATCTTGTTAGTTGCTAGATATAGAAATAAAAAAAAAGGGCTGCAAAATGCAGCCCTTTAATATATCTTTTATATGGTATTCTTATAAACCTACATTTAAAGTTACCCACATATATTTTGCTTCATCATCACCTGTTGCGTCAGTAGCATACTTAAGTGATACACCAGCATTATCGTTTAATGAGTAACCTAATGAAAGTTCCATTACATCTCTCTCATAAGTATCATCTTCTGAATCTGTAATCATGTGCATAGTAGCTCCTAAATTAAATGCTCCCATTCCATAAGTTCCTCCAATAGATAAGTTTTCATCATTAGCTCCTAAGTAACCAACACCTCCAGTTTCCATCCATGATCCATACATGTTAGTTCCTGCCATTGTAAATCCAGTTTCACCATATGTTGTATAACCAGCAACAACATTCATGTCATCATTTACAGCGTAAGAAACACCTAACATATTCATCTCTCCACCAGCATAATCTGTGTTCATAGAAGCAGAAATTCCAGCTCCCATTAATTCACCAGAGATATCAATTCCAGTTGCAGCATCTCCAGACTCTCCGTTAGCTTGCTCAGTCATGTATAATACATTTACTTTCCATCCAGAAAATTCACCACCAGCATTTACCCACATGTTACCTGTAGATTCTTCATCTGCATCACCACCATTTTGTGAATGGTAACCAACAGTAATGTCAGCCATGTCAAGGTTTAAGCCGAACTTCATACCATCCCAAGTAGTTCTTGAAGCAGCCCAATCGTTAGAAGACATTAAAGCTCCTGAACCATAATTTAGAGCTTGACGGCCGGCAGTTAAGCTAGCGTAACCCATTAGGTCAGTAGAAGCATAAGCCTCATAGATATTCATTGAAGCTCCTGCTCCATTTGTATCTGCTAATGTATAGTTAACAAATGTATAGTTAACATCAGATGAAACATGGATACCCCAAGCATCACCTCCCCAAGTAGTACCTACAGTAACTCTTTGGTCAGTACTCATTTTACTGTTATCTCCACTCATGTCTATTCTTGTTCTAGAATCAACATTCCAATCTTGAGCGAAAGCGACAGTTGTCATTAGACCTAAAGAAAGGGCTAATATGTTTCGTAAATTCTTTTTCATTATTTAATTAAAATTTGGTTAATACTGGTGCAAAGATAAACCTCTTTAACAATTGAGTTCAAAAAAAACACACTCTTTTTAACATTAAAATGTTTGTATTGTGCTTAAGTACTTAATAGACAATAGTTTAAATGGTGTAATTTTTTAATAAAATTGTAATCAAAAAAGTCAAAATTTGCACATAAAAACAGCCAAAAGGTAAAAAAAAGTGAATATACAAGCTAATATCTAAGCCATTTCCACAGCTCTTTGTAGCTTGCTTTCTTTCCATACATCAATATTCCCGTGCGGTAAATACGCCCTGCTAGCCATGTAGTAGTAATAAATGTCCCCACTAATATCCCCATAGAAAGTAACAATTCCCAACTATCAACCCCAAAAGGAAGTCTTACCATCATTATAACAGGTGAAGTAAAGGGAATAATGCTCATCCAGAATGCTAAGGTGCCATCAGGGTTATCCATTATGGGCTGTATAAGTATAAAAGAGAATATAAGAGGAATTGTTATAGGCAGCATAAACTGCTGGGTATCGGCCTCTGCATCTACTGCAGAACCAACTGCGGCAAATAAAGAACTGTACATTAAATAGCCTGCTAAAAAGTAAAAGATAAAGGATAAGAAAATCTGAGTTAGATTAATCCCTCCAGTTGCGCTTGTCACTTGAGCTAAAATGATCGACTGCTCGTTAGTACTCATTCCATTTGCCATGCTACTAGTATCTAAAAAAGTCAATTCTGCAACGGTAGATATCATAATTGTAAGTAGTATCCAAAGTATAAATTGGGTAAGCCCTACAAGTGCTACCCCTAGTATTTTACCCATCATAAGTTGAAATGGTTTTACAGAAGAAATAATTACTTCAACTATTCGGCTTGTTTTTTCTTCAATAACACCCCTCATCACCATGCTCCCGTACATAAAGATAAATATATATATAAGTATGCCTGAGATAAAGCCAATACCCATACTGGCTTCAGAATGTGAGTTAGTACTACTCCCATCTTCACCAATTAGTTTGGTTGTTATCTCAATCTCTGGTTTAGCATTTTCAATGATTTGGGGATCAATCCCTGCCTTTTTTAGATTTTCTATTTCAATAATTTGCTCCAGTTGTTTTTGAATATCACCACTTACGTTTAAACTAATTTGCTGACTCGAGTAAAGGGTAAACTTTTCTCCTTCTATATACAGTAGCGCATAATAAGGGCTTTGACTAAAATCCTTACTAAGATTAGTTGCTTCAAAATCAGGTATTGTTGTAAAATGCAAAAATTCAGTATCTTTTAGTAAAAATCTTTCTTGTTGATTAACAGCTATTATACGCTCTTCTTGGCTTTCCATGGCTAAATAAACAGGAGCAATAATAAGAGCAGCCATAAGTAATGGGCCTAAAATGGTCATCACAATAAAGGATTTCTTTCTTACCCTTACTAGATATTCTCTTTTTAGTATTAGCCAAATTTTATGCATTGTTCACAGCTTTAATAAAAATTTCTTCCATAGTTGGGCTTTCTTTTTTAAAAGACATTACATCATAATTTGTATTGATATAATGCAAAGCCTCTTTTCCGCTCACTGCCTCTTTTAATAAAATACGGAATGTATCTTTTTTACTAGAGATTAAATCATATAAATCAGTATTTTGTAATTCCCCATTTTTAAGTATTACTTCATAATTATTAGTTGTAAATTGTTCTTTTATGCTTTCAATTGTACCTTCTAATATTGTTTTAGATTTATTAATAAGCGCAATATGATCGCAAATTTCCTCTACTGATTCCATTCTGTGAGTGGAGAAGATAATAGTTGTTCCTTTTTGACTTAGATTTACAATTTCTTTTCTAATTATTGCCGCATTTATTGGATCAAAGCCTGAAAATGGCTCGTCAAAAATCAAAAGCTTGGGTTCGTGTATTACTGTTACTACAAACTGAATTTTTTGAGCCATACCCTTACTGAGTTCCTCTACTTTTTTATCCCACCAAGTAAGGATATCTAACTTTTCAAACCAGCATTTAAGTTTTTCAAGGGCTTCATTGTAGCTCATTCCTTTAAGTTGGGCTAAGTAAAGCGCTTGCTCCCCAACTTTCATCTTTTTGTAGAGCCCTCTTTCCTCTGGCATGTAGCCAATATCAGCAATATGATGTTGTTGTAATTTTTCCCCATCAAAAATCACTTCTCCACTATCTGGGGCAGTAATTTGATTAATGATACGCATCAAGGTGGTTTTGCCAGCCCCATTAGGACCTAGCAATCCATAAACACTTCCTTTAGGAACTGTAATATTGACATTAGTCAGGGCTGTATAATTTCCATATTGTTTAACAACATCTTTTACTATAAGGAGATTTTCTTTCATAATTTTAGCCAAACATTTCTTTTACCCGATCAAAAAAGGATTTATCCTTTAGTGTAGGATTTGGAGTAAAGGTATCTGATTTTTTACTTTCTTCAAAAAAGTTCTTTTCTTTTTTGGATAAGTTTTGAGGAGTCCAGACATTAATATGTATGAGTAAATCTCCATTTCCATAACTATTTACCGAAGGCAATCCTTTTCCTTTTAATCTTAAAATCTTGCCACTTTGAATCCCTTCTTCAAGTTTGATTTTAACTTTTCCTGTTACTGTTGGAATTTCAGAGGAAGTACCAAGGGCAGCATCAGAAAAGCTGATATAATGATCATAATGTAAATTTTGACCGTCACGAATTAATTTGTCATGCTCTTCAATAGCAATAAGCACAATTAAATCCCCATTGACCCCCTCAAATGGAGCTGCATTTCCTTTCCCACTTACTTTTAGCTGCATACCATCTTCAACTCCGGCAGGAATGGTAATTTTTACAGTTTCGCTTTCTTTGAGCATCCCATTGGCATCTGTTCCAGATGGTCGCTTATTAATGATTTTACCATTCCCATTACAATGTGGGCAGGTACTTTGGGTTTGCATTTGCCCTAAAATGGTATTGCTAATTCTAGTAATTTGTCCACTGCCATGGCAAGTATTACAAGTAGTATATGTAACTCCTTCAGCATTTACCAATCGGCTAACTTTTATTTTCTTTTCAACTCCTTCAGCTACTTCTTGTAAATTTAATGATAATTGAATCCTGAGGTTTGTTCCTTTTACCACTCGCCTGCCTCTACTTCCTCCTCCACCAAAACCTCCAAAACCGCCACCTCCAAATATGTCGCCAAATTGACTAAAAATATCATCCATATTCATGCCTCCTCCACCAAAGCCTCCTCCTGCTGCGCCACCCATCCCTGCGTGCCCGAACTGATCGTATTTTTGTTTCTTTTGAGGATTGCTTAATACATCATAAGCCTCAGCCGCCTCTTTAAATTTTTCTTCAGCTGCTTTGTTATTTGGGTTTTTATCTGGGTGGTATTGTATGGCTAGTTGTCTGTATGCTTTCTTTACTTCTTTTGCATCAGCATTTCTACTTACTCCTAAGGTTTCGTAATAATCTTTTTTTGACATGGTTTATTCTTTATTTGCTACTACTACTTTGGCGTAACGCAATACCTTATCCCCTAGTAAATATCCTTTTTCAATAACATCCATTATTTTTCCTTTATCAGCATCTGTTAGCGCAGGAATATTGGTTATTGCCTCATGAAAATCAGTGTCAAGTGTTTTTCCAATTGGATCCTCCATTTGGGTAAGTCCTTTTTTTGTAAGTTCTGATTTTAGTTGTTTGTAGATTAAAACAGAACCATCATCATCAGCATAATTATTGGCTTTTATGGAGCGCTCAAAATTATCAAGAATTGGCAGTAAAATAGTCATTATGTCCTTATTGGCAGTGCTGAAAAGTTCCATTCTTTCTCTGGCAGTCCTTTTTCTAAAATTTTCAAACTCAGCAAATAGTCGCAAGTTTTTATCTTTCTCTATAGCTAAAAGCTCTTCAGTTGTTATAGGAATTTTTATTTCTTCTTCATTTATATCTTCATCATTACTAACTTTTTCTTCAGTTTTTTCTACTTCAGTATTAATTGTTTCGTCAGTAATTTTTTGGGCTTTATTTTTTTTCTTGTTCATTGTATATTTTTTTACACCAATATGCTAGTGCAAATATTTTGCCAAAAGGGATAAAAAGACAATTTGGCAGTTTATTTTTTAGATCTTTCTAGAAATTGGTGTAAATCCTGACCTTTTAGGTCGCGAGCAATAATAATCCCCTTGCCATCAATCAATACATTACTTGGTATGGAACGAATTCCGTATCTATTAGATCCTTCTGACTGCCATCCTCCTAAATCAGAAACATGGTACTGCCAAAATAATTGATCGTCATTAATCGCTTTTACCCAGGCGTCTTGCTTGCTGTCTAAGGATAAAGAAAAAACTTCAAATCCTTTCCCATTTTTGAATGTTGTTTTAGTATATTTTTTGTAGGCATCTACAATATTTGGATTTTCTCTTCTGCACGGCCCACACCAACTTGCCCAAAAATCAATAAGCACTAATTTTCCTTTTAAGCTAGAGAGTTTCATTTTTACTCCTTTAGGATTATTGTATGCTAATTCAGGCGCAATGTCACCTATCTTTAGGCCTACTTCTTGTCCAAAGGATAAGTTAATAATTAAGCAATTGATTGCTATAAAAGCTAGTAGTTTTTTCATGGTTTAGTAAATTATGGTTGTTAAGATTAATTAATCGATTCTAGTAATTTGAGCACCAATAGCATTTAATCTAGTGTCAATATTTTGATATCCTCTATCAATTTGCTCTACATTATCAATGGTGCTTTCTCCATCAGCAGCCAGGGCAGCTAAAAGCAAAGAAACCCCCGCTCTAATATCAGGAGAGCTCATTTTTGTAGGCTTAAACTTAAATTGATGATTCAATCCAATTACAGTTGCTCTGTGTGGGTCACATAAAATAATTTGAGCTCCCATATCAATTAATTTGTCCACAAAGAAAAGGCGAGATTCAAACATTTTTTGATGAATAAGGACACTCCCTTTTGCCTGTGAAGCTACTACCAAAATAATACTCAATAAATCAGGGGTAAATCCTGGCCATGGGGCGTCAGAGATTGTTAATATAGAGCCATCAATAAAAGATTGTATTTCATAACTATCTTGTGATGGAATGAAAATATCATCTCCTTTTCGTTCCATCTTGATTCCTAATTTAGCAAAAACAGAAGGAATAACACCCAGTTCATCATAAGCGACATTCTTAATAGTAATTTCTGATTTTGTGATTGCCGCAAGCCCTATAAAGGAACCAATTTCAATCATATCAGGTAAAATTCTATGAGTACATCCTCCTAAATATTTAACCCCCTCAATAGTAATTAAGTTTGATCCAACACCAGTTATTTTTGCTCCCATGGAGTTAAGCATTTTGCACAATTGTTGCAAATAAGGCTCGCAAGCAGCATTGTAAATAGTTGTTTTGCCTTTTGCCATAACTGCCGTCATAATGATGTTAGCAGTACCAGTTACTGAGGCTTCATCAAGCAACATATACGCCCCTTTTAAGTTTTTGGCAGTTACACGGTAAAATTCTTCTTTACTATCATAAACAAATTTAGCTCCTAAATTTTCAAATCCTATGAAGTGAGTATCTAATCTTCTTCTTCCAATTTTATCTCCTCCAGGTCTTGGAATATAACCTTTCCCATAACGGGCTAAAAGTGGTCCTACCATCATAATTGATCCTCTAATGCGGCTACTTTTTGTTTTGTAAGCATCAGAGGATAAATAATCAATATCTACTTTGATAGCTGTAAAACTGTAAGTAGTTTCATCCAATTTTTTTACACGAACATTCAAATCACGCAAAAGGTCAATGAGGATGTTTACATCACTGATGTTAGGTACATTTTGCATTATTACTTCCTCAGGCGTTAGTAGTACTGCGCACAATACTTGTAACGCTTCATTTTTTGCTCCTTGTGGATGCAGATCTCCTTTTAGCTTAACTCCTCCTTTTACTTTAAATGTTGTCATCTAATTTGGCTTTTTATTGTTTTTCTTAAAAGGTTTCTTTTTGCCATTATTTTTTTTACTATTATTAGCCCCTTCTGATCTTACAGATGCTGAACGAATGAACTCAAAATCAGAAGCAAGTTCTAAACTCCCATTTGATAACTGATTTAGATGTAATCGAATAATATTATTATCTACTGAACTTTCATTAAATAGGATATAAGATTTTTTCATTTGATTAGCTATCATACCTGTTATAATTTCTTTCTCCATTCCTTTAAGAGTTAGGGCAGTTTCAATCATAGTTGGAATTGTACTTCCGTAATATGAGAATTTGATGTTGTTTCCTGGATATTTCATTGGATCTGGCTTCTCAGCTAACTTTTCTACTTCAGGTTTAGGATAAGGAGATTCTACATTTAGTTTAAAATTCGACATGATATGTAAATGAGCCCAAAGTTTATGAGTGAACTCTTTTACATCACGCAAATGTGGATTCATTTGCCCCATAAAAGCAATAATTGCATCTACACATTCTTGTTGTTTCTTTTTGTCCGAAAGACTAATAGCATGATTAATCATGGTTTGTACATTTCTGCCATATTCTGGCATAGTAAGATGCTCTTTTGCTGTATTGTATTGCATGAAAATTTATTTGTTTACAAAAGTAATAAAAAAGTAGGTTCAATTAACGGATATTAACTGAATATTGAATTTTTAGCAAGCAGTTTAAAATCCTAATGTAATTCCTAATAAATAGTTGCGAGTGGCCTGAGGAAAATATCCAGCCATATTGTATCCTCTTTCGCTATCAGCATTTACATAAGGATCACTTTCTCTTGGATCCCAACCATCAGCTATAAAACGATATACCCAAGCATTGGCTACATATTCATTATTCAGTAAATTATTTACTTGTAAAGTTAGCTTAGCAGTTTTGAAAATCTTGCTATTCCACAGATAAGTTACGCGCAAATTATTTACTAAATAATCATCAAGCATTCTGTCTTTTGATGAAGTGTTGTCAATAAACTGCTCTCCAACATACTTGCTGATAAAATCAATAGAAGTAGTTTTTGTGAATTTATAATTGAGCATTGAAGCCCAGATTATATTAGGAGAAAAAGCCAAATCTGTATTTTCATAATCAACAGTTTCTTGCCCCCAAGTATCCCAATTGTCAATGTAAGCTGTATGACTAATAATTTTATTTTGGCTAAGGGTCATGTTTCCTTCCCAAGTTATTTTATTAGTTAACTTGTAAGTGGCTTCCAGTTCAATTCCTTTTCTGTACGACTGATCAATATTAGTATGGGTATAAGCCCCAACATCATTTATTTGGCCTGTTAGTGCCAATTGGTTTTTATAATTCATGTGATATATATTCACTCCTAAATTTAATTTCTTACCTTTTTGCTTGTATCCAATTTCTGTGTCATAAAGTGTTTCGTGCTCAGGTCGTGAGTTTGGAGTACTTTCTACATAATCATTTCTATTTGGTTCTTTATTGGCCACTCCAAATGAGGCATACACAGATTGAGTTTCGTTCAAATCATGAAATAAACCAAATTTAGGATTGAAAAAAGCCAAAGAAACTTTTTGGAGTGCTGAGTTTCCGTTTTCGTCTAAACCTTCAAAAATATAGTCCATTCTTCTTCTTTGTAAATCAAGATAGAAGTTAGTAGCCTCTGAGTATTTATAGTTTGCTTTTGCATAAAAATTATGATCCCATTTTTCAGCTTTGTTCCAATAGTATTGATGATTAAAATCAGCATTTGAAGCATATTCGGCCCAAATTATATTTCCGTAATGTTGACCAGAATAACTGTTGTTTGCACCACCTAAAATCAAATCAATAGCACCCATTTTATGATGTAATGAGTAAGTAAAACCGCCAAAATCATTGTTAAGCCATTTTCTTCTTATTAAATCAGTTGTAGAAATTGTATCATTTGCTATGATGATGTTTTCCAAGCCGTAATCTGCAAATTTTTCTTCCAATTTTTCTTGTTCATAATATCCTTCGCCATTAGTGTAATGAAGTGCAATATTAAAATGAGTAGTAGTACTCATTTGCTTGCTGTAATGGAGCTGATAGTGCGACTGTTTGTAATCATCTACTTCATTTTGATAGGTGTAAGAGTTAAAAGTTCTATTAGTGTCTAAATAATTTAAAGGAACGCCATTCCAAGCTTGGTAAGTGCGCTCGTATCCAGTAAACATAAGGGTTTTTATCACAGCACTTTCTCCAAAATAAGTTCCTTGCAAATACATTGATTGTAAGTTTGAAGTTGCTCGATCGATATATCCATCAGATCTTATTTTTGATAAACGCCCATCAAAATTAAATTTATTATCAAGAAGTCCTGTCCCAAATTCGATATTGTTTTTAAGTGTAAAATAACTTCCAAAAGTATTGTTTGTCAAAAAGTATGGTTTTTTGCTTACCCCATCTGTTTGTAGATTTACAGAAGCTCCAAAAGCACTTGCTCCATTTGTTGAAGTTCCTACACCTCTTTGTATTTGAATATTCTCAACTGATGAGGTGAAATCAGGGATATTTACCCACCAAACTCCTAGGCTTTCCGAATCATTTAAAGGAATTCCGTTAACTGTAACATTAATTCTTGTCGGATCAGAACCTCTTACACGAAAACCTGTGTAGCCAATTCCTGCTCCTGCATCAGAAGTTGTAACAACTGATGGGGTGAGTGAAATAATGTAAGGCAAATCTTGCCCTAAATTTCCTTTTTCAATTTCGGGTTTGCTTATATTTGTAAAAGCAACTGGTGTTTTTTCTACTGCTCTTAAGGCATTCACATTTACTTCATTCAAAATTTTTGTGATTTGCACGGAATCAATTGGCTGTTGGGAAAAGCTGATAAATGGGAATCCTAATAATAGAATAAAACTTACTTTTTTGCTAAACATTTTTAATTTTTCAGTTAACATTAACAAGTAGAATGGGGTTACTGCTTGTTTTATTTAATGTCGACTCATTTCCCTATTCTGAATTACCAGATCAGGTTCAATGGGTGTAATCTCAGCCTTTTGGGCACCCCTTTTAAGATAGGACAAAAATACAATTAGATTTTAAATAAAGAATTTTTTAGCTACTATTTTTAAAATGACAGCCAAATCTCTTTTTTCTCCTTCTACTATATAGTAACTATGATTTAGATTTTCAAGTTCTTTTTTGTAAAGTTCAAAAAGTTCCATTCTATTTGTAGGATTTTCTCTTAATGGATCTGCCTCCCAAGCAATGTCAGGCTTACATAACAGATAGAATCTGTTTTCAGATTTTTGTTTTTCAATTCGCTCTACTATCCACTTATCGCAACTGCTATATTTGTAATTGCTCCAGATTTTAATAGTAATTAAATCAGTGTCTAATAGTTGTATATCTTGCTCGAATTCTAATTGCTTTTTTGCAATGGTAATTAAATCTTCTTGGGAATAATCTCTACCCAATTCTTGAAGATATTCACGAGCATATTCTTTTGAAAATGGAATTTTAAAATGATTAGAAAGTGCTTGGGATAAAGTAGTTTTACCACAACTTTCAGGGCCGGTTACAATAATTTTAGCCATCTTGCTTTGCTTTGTTAAGCCAAGAAAAATAACCGAAAATTGCAATAAGGGTATATGCTAAAAAAAGTAAAGAGGTAAGGTGTAAATCTCTACTAAAATAAAGGTAAACCGATACTGAATCAATAACAATCCAATAGAGCCAATTCTCTACTATTTTTTTGGTAACCATATAAGTTGCAAATACTGCAAATACTGTTATGAATGAATCAACAATTGGCATTTTAGCTTGGGTGTAAGTTTTAAAATAAAAACCAATCAAAAAGGTAAAAATAGCACCTAATAAAATAACAAGTAAGTGTTTGCTAACACTCCATTGGCTAATAGCTAATTTTCCATCTGATTTGCGCCAATTGTAATAACCATAAGCGGCCATAAAAAAATAGAAAATTTGGAGTCCTGTCTGTGAAAAGAGTTGAGTCTTAAAAAAAATGTAACTATAAAGTAGCGCACTAATTGGAGCAAAAAACCAACACCAAATATTTTGCCTTGCAGCCAATATCACATATAAAATTGAAAAAAGTACTGCCGCACTTTCAATAATACTCCAATTAAAATTTAACTGACTTAAAAAATGAGTAATTTCGGACATAAGTTGAGCCAAAAATACGAAAATGTATAAGTTTGCAGAGAAAAAATAACTATTAGACAGAAAAATCATAATAAAGATGAAAAAGTTACTAATTTTTACATTGCTTAATTGTTTGTTTCTTGCACTATTATTGGGCCAAGAACAAGCATATCAGATTTACAATAAAGATGGAAATAAAATTTCCTACACAACAATGGCTTTTGAAACTGAAAAGGCGGATGTAGTGCTGTTTGGTGAAAATCATAATGATCCTATTTCTCATTGGTTGCAATTGGAACTTACAAAAAGTTTGCACGAAAAACATGGCAAAAATTTAATGCTTGGGGCCGAAATGTTAGAGGCTGATAATCAAGTTATACTTGATGAGTATCTTTTAGGTTTTAGTAGAGAAGAAGATTTTGAAAAGGAAGCGAAAATATGGCCAAATCATAAAACGGATTACCGTCCTCTTGTTCGATTTGCAAAAGATAATAATCTTCATTTTGTAGCCACTAATATTCCAAGGCGTTTTGCGAATATGGTGTATAGATTTGGCTTGGATACTTTAGTTTTTTTACCAGAAGCGTCTAAAAAGTTTATTGCTCCTCTGCCAATGCTATATGATACTTCTTTGCATTGTTATAAAGAGATTTTTGTAATGGCAGATGGGCATGGAGGGGAAAATTTACCAAAATCCCAAGCAATAAAAGATGCTACTATGGCCTTTTTTATTCATAAAAATATGAAGGAAGACACGAGATTCTTACATTATAATGGATCGTATCATTCCAAATTCCATGAGTCAATAATGTGGTATTTATTGAGGTTGAATCCTGATTTAAAAATTAGCACCATTGAAGTGGTAGAGCAAGCTGATATTTCAAAGTTTGATAATAAGCTTTTAGGAAATGCAGATTTCTTTATTGTGGTTGATAAGGATATGTGTAAGACCCATTAAAAAGCAGGTTTTTCTTCAAATTAGAACTGATAATTTTTAGAGTAAAAAAAATAGATTTTTCATTTTAAAAAGTTTTTACACATTTGAATTTATAACACTCATTACTCTTTTGTAAAATGCTTTATTCTTCAACTATTCTATAACTTTTGGTTATCAGAATTTATTTTAGAAAGAATACTATTTTTGGATAATAGGATTTGGGCAACTATTTGGTTCAGGTTGTACGCTAACAATTACTGTATCAACACAAGTTGCTCCATAAGAATCTGAAATAGATAAAACAAATTCGTATTCACCTGCCTGTGCATCAAATTTAGCTACTGAATTATTTCCTGTTTCACCTAAATTACCATGGCTCCATTAGATTGATCCCATGCAAAATATATTGAATCTCCTTCTGCGTCAAAAGAATTAGCTGCCGAGAGTATTACAGAATATGTATTTGTAGCTGGATTGGAATCATGAGAGACTTCTACAGTAATTGTTCTTTCAGCAATTAATAATGCTCTCGCTTCTGCTCTAATTTTTTCTGCTAATTCTGCTGCTTGCAATTTATCTGCAGAGATTTTAGCATAAGGTATAAATACTAAAAAAAGTAGTGTCAGGATCCAGGTTAAAGGTGTTTCTAGTGTTTTCATTGTAACTAAGTTTATTGGTTTAAGTCGGCTTATTTAACAAAAATATATAATTATTATAATAAAAGTCAGGAAATCTTTAAAAAAGAGCTATTTACAAATATTTTATCTCTTTTTGCATGTAATTTATTTTATATTAATTAGTAATTATGTATTGCATCAGCAATTTCTCCAATTAAATTTTCGTCTTTTTCAATAGCATTGCCAACTACAATAATATCAGCACCCGCTCTGCAATTTGCAATGGCTTTTTCGCCACTACTAATGCCTCCACCAATTATTAAGGGTACATCAACAGATTTTCTAACTGCCTTAATCATTGCCTCAGAAATTGGGTTTTTAGCCCCACTTCCTCCATCCATAAATATCAATTTTAGGCCTAGCATTTCTCCAGCCATTGCAGTGCAAGCAGCTACTGTTTCTTTATCAGCAGGTATAGGGTTGGTATTACTCATATAGGAAACTGTGGTTGGCTTTCCACTATCAATAAGCATGTAGCCAGTTGGTAAAACTTCTAAAGAAGATTGCTTTAAAATAGGAGCAGTAATAACTTGCTTTCCTATAAGCATATCGGCATTTCTGCCAGAAATTAAAGACAGGAAAAGGATGCCATCTGCTTTGTTATTCACTTGCATAGCGTTTCCAGGAAAAAGCACAACAGGAATAGTTGTATTTTCTTTAAGAGTCTTTAAACAAAGATCCAAACTGTCGTTTGTAAGTAGGCTCCCTCCTACAAAAAAGTAATCTGTTTTTGCATTTTTTGCTTTTTCAATAATAGCTAAAAGTTGCTTTTTATCTTGTTTGTCAGGATCGATTAAAAGAGCAAAGGATTTTTTATTTGACTTTTTATCGGCTATTATTTTATTGTAAATATTCATGCTACTATTTTCATTTGCAAACATACGCTAAAAAATGCATTTCTATTTTTTTGTAGTATAAGCTCAATTTTTGCTTTTTAAATACAGCAATTAATTGTCCTTTTTCTTTAATAATAAATGGTTTTATTTTTATGTCAGTAATAAAATCAACATTACCTTTTTGATGCCATTTAAAAACAGCTTCCTTACAGCACCAAATTAATGTTGCCTTTTCTTCCGATAGAGGATTGTGACTATCATTAGAAATAAATTTTGAGGTTAACCTTAAAGGTTTTTCAGATATAATTTCGATATCTAATCCAACTTTATTTTTACTAATAATAATTGCTGCAAGATTTTTCGAATGTGAAATAGAAATAAAATGGTTATTTCCAATTTCAGGAGCTCCATATTTGTTGTAAGAAATTGAAGCGTTTGGCAAAAGTTCATTAAGCAATAATCTACTTGCTAAAAACTCTTTTTTTCGCTTTTCAGTTTTGAACTTTGAGAGTTCTAAGCTACTAGATGATTCAATAAGTGCATCTAATGATTCGCTCATATCCCATATAGCAATTTGGCAATCATTTTCTTCAATTTTTTGGAGCAGTGGCATACATTAAAATATCAAGTGCTAAATTAATAATTATGCGTAGATTTGCAGCCTAAAAAATAAATATGGAATTAGAAACTATGAATTATAAAGTAAAAGACATCTCATTAGCAGAATGGGGCAGAAAAGAAATGACATTAGCAGAGGCAGAAATGCCAGGATTAATGGCTATTCGTGAAGAGTTTGGAACAAGTAAGCCATTAGATGGAGCAAGAATTGCTGGATGTTTACACATGACTATTCAAACGGCAGTTTTAATAGAAACATTAGTTCATTTAGGGGCTGAGGTTTCATGGTCTTCTTGCAATATATTCTCTACTCAAGATCAAGCAGCAGCTGCAATTGCAGCCGTAGGAGTTCCTGTTTTTGCTTGGAAAGGAATGAATGAAGAAGAATTTGATTGGTGTATTTTGCAAACACTCACTGCTTTTGAAGGGGGGAAATCATTAAACATGATTTTAGATGATGGTGGCGATTTAACCAATATGGTCTTTGATAGATTTCCTCAGATGATTGCAGGAATTAAAGGACTTTCAGAAGAAACCACAACAGGTGTTCATAGATTGTATGAAAGAATGGAAAAAGGAACTCTATCACTTCCTGCTATAAACATTAATGATTCTGTTACTAAATCAAAATTTGACAATAAATACGGCTGTAAAGAATCTTTAGTAGATTCTATTAGAAGAGCAACTGATGTAATGATGGCTGGCAAAGTGGCTGTTGTTGCTGGATATGGGGATGTTGGGAAAGGATCTGCCGCTTCACTTAAAGGCGCTGGAGCACGAGTAATAGTTACGGAAATTGATCCTATTTGTGCTTTGCAAGCTGCTATGGATGGTTTTGCGGTTAAAAGAATGGATGAGGTATGTAAAAATGCAGATATTATAGTGACAACAACAGGAAATAGAGATATTATTCAGGAGCGTCATTTTAAGAGTATGAAGGACAAAACTATTGTTTGTAATATTGGTCATTTTGATAATGAAATTGATGTAGCTTGGCTAAACAAAAACTGGGGCCATACAAAAAATACAGTAAAACCTCAAGTAGATATTTATACTATTGACGGAAAAGATATTATTTTACTCGCTGAGGGCAGATTGGTTAATTTGGGTTGTGCTACAGGCCATCCTTCATTTGTTATGTCTAATTCTTTTACAAATCAAGTGTTAGCCCAATTAGAGCTTTGGAATAATTCCGGAAGTTATGAAAATAAAGTGTACATGTTGCCAAAACATTTAGATGAAAAAGTAGCTCGATTACATTTGGCTAAAATTGGTGTAGAATTGGAAACTTTAAGATCAGATCAAGCAGAATATATTGGAGTAAAAGTTGAGGGACCTTATAAGCCAGAATACTATAGATACTAAAATAGATACAATTAGAAAGAAGATTATTAAGGCCGGCAGCTAATTAAATATTCTTAGAATATTATTATTTAAACTCCAATTATACTGTTTTAATTCTAATAGTGCTGGAGCATTTATTGATTCCCCGTTATTACTAATTAAAAATGCAGATGTGCAACAGCCACAATAAGCAATCCCTGAATCTACGGTATCAATCTGTGAGCAAGATAAGCATGGCTCATAGCTACAGTTTCTGTCGTATATTTTGTAGTCATTTCCAACTCCATGATATATAATAATTCCTTCTACACCACCCTCCACAAATATTGAGTTTCCTGTAGTTACAATTTCGCTGTAAATTGGCAAGCTCAAATCGATATACTCATTTACATAAACATCTTCTATGTAACAATTTGTATCATCACAGTTGGTTATCAATATGCTGATTAGTAGTAAGTAAGCAAATTTTTTCACGGCTGCAATTTTAGGCAAAATAAACGTTATTTTTATTTAACGCAATGTTAAAAAAATTATATCTTTACAAACTTTAAAATTATTTAAACGAAACAGTATTATGTTGAAAAAAATTTATTTGATAGCAGCATTTGCATTAATTACAACTTTTGCATTTGCACAAACAGGAAGCTTAAAAGGCGTAATTACTGATGCAATGAGCGGAGAGCCTATTCCTTTTGCAAATATTGTTGCAGAAAGAAATGGAAATCAGATTGGAGGAACCACTACTGATTTTGACGGAAATTATACAATTAAACCACTAGAACCAGGCAGCTATACTCTTAAAGCAACTTTTGTCGGATATGGTACGGTTGAAATTACAGGCGTTGTTATTTCTGCCAACAAAATAACCAATCAAAATGTAAAGCTCCAAGAAGGTATTGCGATAGGAGAGGTTAAAATTATTGAATTTAAAAAACCTTTATTAGATAAAGATAATCTTTCTGGCGAAACAAAAACAGCAGAAGAAATTGTTGCCTTACCAACAAGAAGTATAAATTCTGTAGCTGCTACTACTGCAGGTATTTACCAAAGAGATGAAGGTGATAGTCTAAATATAAGAGGATCTAGGGATGATGCTTCTGAATATTATATTGATGGAATAAAAGTAAGGGGAGCTATGGGAGTTCCTACTTCTGGTATAGAGCAGATTACGGTAATTACAGGTGGAGTTCCAGCAAAATATGGTGATGCAACTGGTGGTATTATTTCTGTAACAACTAAAGGTCCTTCTAGCAAGTTTGCTGGAGGATTAGAATATGAAACTTCTTCATTATTTGATACTTATAATTATAACCTTTTAGGATTTGGTCTTTCTGGACCTATCTTAAAAAAGAGAAATACTGATGGAACAAAAGGGAATTCAATAATAGGTTATTTTTTAGCAGGAGAGTTGCTTAGTGTTGATGACAATGATCCTTCAGCAATTGGTAAATGGAAAGTAAAAGATGATGTGTTGGAAGGATTAAGAGATAAGCCTTTTATAGTAGCTCCAAATTCCACAGCTGGGTTTTTAAGTTCTTCTGATTTTTTAAAAGAATCTGACTTTGAGCTAATAGATGCTAAACTAAACGCAAACCAAAAGAGAATTAATGTTCAGGCAAAGCTTGATTTTCAACCTTCTAAAAATACCTTTCTATCATTAGGAGGTTCTTTTTATGCAAATAAAAATCATGATTTTTCAGCATGGAGGTCTATGTTTTCTTGGGATAATAATAGAACTTCTTCACAAACAACATATCGTTTGTTTGGTAAATTAACTCAAAAGTTTGGTTCTGAAGATTCAAATGCTGATGAAAGCGCATCAACAATTAAAAATGCATTTTTCACCATTCAAGGAGACTATACAAGTAATAAATACACTTTTGATGATGCTAATCATGGAGATGATCTTTTTAATTATGGTTATGTTGGGAAATTTAATACTTATAAAGCACCAATTTATCAGAATGGACAAGCTATTGATTCTTTGACTGGAACTATTTATAATGGCAGGATATTAAATGGATGGGCGGATACTTTGTATACTTTTGAAGCAAGTGGTATTAATCCTGGGTTAGTAAATTATACTTCCGCATATTATGATATGTTCTCTCAGTATGGCTTGAATTCTTTTCAGGGAGCTACAATGTCAAATTTTTTTGGTGTAGACGCCTCTAATGATGGAGTTATTAGAACAGCTGCTGACTTAAAAGGGCAAGGATTGAGAAATGGAGAATTGCCTGTAAGTGTTTATTCATTATATGGTAATCATGGCACAATGTATAACGGATCGGCAAAACAAGAAGATACTCAAACAAGTTTTAAGGCATCAGGTTCTGCTGACATCAAATCACATGAATTTTCTTTTGGTTTTGAATTTGAACAACGAAAAGATTATTATTGGGGTACAAGCCCAATGGGCTTATGGGGTTTAATGCGTCAGCTTTCTAACAAGCATATTTTAGAGCGTGATTTATCCAATCCTTATCCTGTGTTTGATGCTAACGGAATTTATCAAGATACTGTTAACTATGACAGGTTATTTATTGATGAAGAACAATCAGATTTTGACAGAAACTTAAGAGGAGTTTTAGGATTAAATCCAAATGGGGTAGATTTTATTGATATTGATTCTTACGATCCTTCTACTTATTCCTTGGACTTATTTAGTGCTGATGAGCTATTAAATAATGGCTCGTCATTAGTATACTATTATGGGTATGATATTTATGGTAATAAACCAACAGCAACACCTACACTTGCAAAATTCTTTGAGGAGGGTAGCGATAGATTAATAGCTCCATTTAATCCTATTTATACCGCAGGATATATACAAGATAAATTTGCAGTTGAGGATTTGATTTTTAATATTGGATTAAGGGTAGATCGTTATGATGCTAACCAACAAGTTTTAAAGGATCAACACTTATTATATAGCGCCTATACCAAAGATGCAAATACGAATTTAATAAATTCAACCGGTATCCCTTCAACTATAGGTGATGATTATGTGGTTTATGTTGATGATATTGAAAATCCTTCTGCAATTGTAGGATATCGTGACAATACTGATGATACTTGGTATAATGCTGATGGTTTAGAGATCTCTGACCCTAGTTTATTGGCTGAAGCTGCAGGAGGTAAAATTGCTCCTTACTTAAAAAATCCTACAGACGCACTAAAAGGAATTGTAAATGTTGATGAGGCATTTGAAGATTATACTCCTGAAGTTGTGTTTATGCCAAGGATAGCATTCTCATTTCCTATTTCTGATGAAGCACAGTTCTTTGCTCACTATGATGTACTTACTCAAAGACCGCCATCATTTAATAGAATTGAGCCAGTTGATTATTTGTTTATGGCCGATAGGGTAGGGGCAACATTAAACAACCCTAACTTAAAACCAGAAAAAACAGTTGATTATGAGTTAGGTTTTGCTAAAACCTTATCCTTAAAATCTGCTTTGAAGATTTCTGCATTTTATAAAGAATTAAGAGATATGATTCAGGTTACTAATGTATTATCGGCTTATCCTGCCCAGTATTATACATATGGAAATATTGACTTTGGTACGGTAAAAGGAATGTCGATTAA
This sequence comes from Chryseobacterium gleum, assembly GCA_945865535.1. Classification (GTDB taxonomy): domain Bacteria; phylum Bacteroidota; class Bacteroidia; order Flavobacteriales; family BACL11; genus BACL11. The sequence continues at coordinate 12,136 of CAMBDW010000014.1, read as the reverse complement.
TTACGATTTAAGAAGAACTAATAATGTTCAAATGACTGCTAATTATACTTTGCAGTTTGCTGATGGTACGGGTTCAAATTCAGAATCAGGTGCAAGTTTAGTTAATACTGGCCAGCCTAACTTAAGAACCACTATTCCACTTTCATATGATCAGAGACACTCCATTTCAGCAGCAGTTGATTATCATTATGGAGATGGTAAAGATTATAATGGCCCAGTTTGGTTTGGTTCAAAAGTATTTCAAAATGCAGGAGTTAATTTTACTCTAGCAGCTGGCTCGGGAACTCCTTATTCAAGACAATCAAACATTACCCAGGAAGCAGCAGATGGAATTAATGATCGATCCACTCTTGAGGGGAGCTTAAATGGTTCTCGTTTGCCATGGCAATTTCGTATTAACATGAAAGTGAATAAGGAATTTGAAATTAAATGGAATGACAAAAAGAGCTCACTCTTTAATGTATATGTGCAGATACAAAACTTATTGGATGCTCAAAATATTATCGCTGTATATAGAGCAACGGGTAATCCTGAGGATGATGGTTATTTAACATCAGCAGCAGCACAAAATGCAATTGATGCTAAAAATGACCCTGATGCCTTCAGATATCTTTACTCATTAGCAGTAAACAATACTGATAATTATAGCTTGCCTAGAATGTTTAGAGCAGGCGTTAGCTTGGAATTTTAATAAAGAATAGAAAAAAAATAGTTTTTTTATGAATAATAAAGTAAAACAAATAGTAACAGTATCATTAGCTTTCTTCTCGTTTGCAGTGATTGCTAAGGAGAATGTTGTAAATCCTAATGCTACATCAGTAGTTAATTATAAGGTTGCTGCTGGATGTAATCCTTCTCAATCAAAAACAGACCTAGATGTAAATAATGTAAGAGCTCTAATACTTGGAGGGGGTGATATGTGGTGGAACTTAGCTGATGCTCAATATGAAATTCCTAAAGGAGGCAACAAGCACTCTATGTTTGCAGGGGCACTCTGGATTGGGGGTGTTGATGATGGTGGACAATTAAAAGTTGCTGCTATGACTTATCGTCAATCTGGAAATGATTTTTGGCCAGGACCTTTAAATATTTCTAATGCAACAATTTCTTCAGAGGAGTGTAATAAATGGGACAAGCATTTTAAATTAGAGCGTTCGGATGTTGAGGAGTATGTTGCTCGTTTTGCTACAGATCCTACTTATGTAATTCCTGCTTCCATTCTAGAATGGCCAGCTCATGGCGATCCTGCACAAGGACAAGATGAATTCTTAGCTCCTTTCTTTGATGTAAATGGTAATGGTTTATACGAGCCTTATGATGGCGATTATCCTGATTACAATATTACAGGTACAAATGATGCTGCTAAACTTTTTGGAGATCAAACTTTATTTTGGATTTTTAATGATAAAGGAAATATTCATACTGAAAGTGAAGCCGAACCATTAGGATTAGAGATTCATGCTCAAGCATTTGGTTTTGCTGCTGATAATGAAGTTAATGACATGACTTTTTATAATTATAAAATAATCAACAGATCAACCTTGCCATTGAATCAAACTTATTTTGGACAGTGGGTTGATGCTGATTTGGGCTATTATCTGGACGATTATGTAGGATGTGATGTTGGTTTAGGTTTAGGTTACTGTTATAATGGTGATGCTGAAGATGAAGATGCTGCAGGTTATGGATTTAATCCACCTGCTATTGGAGTAGATTTCTTTCAAGGACCAATTGCAGATGCTGGAGATGGGATTGATAATGATAGAGATGGAGTTGTTGATGAAACGGGAGAGCAAATTATTATGTCAAAATTTGTATATTATAATAATGATTTTACAGTTACTGGAAACCCAGAAGGGGGCACAGATATTTATAACTACTTAAGAGGAATTTGGAAGGACAATGTTCCTATGACTTATGGTGGTGACGGACATGGTGGAGGAAGTGGTACTACTACTGATTTATGCAATTTTATGTTTCCAGGAACATCAGATGCTAGTTTTCCTGGCCAAGAATGGACAGAAGTAACTGCTGGTAACGTTCCTGCTGACAGAAGATTTTTACAATCAGCAGGGCCCTTTACTCTTGAACCAGGAGCGGTAAATACAATTACTACTGGAGTTGTTTGGGCAAGAGCAAAATCTGGAGGTCAAACAGCATCTATACAATTGTTAAAGATTTATGATAGAGAAGCGCAAGCATTATTTGATAACAATTTCAATATCTTAAATGGACCTGATGCTCCAGATGTAACCGTTAGAGAATTAAATAAAGAATTAATATTTACCTTGTCAAATGGAGGGACTTCAAATAATATTAACGAATCTTACTCTGAGAAAGATCCTTATATAACTAAGCCTGATAATCTTTTAAATTCTCCAAACTATGAATTTCAAGGTTATGTAGTTTATCAATTAAAGGACGCTACAGTTTCTGCTACTGATTTAGCTGATCCTGATAGAGCAAGATTAATTTACAGAAGTGATATAAAAGATGATGTAACTGGTATTGTAAATCAATATTTGGATCCAATTTTAGGAGTTTATACACCAATAGAGGAGGTGCAATCAGTATTAAGTGAGGGTGTTATTGGTTCAGTTGATGAGGGGGTTGAGTTTTCTTTTCGAATAGCTGATGACAAATTTGCTTTAGGAAATACATCTCTAGTAAATCATAAGACTTACTATTTTATGTCTTTATCTTATGGCTATAACAGAGCAGAAGAAAATGCATCTCCTTATGATGTATCTGCTGTTGATTATGATGGTAGAAATCGACCTTATATTTCAGGCAGAAGAAACATTCAAGTTTATTCTGCTATTCCTCACTTTACAGAGTCAGAAAATGGAGGAATGACTTTAAATGCTTCATATGGTGATGGAGTAAAACTTACAAGAAAAGAAGGACAAGGAAATGGCGGTATAGCTCTTGAGTTAACTAGTGAAACTATTAATGAGATTTTAGGCTCACAAGATCATAGAAGTTTATATCCAACTTACCAGCAAGGCAAAGGTCCAATTGCAATTACCGTAGTTGATCCTGTTAAAATACCCCAAGGAGATTTTATGTTTAAGTTAATGAATCCAACTCTAACTACATCTGGAGCCATTACTTCATATGGAAGATGGGAGCTACTTAATGAGAATAGTTCTATTATTTCATCTGCTAACGAAGACATTGCAGTTGGCTCTGAGAAATATGTTTCAAACTTAGGATTAAATGTAAAAGTAGCGCAAACTGAAAATCCTGGAACTGATCCAAATAATATTGAGAATAATGGCTTGATTTCTGGGACGATTGAATTCGAAAATATAAATGACAGATGGTTAAGTGGGGTTGCCGATAGAGATGATGATTCTGAGTTTTTTAGTTTGTGGGGACTTAATTGGATTAGAGCTGGATCATTTGAAAATGCGACCAATGCGCTTTTGAGTGACTATGGTTTAATAGACGATCCTAATGGCGCTTTTGAAGGGGCAGTTGTCCAAACAAATCTTGCCTTTGGTGGTTTTGAGTGGTCTGGAGGTACTTGGGCTCCTTATCGTTTTGCCTCTTACTTTAATGATGGTCCAGGTTTACAAAGTTCTATTACCAATCTGGCTAAGTTAGTAAACTTAAATTCAGTGGATATTGTGATAACTGACGATAAATCAAAGTGGAGCAGAGTTTGTATAGTTGAGGCTCAGGACGATCCTTTACTTGCGCAGGGGGGTCAAGTAAAAATGGGATTAAGACAATCTCCTTCAGTGGATAAAAATGGTGATGATGATGGCAGTGGTACTGTGGGTATGGGTTGGTTTCCTGGATATGCCATTGATATAGAAACAGGAGAAAGATTGAATATTATTTTCTCTGAGGATTCATGGCAAACTTCTGAAAATGGAAATGATATGCTATGGAATCCAACTGGAAAACTTACAACAGATGAATTCCCACAATACGATCCTACAGCACCTATTGGCCAGCAATTTTCTGGGGGTAATTATTTGTTAGGAGGCAAGCATTTTATTTATGTAGTAAAAGGAGAATCCTGGGTAAAAGGAACTGATGATTATATCAATGATATTGCTAATTGTGATTTCCCTCCAAATTATGATGAATCAGCTTGGATTTATGCTCAGTTAGTTCAAGCAAATTTAACTAGTAAATGGGCTGTATTTAAAAATGTAACTTGGGTTGGAGCCCCTTTATTAGCCCCAGGAAGAACGCTTAATCTTTCAAATTCTGCAACTGTTAAGTTGAGAGTGACAAAACCCTATAAGCAATACGAAACAGTGGCTGATGATAAATTCTTTGATAAAAACATGAATTTAACTTCAGGTAATACTTATGTAGTTGCTTATCAAAATGCTGCAGCTACTTGGGGTGGTCAAACAGCAACTTATGATGGCATTAGTTATGATCCAGGAGATTCATTTATTGCTAGCGCAACTCCTAATTTTACAGGCTCAGCCAAAGCAAGAGTCATAGAGGCAAATGCTTTAAATCGCTTTAATCCTATATATAGTTTTAATACGGATGATATTGTTCCCGTAAAAGGAGATGTTGATGTTGCTTTAGATGCCATGGAAACAATAAAAGCGGTTCCTAATCCTTATTATGGGTATTCTTCTTATGAGATTAACCAATTAGATAATAGAGTTAAAATCACCAATCTACCAGGTGCAGCTAGAATAAAGATTTTTACCGTTGGAGGAACTTTAGTTCGTACTCTTAAAAAAGACGATAGCATGACTTCTATTGATTGGGATTTAAAGAATGACTTTGGAATTCCAATTTCATCAGGATTGTATATGATTCATGTGCGAGCAAACTTATGGGATGCTACTGCACAAGAGTATGTAGAAAAAGATAAAGTAATTAAATGGTTTGGATCGTTAAGGCCAATTGATTTAGATACTTTCTAATAAAATAAATATTATAGACGATAACAAATAGTATAGATATGAAATACAATTATAACTGGATAAAAGCTACTGCAGTTGTTGCGCTTTTAGCAATTTCTTTTAATCAAAGTTTTGGAGGAAACCCTCAAAGGGCAGGACAAGCAGGAGCTTCTGAACTTTTGATAAATCCTTGGGCTAGAACTTCAGGATGGGGAGGAGCAAATATTGCTGGGGTTAGAGGCTTAGAAGGTATTTATTCTAATGTTGCAGGACTTGCTTTTACACAAAAAACAGAATTAATTTTTTCTCAAACATCATGGTTGCAATATGGTAGTAAAATGTTTAGTGCTGATGATGCAGTATGCATTATTAGTTCATTTGGTTTTTCTCAAAAAGTTGGAGAATCAGGGGTGCTTGGTTTTGCTGTAATGAGTATGGATTTTGGTGATATTGAAAAAACTACTGTGGAGTTGCCTGATGGTGGTATTGGATTTTTTTCTCCTAAATTTATGAATATGTCGGTTTCATACGCCAAGATATTTTCTAATAGTATTTATGGAGGGGCTACTGTAAAAATAATTTCAGAACAAATATCTAATGTGGGCGCTAGTGGTGTTGCTTTAGATGCAGGTATACAATATGTAACGGGAGCTAAAGACAATATGAAGTTTGGTATTTCTTTAAAAAATGTTGGGCCAAGAATGTCATTTACTGGTGATGGTCTTTCATTTAGAGGTCAGGTTGGTGATGATTATAAAATGACTGTTGAACAAAGATCCTCAGAATTAGAATTACCAGCCTTGTTAAATATCGGTATTTCCTATGATGTAAATGTTCAAAGACACAGAATTACAGGTGCTGGTACTTTTACCTCTAACTCATTCCAAAAAGATCAATATATACTTGGGGGGGAATATGCTTACAGAGAAATGGTTATGTTTCGTATGGGCTATACTTATGAGGAAGGCATCAGAACTCCAAGTACGAGAACAACTGCATTAAGAGGACCATCAGCTGGTTTTACTGTTGAATTACCAATGGGAGATAGTGGCTCTACATTTGGATTAGATTATTCTTACAGACATACTGATCCGTTCCAAGGTTCGCATACCATTGGCGCTAGAATTAATTTATAAAATTTAATAAAACATACAATGTTTAAAAAGGGAGGTAACTTCCTTTTTATGCATTTATAAACTATACAATTATGAGCATAATATATCTATCACAAGAGGGATACGATAAGTTAAAAGCTGAATTACAGCACTTAAAATCAGTTGATCGGCCAAGTGTAATCAGCCAAATAGCGGAAGCGAGGGAAAAGGGTGATTTATCAGAAAATGCTGAGTATGATGCGGCAAAAGAAGCACAAGGATTGTTAGAGGCAAGAATTGTAAAATTAGAAAATGATGTTGCAAATGCTCGGGTATTGGATAAAACAGAAATGGATATATCAACTGTGCATTTGCTTACAAAAGCTACAATTAAAAATACAATTAGTGGCCTAGAAATGACTTATGCAATTGTATCGGAATCAGAGGCTGATTTGGCTGCTAAAAAGATTTCTGTAACCTCTCCAATTGGTAAAGGGCTTTTAGGAAAGGCTATTGGTGAAATTGCTGAAATTAATACACCAAATGGGATTATACATTTTGAGATTATTGATATTCAAGCTTTGTAATGGCTAGTATTTTTTCTAAAATAATAAGTGGTGATGTCCCAGCGTTTAAAGTAGCTGAAGATGAAAATCATTTGGCAATTTTAGATATTTTTCCATTGGCATACGGTCATGTTTTAGTAATTCCTAAAAAGGAAAAAGATTATATTTTTGATATTGCTTCTGATGAATATCTAGAGCTTTTTAGATTTGCACAACAAGTAGCTAAAGCAATGGATAAAGTTATTGTGTGTAAGCGCATTGGGATTGCTGTTATTGGATTGGAAGTTCCTCATGCACATATTCATTTAGTACCCTTAAATTATGTATCAGATATTAATTTTGAAAGACCTAAATTAAAATTCTCTGATGAGAAAATGCAGGAAATAGCTCACAAAATTAGAGCAACTATTTAAGTTTATCAGGATTGTCTTTAAGAAAAGCCCCCCATCCTTTATAGCTTTTACCTCCACTACTCGGATTTCTTTGAAAATGATGACATACGGCTGCCGCTAAACCATCACTAGCATCTAAGTGCTGTGGCATTTCTTTAATGTTAAGTATTGATTTAAGCATTGCTGCAACTTGTTCCTTACTCGCAGTACCTTTTCCTGTAATCGCTAACTTGATCTTTTTTGGAGCATATTCAAAGATTGGGACATTGCGGTATAATGCTGCTGACATTGCCACACCTTGGGCTCTTCCAAGCTTTAACATTGATTGTACATTTTTCCCAAAGAAAGGGGCTTCTATAGCTAGCTCATCAGGCTTGTACTCATCTACTAATTGCAAGGTTCTTTCAAAGATTCTTTTCAATTTTAACTCATGCGATTCCAATTTTGATAAATGCAAAACGCCCATTTGAATCAATTCCATTTTATTTCCTGTAATATGGATGATTCCATACCCCATTATAGTTGTTCCAGGATCAATTCCTAATATGATTTTATCAGTTTGCAATTGTTATCTTTGTATCAACAAAACTAAGCAATGCTAAGCAAAAAAACGATTGGCTTTCTAATAAAAATTGGCATTGTAACTTTTGCTCTTTTCTTTTTATACCAACAACTTACTTATAAAAGTAATGTTAAGGAGTTTGACATTGATCATATTTTATTCCAGTTAAAGCAACACTATTTTGTAATTGGAGTAGTGATTCTCATGATGTTCTTGAATTGGTTTTTAGAATCTTTAAAATGGAGATTTTTAATTTCAAAGATCGAAAAGATAACTATTAAACGCTCAATTAGAGCTGTTTTTTCTGGGATTACTGTTTCCGCATTCACACCAAATAGAGTTGGGGAATATGCGGGAAGGGTTTTTTGTTTAGAAAAGGCAGATAGAATTCAAGAGGTATTGATTACTATAATTGGTTCCATGGCACAATTGCTTACGACCATTGTCTTTGGTTTAATTGGGATTTTGTTATTACCAAATTTAATGCCAGTGTTTGACGCTTTTTTATCAGAAATTATTTTTGCTTACCCAATAATGTTATTCGTTATAATACTTTTAAGTGTGCTTTTAGTAACACTGTTTTTGAACGCATCAGTATTTTCAGTGGTATTGTCAAAATTTAAATTTCTTAGAAAGTTTGCTAAGTATAATGAAGTTTTCACTTTTTATAATTACTCTGAATTATTGGAAGTATTGCTATATTCAGTTGCAAGATATATAGTTTTTACTACTCAGTTTTTTATTCTTTTACAGGTTTTTGAGGTTCATGTTTCATACATAGATACTTTTATTTTATCCACCGCTATGTTCTTTGTGATTTCTGTTATTCCTACTATTGCAATTACCGAAATTGGGGTTAGAGCACCTGTGGCTCTCTTTTTATTTGGTTTAGTCTCGACTAATACAAGTGGTATTTTATCAGCTACTTTTGTGATGTGGGGTATTAATTTATTACTTCCTGCTTTGATTGGGACAGTATTTATTTTTACCCTTAAATTTTTCAGAAAATAATGCTGTTCGTAGTTGTAACAATTTCAGTAATCTTACTGCTTTATGCATTACTGATTACTAGCTACACTTTTGGTTGGAATAAAATAAAAAAGATATCACAAGAGGGGTTTTTCCCAAAAGTAAGTATCGTTATTGCAATTCGAAATGAAGAAAATCAGATTGCTTCATTACATAAAAGTTTGCAATCTCAAATTTACCCTAGCAATAAGTTAGAATTTATTTTAGTGAATGATCATTCTACTGATAATACACTTGGGTTATTAGAAAAATTGAATTTGGATAATCTTCAAATTCTAAATATGCCAGAAGGAAAATTTGGCAAGAAAGATGCAATTAGAATGGCAGTTTCTAAAGCAAGTGGAGATCTTATTTTAGTTTCAGATGCTGATTGTATTTTTAACCCAAATTGGGTACAGACAATGGCTAGTTATTTTACCAATGATTGTATAAAATTAGTGTCTGGCCCGGTATCTTTTAATAAGCAACAGAGCCTTTTTCAAAGTTTGCAAGCATTGGAATTTGCCTCTTTAATTGGGAGTGGTGCAGGAGCTATTGGAATTCAAAATCCAATTTTTTGTAATGGAGCAAATATGGCTTATCGAAAAGAGGTTTTTTTAGCAGTAAATAACTTTGAAAAGGATAGCGCCGCAAGTGGAGATGATGTGTTTCTATTGCATAGCGTAAAAGCGAAATATCCTACCTCTATTGTTTTTGCAAAGGATGAGAATGCTATAGTCACTACTGCTAGTGCGCAAACTTTTTCTGACTTTATCAATCAAAGAAAAAGGTGGGCAGCCAAAAGTAGTGGCTATAAAGATATATCCAGTATTTACGCTTCTTATTTGGTTTTTTTCACAAATTTATCTTTTATTTTTTTGTTTGTGTTGCTCTTTTTCAGCAGTTGCTTTTTTCCGCTTTTTGCAGGATTTTATATCATAAAGTTTATGGTAGATTCATTCTTGCTTATACCAGTACTTAAATTTTTTAACCGAACAGATTTAATAAAATGGATTTTCCCTTTTGAGTTATTGTATTCATTTTACATAATTTTGATTGTTATTCTATCTTTCACTAAAAAGTTTGAATGGAAAGGAAGAATACATAAAAAATAAATGAAATCAGTATCCTTAAATAGATTAGCTTGGCAAAAATTAAAGTCTAATAAGCTGGCTTTTTTTGCTTTATGCTATATTGGAATAGCGACATTGATTGGAGTTTTTGCAGTAGTTATTAGCGCTGATAGTTCTTCAAATGCTAATGAAATGCATATTGAGTTAGCCACTCAAAAACCCTTAACAAAGATTTTATTTTTGGAACTCCCAAAAAATGAAAATATTGAAATTTCCTTTTTGCAATCTGTTTTTATCGGCAGTCCTTCAAATGTTAAAAGAATACCGATTGACAGTTTTAAAGAAGTAGAAAATGGTGTAAAATACTTGTCGTATGGCTCTGAAATGGAACAAAAATATATTGGTGAGTATAAAATTTCAGAACAAACTTTTTGGCTTGGAACCGATATGTATGGAAGAGATTTGCTCAGCCGAATGCTTTATGGAATTCGTATTTCCTTATCTGTTGGTTTTATTGCTGTTTTTATTTCCTTAATTATTGGAATTACACTTGGTTTAATTGCTGGATATTTTAGAGGAAGAACGGATGATGTTATCATGTGGTTTGTGAATGTGATTTGGAGTGTCCCAACACTACTTATGGTTATTGCTATCACCTTGGCATTAGGAAAAGGTTTTTGGCAAGTTTTTGTTGCGGTTGGGCTTACAATGTGGGTGGAAGTTGCCCGTATTGTTAGAGGGCAAGTTTTGGCTATCAGAGAATTAGAATATGTGGAAGCAGGCAAGGCATTAGCCTATAAACCATTTAGAATAATTTTTAAACATATACTACCTAATGTTATCGGCCCAGTTATTGTAATTTCGGCAGCTAATTTCTCATCAGCTATTTTGATTGAAGCTGGACTTTCTTTTTTAGGAATTGGGGCTCAACCACCTGTGCCAAGTTGGGGAGGAATGATAAAAGATCATTATGCTTATATAATAATGGATAAGGCCTATTTAGCAATTATTCCAGGATTGGCAATTATGAGTTTGGTATTAGCATTTATGCTTTTGGGTAATGGTTTGCGGGATGCTTTTGATGTAAAAGATTAATTTTTAATAATTTAAAAACACAGTAAAATGGAGTTATTTATTTCAGCAGTAGTTATTTTTTTATTGAGGGTAATAGATCAGAGTTTAGGAACTATGCGCTCTCTTTTGGTAAATAAAAACAAACCCATTTATGCGGCACTCATTGGATTGGCTGAAGCTGCTATTTGGATAATAGCAATCACTCAAGTAATGGATGGCGGTAGCATTGATAACCCAGTTTTAATTGCTGCTTATGCTCTAGGATTTTCTGCGGGAACAATTCTTGGTTCTTATATTGAGCGTTTAGTAGGCATTGGAGATATTGTTGTTCGTATTTTTTGCCCTGCTGATTCTCCTTCAATGGCGGAAGCTTTAAGAGAAGGCGGCCATGGGGTAACAGTTATTGATGGCCAAGGAAAAGATGGTCCTGTAAAAATGTATTGGTGTGTAATCTCTAGAAGAAAATTAAAATCTGTTTTAAAAATGATTGAGGAAATAAATCCTAGAGCTTACATTACAACAGATATGACCAGTCCTATTTCGCTAAAAAAGTAATAGCCCTAAAAAATCAGAATCTTTTTAGTGATTTATAGATTTAAAATGGCAAGTCATCTTCTTCGCTTGCAGGAGCATTAAACTCTGGAGCATCTTCCATCTCACTTGCCCCTCCACCCGCTAAATTCTCTATTCTCCAAGCGTCAATATTATGAAAATATCTTCCATTAAATTCTTTTGAAGATACATTAAATGAAACTTGTACTTGATCTCCCTCATTATGGTGATTTAACATTTCAATTTTGTCTTCTCCAAATAATTGAAAACAAATCTCAGGGTTGAACTGAGCGCCAGTATCAACTATAAAAGATTGCTTTTTCCATTCTTTTCCTGCTTTTGAGGTTCCGCTTTCAACACTTAATTTTCGACTCAACTTTCCTTTAACTGATAAACTCATCTTATAAAATTTTAATTTAGGTGTACAAACTTAAATAAATTTTCTTCTCAAGAATGTTTAAAGTTCGTTTTGTATATAAATGTTAAAAAATAATATCTTTGCCCTCCTTTTTTGCGGGTGTGGCGGAATTGGTAGACGTGCTAGACTTAGGATCTAGTGCCGTAAGGCGTGGGGGTTCGAGTCCCTTCACCCGCACAAATTTAAAACCTTCACTTTGGTGGAGGTTTTTTGCTTTATCATTGTTTTATAATCAGATAAATAAGTGTATTTTCGCACCCCTTTTTAAAATAAATAAAAGATGAACATTACACAAACCAAAGCAAAAGATTTAATAGCAACTATTTCCGTTGAGGTAAAAGCGGCAGATTATACTGAGAAAGTAGATAAGGTGCTTCAGAACTATCGTAAAACAGCACAGATTCCTGGATTCCGAAAAGGGAAAACACCAATGGGAATTATTAATAAAAAATTCAGAACATCAGTCGTTGTGGAGGAAGTAAATAAATTACTTCAGGATGAACTATACAAA
>CAMBDW010000013.1 GCA_945865535.1 Chryseobacterium gleum | reverse complement strand
TCACACTTCCCGTAGTGGTTAAAGGAGTTACGGTTAAATTAAGTGTTGCAGTATTACAACCTGTAACCAAAGTAGTACCTGATTGAGTTGTAGTATAGGTGACTCCATTAGCAGGCCAAGTATAGGAATCTCCAGTACAGATAGAAGTAGTTACACTCCCCGTAGTTGTTAAAGGAGTTATGGTTAAATTAAGTGTTGCAGTATTACAACCGACAACATTAGTAACATTAGTTTGAGCAGTAGTATATGTTAAACCAGTACCTAAGGGTAAAGGCCAAGTATAAGAATCTCCAGCACAAATTGATGTAGTTACATCTCCATTAGTTGTTAAAGGAGTTATTGTTAAATTAAGTGTTGCAGTATTACAAGCTGTAACTACAGAAACACCCGATTGAGCAGTAGTATAAGTAACTCCATTTTCAGGCCAAGTATAGGAATCTCCAGAACAGATATAAGTAGTCACACTTCCCGTAGTGGTTAAAGGAGTTACGGTTAAATTAAGTGTTGCAGTATTACAACCTGTAACCAAAGTAGTACCTGATTGAGTTGTAGTATAGGTGACTCCATTAGCAGGCCAAGTATAGGAATCTCCAGAACAGATAGAAGTAGTTACACTCCCCGTAGTTGTTAAAGGAGTACAACTACCATCATCAGTATTAGCTAAAGCATTATAGTTACATGCTCCAACTGTCATACATCCATTTACTACAGGTATACAAGAACCATCAGGAATTAAAGAATAAGGATCATAATTATAGGCGCTAGCATCCATACAACCAGAACAAGGTGGGCTGGTGTAGCCAGTACCAACTGTACTATACACCCGAACATGACCAGCATCAGTTGTTTCATTAAGCTGAGCTCCAATAGCCAAAGTATTTGCATCAGCACTTAAAGATACTGAATTACCACTGTAATCATATTCTAGTTCCCCATTTAAATCTACGCCTATTTGAGTCCAGGATCCTGCTACATTTTGATACACACGAACATGACCCCTCTGCGTGCCATTTCCAGAATTTTTAGGAGCTCCAATAGCCAGAGTAGATCCATCAGAACTTAAGGATACTGAAGAGCCACTTTCATCCCCAGCTGCTTCTCCATTTATATCAATTCCTAACTGAGTCCAAGCTGTGCCATTAAAATTATAAACTCTTACATGACCAGCATTAGAGCCATTGCCATCATTTTTATAAGCTCCAATAGCCAGAGTAGATCCATCAGCACTTAAGGATACGCAGTAGCCACTTTCGTCCAAAGTTGCTTCTCCATTTATATCTACCCCTATTTGAGTCCAGGTGCCCCCCACATTTTGATACACACGAACATGACCAGAATTAGAGCCATTTCCATCATTATAACGAGCGCCAATGGCCAGAATAGATCCATCAGTATTTAAGGATACTGAATAGCCACTTTCATCCCCAGCTGCTTCTCCATTTATCTCAGATCCTACTAAAGTCCAGGTGCCTCCTACATTTTTATACACCCTTACATGACCTCTGTTGTCAGAAGTAGATGCCTGATTTCCATCATTTTTTGTAGCTCCAATAGCCAGGGTAGTTCCATCAGCACTTAAGGATACTGAGTAGCCACTCTGATCATTAGCAGCTTCTCCATTTATATCTACCCCTACTTGAGTCCAGGTACCTCCCACATTTTGATACACACGAACATGGCCAGCATTTGAGCCAGTTCCATCATTGTTATAAGCTCCAATAGCCAGAATAGATCCATCAGCACTTAAGGATACTGAAAATCCACTAAAATCACCAGCTGTTTCTCCATTTATATCTTGCCCTACTTGAGACCAGTAACCTACAACCTTTTGATACACCCTAACATGACCTCTGTTGTCGGCAGCACTTCCAGTATTTCCATCATTTCTATGAGCTCCAATAGCCAGAGTAGATCCATCAGCACTTAAGGATACTGAAGCGCCACTCCAATCAGAAGCTGTTTCTCCATCTATGTCTAGCCCTATTTGTGTTCCAAAAGGAATGCCAGCTGCACAACAGCTACTATCATCAATGGTAGCCAGTGGGTTAAAATTAAGTGCTAAAGAATCGGTGCAACCTGAAATTTGAGCAAAAACATTTGATGAAAATGTCAAAGAAATGAAGCAAATAAAAAGTATAGATATTCTCATATATAGTTGATTTAAATTTAATAAATTGTTTTTTTCGAAATACGGCTGCTAATTTACAAAAAAAATAGACCCGCTTACAAAATAATTATTAATAAAAATTGAAAAAAAAAGGAGTTAACTATTTAAAGAAAAAAAGATAAGAAGGGGTATCAAATTACAAACTAAAATAGTTCTCTAAAAAAGTTCAAATTATGGACCGAGAGGCCACTTACTAAAAAACCCACTTTTCAGTGGGTTTTTAATTAAAGTCACTCTGGGGGTAGTCGAACCCCCAACCTGCTGATCCGCAGTCAGGTGCTCTATTCAATTGAGCAATAGGGCAACAAACAAGATTTTAATAAATAAGGTAATCATCAAAAGCCGCCTGAAAATACATTTCAGTCTGTTGTTTGATAAGCTTCATTTGAGTACTATCACTTGCCTCTAGCTCAAATACTTTATTGTAGTCTTCTGAAAAAGCATAATAGCCTTGATTACTAATAAGTCCATGTCCTCTATGAAATGCATAGGGAACAAACACTTGCCGCTGCTTATTCAAAATATTCCTACCAAACTTATATGACGTATTATCATGACCTAATTGTTCTAATATAGTTGGTGTAATATCAATGTGAGAACTCAATTTATCCCATTTACTACCTTTATAATTTGGCTTTAATACCTCACCAAACCAAAGCATAGGAATTTTAAAGCGCTCCATTTGAGCTACCCTCCAATTTCTAGGAGAATTATGACTATGATCGGCCACAATTACAAAAAGAGTATTGGCATACCAATCCTCATTCTTAACACTTGATATAAAATCTCCCAAGCATTTATCGGTATATGCTACCGAATTTACATACTTATCCTCTTTACTATTAAAAGAGAGTGTATGCACTCCGGGAAAATCAAATGGAGAGTGAGAACTAATAGTAAATAAAGTACTCATAAAAGGTTCTGGCAAGCTATTTAATTCTTTTTTAAATTGATCAAACATATACTCATCATGTACTCCCAATCTTCCAGAAGGCAAGTGCTTATACTGGTTTTCATCTTTTACAATATCAAATCCTTGCGAAAGCAGATACCCTTTTATATTTCCATAAGTAAGTTGCCCTCCAAAAAAATAAGAAGAATGATATCCATTTTTAATTAACGATTTGTTAAGACAAGGCAGCTTACGAGCTTTGTCGGTTTGGTTTATGATGGACACATAAGGAAACACTGGAAAAGAAGAAAAAATAGAACTCATCCCTTGATCGGAAGTCCATCCATTTGAATAGAAATTTGTAAATAATAAGCCCTCTTTTTCAAGTGCCTTAAAATAAGGTGTAATTCCATTTAGTCCACCTAAACTTTCAATATTATCAGCCGACCAGCTTTCGAGCAAAATAAATACAATATTGGGGTTTTTGCTATTTAAAACATAAGTAGAAGAGTCATTTTCTTGATTTATAATTTTTATAAACTCATCTACTTTTGCTTTAGGGTGTTTTTTATAAGGATTTCCTTTAAAATTGCTTTTATTCTTAAGGATGTTCTGTAATAAATTCCAATTCGGATTTACCGTTACATCATTGACAATAAGAGTCTTTGAGAAATAGGCATCACTTAAATTTATTGGTATTGGCTGAAATCCTCCTCTTACTAAAAGCAATAACACGCCTAATACAAATGGAAATCTTATAATTTTAAAAAAAAATTGCTTGATATTATATCTTTTAGTCTCAAAATTTTGATGGACAAAAACACTATATAATTTTACAAATATAATAGCAATAATTATTGAAATTACTAAAATGAAATAGTTGAAAAATGTAGCCGTAGAAAAGACTTCTTTGGGGTTCTCAAAGTGCCTTAAAGCCGTAAAATTTAGTTTCGTCCCCCACTCCGCATAAAGCCCAATCTCCCCCCCAATTATTAATGCCGAAACAACAATAAAAAAAGCATTAACCCAAAATACAATCCCACTGATAAAAACATTAAACCTTTTAGCTGCAAGAAGTGAATTGAAAAATAAAACTATTATAATAATTGCCGATAAATAGGCTATAAAAGAAACATCAAGACCAAAGGATTTTGGCAAAATTCTTAACAGTTCATCATTAGAAACTGAAGAAAATTCCTCAAAATAATTTGCAATAAAAAAAAGTCGATTGACCAAGAAGTAAATTAGCCAGAAAAGAAATAATTTAAAAAAATACTTTAAATTATTCATCTAGTAAAAGCTCTTTAATAATCCCAAAAGTATTTTCTAGTTTTTTAGAAATATCTTTTTCATATACCCACTCCACTTTTGTAATACCTTCTTTAATTTGAGGAATAAGTTCATTACTGTAGTTTGTATTCATTTTAAACCAATAAGTGCGTTTAAGTATGGCTTTGCCTTTGATTTCATAAGTATGATAAGTGCTTTGTGGCTGGCTTACAATTTGCAGATTACTAACCCCACACTCCTCCTCCACCTCTCGAATTGCACACTCTTGAATATTTTCACCAATTTCTAATTTGCCTTTTGGTAAATCCCATTTACCATTTCTAAAAATCATAAGCAATTGATTTTTAGAATTATAAACCAATCCTCCTGCTGCTTGAATTAAGATATATTTTGCACAAAAATCATCCCAATTATCAGTAATAATTTTAAGCTCTTTATTGATGTAAACTTTATATTTTTGCATTATGATATATAATCTTGATATTGCAAAACAAGTTGCTAAATCCTTATTGCAAATAAACGCAATTATTTTACAACCTAATAATCCTTTTAAATGGGCTGCTGGTTGGAACTCTCCAATATATTGTGATAACCGTAAAACCTTATCCTACCCTGAAATAAGAAATTACATAAGGCAAGGTCTTGTTGCTGTTATAAAAAACCATTACAAAGGAGCAAATGTAATTGCTGGAGTTGCTACTGCTGGTATTCCACATGGGGTATTGGTTGCTGAAGAACTAGGATTGCCATTTATTTACGTACGTGCAAAAGCGAAAGAACACGGCAAACAAAACCAAATTGAAGGTTATTTTGAAAAGGGACAATCAGTAATCTTAGTTGAAGATTTAATAAGTAGTGGCAAGAGTAGTTTAGAAGCGGCTTCAGCTTTAAAAGAGGTTGGAATGAAGGTAAAAGGAATGGTTTCTATTTTTACTTATGGTTTTGATACAGCATCTGAAAACTTTAAGAATGCTAATTGCGAATACATCTCCTTATGCGATTACAACTCATTATTACCAGAGGCAATAAAGCAAAAATACATTAACAAAGAAGATCTAGCTATTTTAAAACAATGGCGAGAAAATCCTTCAAATTGGAAAAAATAAAAATATGGCCACATTTAAATCCCCTGAAGTACTAGTAAACAAAAGCGCTAAAGATTTTTTTAACACAATTGGAGACCTGAACAACTTGAAAGATGTCTTACCCCCACAAATTGAAGATTTTAAAAGCACTGAAACAACTTGTTCTTTTAAAATGCAAGGCCTACCACAATTAGGATTAAAAATTGCTGAAAAAACAGAATTTTCTAAAATTTCTTTAACAGCAGTAGATAGTCAAGTTCCTTTTTCTTTGGATTGTTTTATAACCGAAAAAGGAGAGCAATGCCAAGCAAGACTAGAAATAAATGCGGAATTAAACATGATGATGAGAATGATGGTTGAAAAACCACTAACTCAGTTTTTAGATGTGTTAGCAAGTAAAATGCAAAATTTCTAAAAAATCATTTTTATCTCTTTTAAATCAAATTCTCTAATGGATTTTTCTGTTTCTACCATTAGCAAACCACTTGCTGTAACGCCTCTAATTATTCCATTAAATTTTTGGGATTTACTTTCAAAAACAGCAACTTTATCTTTTTGAAAAAGGCCATCTAAATACTCCGCTTCTATGTCTTTTCCTAAGCGATAAGCTTTAATTCTATTTTGTATGCTACTGAGTAACTCCTTCTGAATTTCTTCTAGATTAAACTTTTTCTTTATTTCAAGTTTCAATGATGTTGCTTTAGGAGTATAATCATCAAAAATAAGTTGATTTACATTTAGACCAATACCAATAACCGAATGAGAAATTATATTTCTAGAAATCACGTTTTGTATTAAAATTCCAGCAATTTTTTTATTCCCAACCAAAATATCATTAGGCCATTTAATATTAGATGAAACCCCTAAACTATTCAAAAAATCCATTACTGAAATAGCTGCAATTTTACTTATATCAAACTGGTTTTTAATGCAAATATTTGGTTCTATTACAACTGAAATAATAAGGTTTTTTCCTTTTTCGCTTTCCCAGCTATTGCCTCTTTGCCCCTGCCCATTTGTTTGAAAATCTGAAACTATAAGCAAGCCCTGCTTAAAAACCTTACTTCCTTTTAAAGAGAGCGCATAATTATTTGTAGAATCTACATCAGTAAGTTTTATAATATTATGGCAATACAAATCAGAAATATTTAATCAAATTTTATTGGTATAAAAAATGTATTTTTGCAACCGCAAATCTAAAAATATATATGGCTAAAAAACTTGACCAGACAAATATCCTGTTAAAACATATCATCAATGTCATTAAAAATGCAAAAGGTGAAGAAATTGTTTCCTTAGATCTTAGAAAAATTGAATCAGCTATTTGTAAATATTTTATAATTTGCACAGGAACATCAAGTACACATGTCAACTCTATTGAAAGCAAAATAAAAAAAACGATATCGCAAGATTTGGGTGAAAAACCATGGCATACTGAAGGAAATAATGTTGGAGAGTGGGTGTTAATGGATTATTACGATATTATTGTACATGTTTTTCAAGAGAAAACAAGAAAATTTTACAATATTGAAGATTTCTGGGGAGATGCAAAATTTACAAATTATAAAGAGGAAAAATAAACTATGGACAACAAAAAGAAATCAAATTTACCGGTAAATTTAAAAGGATTTAAATTTAAGATTTACTGGATATACATCATTATTTTTATAATTTTTATAGGTTTAAACTTTATGGGGACTGAAGTTACAAAACCTACTTCTTGGCAAGAATTCAACCAAAAAATGCTACAACAACAAAAGGTTGAAAAAGTGGTAGTCGTAAATAAAGAAAAAGCATTTATATACATAAAAAAAGACTTTTTATCAGAAAAACAATTCAAAGATGTAAGCAAAAAAGCATATGGAAATACTCCTAATTTAGGTCCACATTTTTATTTTGAAATTGGTTCTGTTGAAACCTTTGCAAACGATTTAAAAGAAGCCCAATCATCATTTAAAAGTGGAGAAAAAATATCTCCACTTTACGAAACTCGTAATGATGTTTTTGGTGATATACTAAGCTGGGTTTTACCTTTAGTGCTTTTCATTTTTATCTGGATGTTCATCATGAAAAGAATGAGTGGCGGTGGTGCTGGTGGCCAAATCTTCAATATTGGTAAAACACAAGGAAAGTTAATTGATAAAGAAGATATAAAAATAAGTTTTAAAGATGTAGCAGGTTTAGAAGAGGCCAAAGAAGAAATTGCTGAAATTGTAGATTTTCTTAAAGCTCCTGCAAAATACACAAAGTTAGGAGGTAAAATACCAAGAGGAGCTATGCTTGTAGGGCCTCCAGGAACTGGTAAAACATTGCTAGCAAAAGCAGTAGCTGGTGAAGCAAAAGTGCCATTTTTCTCACTAACTGGTTCAGATTTTGTTGAAATGTTTGTAGGTGTTGGGGCAAGTCGTGTGCGTGATTTATTTAAACAAGCCAAAGAAAAAGCTCCGGCAATTATTTTTATAGATGAAATTGATGCAATCGGTAGAGCAAGGGGGAAAAATGCTATGACCGGAAGTAATGATGAAAGAGAGAACACTTTAAATCAATTGCTCACTGAAATGGATGGTTTTGGCACAAATTCTGGAGTTATTGTAATGGCTGCAACAAACAGAGCTGATGTGTTAGATAAAGCACTCATAAGAGCTGGAAGATTTGATAGGCAAATTTTTGTTGACTTGCCAGATCTAGTGGAAAGAAAAGAAATATTTGAGGTTCATTTAAAACCAATCAAATTGGCAGAAAACATGGATATCAACTTTTTAGCAAGACAAACTCCAGGTTTTAGTGGTGCTGACATTGCAAATGTTTGTAATGAAGCCGCATTAATTGCTGCCAGAAAATCAAAAAAACAAGTTGAAAAACAAGATTTTCTTGATGCCGTTGACAGAATTATTGGAGGGCTTGAAAAGAGATCAAAAATAATATCGCCAAACGAAAAGAAAACAATTGCTTACCATGAAGCGGGACATGCAACAGTGAGTTGGATGTTAGAATTCGCATCTCCATTAATCAAGGTAACGATTGTGCCAAGAGGAAAATCTCTAGGTGCAGCTTGGTATTTGCCAGAAGAAAGACAATTAACCACTACCGAACAAATGCTTGATGAGATTTGTTCAGCAATGGGTGGAAGAGCAGCTGAAGAAGTTTTCTTTGGAAAAATATCAACCGGAGCTTTATCAGACTTAGAAAAAGTAACTAAAATGGCTTACGCAATGGTTAGCATTTATGGTTTGAGCAAAAAAATTGGCAATATCTCCTACTATGATTCTTCAGGGCAACAAACAGGATTCATAAAGCCTTACTCTGAAGAAAGAGCTCAATTAATTGACCAAGAAGTAAGCAAAATATTGGAACAGCAGTATCAAAGAGCAAAAGATATATTGATTGCCAATAAAGAAAAAGTTGAAAAATTAGGCTCTGAACTACTCCTAAATGAAGTAATTTTCAAAACTGATTTAGAAACTATATTTGGAGTTAGACAATGGAAATCTTATGAAGAAGAGCAGCTGCTTAAGTTAGATGAAGAAAAAGAGAAATCTAAAAAGATTCCTAAATCAAAAAAAAATGGTAAAACTGCTTAGTACAGATAATCCCAATAAAGCGGAGATAACAAAACAAATGCTAGAAGAAAACAACATTAATGTTGTAATGCTTAATAAGCAAGATTCTTCATATTTAATGTTCGGCTCCATTGAGTTATATGTAGATGAAAAACAATTAAACCAAGCGACAGATTTACTTAAATATACAGAAGATGAACGAAACGCTTAAAAGAGCTATTTCGGGAGCATTTTATGTAATAATCATGTGGCTAGGAGCTTCTTATGAACCTTCATTCAGAGTGCTATTTACAATCTTAGCAATCGTTTCATTTTATGAAATGTGGAAACTCAGAAATGGAAAAAGCAAATTTTTAGCATTTGCATATGTACTCATCCCTTTTATTTTAATCCAATTGATTGTAACCAAAGAAGATCAGCAGAATTGGAACTCAAATTTAATTTTATTTATGTTTATTCTCACTTGGACCTTTGACACATTTGCTTATTTATTTGGAGTTAGATTTGGTAAACACAAGATCATGCCCTCTATCTCTCCAAAAAAATCATGGGAGGGATTTGGTGGTGGTTTTGTTTTTTCAATAATTGCATCCTACTTATCATACTCTTTTTTTTTCAAATTTGAAGATATAAGAATCCCTTTAATCATCAGTATAAGTATAATCTTGCCTTTCACTGCAACATTGGGTGATTTTATAGAATCGCATTACAAAAGAGAAGCAGGAGTGAAAGATTCAGGAAATTTAATTCCTGGTCATGGCGGGATCCTAGATAGAATGGATGCTTTTATGATAACAATACCAGCTATTTATATACTAACAAAGCTATTATAAATGAAACTCCACAAAGAAGGATACAAATCGTTACGCAATGAGATAATAATTCTTATACTACTAGGTTTTTTTTCTTACATTTCAGATAGTAAAATTGTTGATAGTTTATATGCAATTATGCTATTTATCTTTGTAATTACTCTTAATTTTTTCAGAATTCCAAAAAGAACTTTTGAAAGAAAAAATGATATTATCTATTCCCCTTGTGATGGTAAAGTAGTAGTAATTGAAGAAACTACAGAAACAGAATACTATAAGGATAAAAGGATTCAAGTTTCAGTATTTATGTCTCCTCTTAATGTTCATAATAACCTCTATCCTATTTCTGGAATGGTGACTTATACAAAATACCATGCGGGTAAATTCTTAGTTGCTTGGAATCCTAAAGCATCAACTGATAACGAAAGAAGCACAGTAGTAGTTGAAAATAATAAGATTTCGGTTTTATGTAGGCAAATTGCTGGCGCACTAGCTCGTAGAATCATCACTTACTCTAAAGCAAAAAATAGCGTGAATAGCGCTGATGAAATCGGATTTATTAAATTTGGATCTAGAGTCGATTTATTCCTTCCAACAGGAACTAAAATAGAAGTAGTGATCGGAGATAAAGTAATTGGAGGCCAAAGCATTATAGCTAAGTATTAACTACTTAATGTTCATAATAATATCCAACCGATTTCAGAATTTAGAAATCTTTTATATATTTGTTCATTAACCAAAACCAAAAAAAATGAAAAACCAATCTATTTTATTCTTAGCCGTATTATTTGTAGGATTAGCTTCTTCTTGTTCTAGAAAAGAATCTATAAACTTTAACAAAGCTAATAATTATGGAGTAAGTCAATCTTCTTCATCTTGTAGCTCAAAAGCAGAAAAAGAAAGTTCATATGCACAGGATACTGCAGTAAGCACGCAAACTGACACCACCACTAACGCTCAAGCTGACACCGCTAATGAAGCAATTATAGCTCTAACTGATGTTGAAATTATCTCCACTGATACAATTAGTGTAGCTACAAATGATGAAATTATTGCTGCCTTAGACATCACTTTATCAGAAGAATTTGTGGAAGAAATAAAAAACAATTCAAATAACAACAAAAAAGGATCCATTAACTTCAACAAAACTAATAACTATACCAAATCCAATAATTATGGTGGAGGAAGTAAAAAAGAGGAAGCTGTATTACTAGTTACTGAAGAGGTAACTGCACCTGAAGAAGATACGCCTTCTGAAGATGAACCAACTGAAGAATAATTTAATTTTTACTTTTATATCTTTATTAACTAATTAAACAAAAAAATGAAAAAACTATCAATTCTAATGTTAGCTTTACTATATATAGGTATTGCTAATGTAAACGCTCAAACTGCTACTACTAAAAACGTAACTGCTGTTGAAGAAGTACAAACTGACAGTATTGTAGAAACAGAAAGCACACAAGAACCAGAAGATGCTTCAAACAAAAAAAAATCTATTAACTTTAATAAAACTAATAATTATACCAGAGCCAATAATTATGGGGGAGGTAGTAAAAAAGAGGAAGCTGTATTACTAGTTACTGAAAAGGTAACTGCACCTGAAGAAGATACAGATTCTGAAAAAAAACCATCTGACGAGTAATTTAAATTTTATTTTTATATCTTTGTGAACGAATTTAAAATAAAAAATAACAAAAAAATATAAAAATGAAAAAACTATCGATTCTAATATTAGCTTTATTCTATATAGGTATTGCTAATGTAAGCGCTCAAACTGATGCTACTACTCAAACCGTAACTACTGTTGAAGAAGTTAAAGCAATTAAAACCTGTGCCAAAACAGGTGAACTATGTAAAGAAACTTGTAAGAATAAAGAAAATGGAACTTGTTGCCAAGGCAAAAAAACAGATTCTTCTTGTTCGAAAAGCAACCAAGGATCTTTTAACTTTAATAAAGCTAATGATTATGGAGCAAGTAAGTCTTCTTCATGTTGTAAGTCAACTGCAAAAAAGGAATGTGCAGGCTCAAAAACAACTGCTGAAGTAGCACCTGTTGAAGAAACACCTAAAAATAAATAATTTATATTTTTTATTTTAAAAAGCCACACTAGTGTGGCTTTTTTTATACCAAAATTTATGGAATTTATAGCTGACGAAATAGACAGTTATTCGCTAAATCATACTGAAGCAGAAGCTGAATTATTAGCCGAATTAAACAGAGAAACTTGGGCTAATGTAATGACTCCTAGAATGCTCTCTGGGCATTTACAAGGGCGTGTTTTGTCAATGTTTAGCAAAATGATAAATCCTAAAAATATCATTGAAGTTGGAACTTATACAGGATACAGTGCACTTTGTATGGCTGAGGGATTAAAAAATGAAGGAATACTACACACTCTAGATATTAATGAAGAATATACATCAATAGCAAAGAGGTATTTTAACCGTTCTAAATATTCTAAAAATATAAAACAACATCTTGGTAATGCTTTAGATATAATTCCAAAATTAGAGTGTAATTTTCAACTTGCTTTTATTGATGCTGATAAAGAAAACTACTGCGCTTATTTTGATTTAATCATAGATAAAATGGATTTATACGGCTACATTATTGCGGACAATGTACTCTGGAGTGGAAAAGTAACTAAAGAGAAAAAAGATAAAGAAACTACAGCATTGGATTTATACAATAAAAAAGTATTAGCTGATACTAGAGTTGAAACCGTATTATTGCCTATTCGTGATGGATTAATGGTAAGTAGAAAAATCAAATAACAATTACACTATAAAGGATAAAAATATTTATTAAAACATTATTTTTGTAAAAAAACGAAAACCCGAAAAATGTTTAATAATCTCAAAGTTGCTTTTGAAGATAAATCTGATCGAGATTTAAACAGAGCCTACATCCTATTTAAAACCATTAGCAATCCATTATTTTCGAAAACACTTACTGCTTTTGTAAAAACTGCTATGTGGTTACAACTTCCCATAAGTAGTCTTATAAAAGCTACAGTTTATAAGCATTTTTGTGGAGGAACAACAATTGAAAATAGCCAAACAGTTATTGATAAATTATGGCAATCACATATAGGAACAATTCTTGATTTTTCATCTGAAGGCAAAGAATCCAAAACTGATTTTAATAGGGCTATGAATGAGACAATAGCATCTTTACACAAAGCAAAAACAACAAATAGCATTCCTTTTTCCGTTTTTAAACCTACTGGTTTAGCTCGTTTTAGCTTACTTGAAAAAATCAGTGCTGGTACAAAATTATCACCAGAAGAAGAAATAGAAAAAACTGCTTTTGAAACAAGAATAGAAAATATTTGCACAGTATCAAGCGAAAATAAAATCCCTGTATTTATAGATGCGGAAGAAAGCTGGATACAAAATGCTATTGATAGTATTGCTCTAAAAATGATGCAAAAATTCAACACAAAACAGGCTTGGATATTTAATACTTTGCAACTTTATAGAAAGGATAGAGTAGCGCATTTGGAGGTATTGCTATCTAATGCAAGAAAAAACAACTTTTTTATTGGTATTAAATTGGTTAGAGGAGCATATCATGAACAAGAAATTAAAAGAGCAAAGGAAATGGACTATCCTTGTCCAGTGCATACAATCAAAGAAAATACTGATAATGATTATAATAAAGCGCTTACCCTATGCATTGAAAATATTGATATTATTTCTGTTTGTGCTGGAACGCATAATGAAGACAGTTCCGCTTTATTAATTAATCTATTAGAAAATCACAACATCTCAAAAGATGACAAAAGAGTTTATTTTTCGCAACTATTAGGAATGAGCGATCATATTTCTTACAATGCAGCAAAAAAAGGATTTAATGTAGCTAAATATGTTCCTTATGGCCCGGTAAAAGATGTATTGCCATACTTAATTAGGCGCGCTGAAGAAAATACCTCAATTGCAGGTCAAATGGGGCGCGAACTCAGTAATATTATTGCAGAAAAGAAAAGGAGAAAAAATACTTAAGGATTACAAAATTCTTTCTCATTATTAGATGTAAACGCCATCACCTTTACACTTTTATTATTATAGTAACACAGCTCAAATTCTACTGATAAATTATTTCCCTTTATTGTATTTTCTATCACATAATATTGACACGGTTCTCCATCTTCATCCGACAAATCAAAATTAACTTCACCTTTATCTAATACTGAGAGCAACTCTTCTTTTGTAATATTATAGTGCCCCAGTTGGCATTCTGCCTTAGTAGTAAAAGTAGTTCTATCATTTTTTAAATGAGAAATTACTCTTTTATCCATATCAAAGTAATCAATATAAGCATAAAAAGTGTCTTTTAACCTGTTTTCAGGTCCTAACGAGAGAAAGAAAATACTAATTAAAGCGCCAAATCCAAAGAATAAAAGTCTCCTGAACATAAATTTATCTTGTAGACATGATTAAATTTAAGTCTTTAAATGGTAATTTAAAATTTCTACTTAACACTTCATTAGTTAAGCTACCATTAAAAGCATAAACTCCATTTCTTAAGCATTCATGCTTTCTAATTGTATGCTCTACCCCACCCTCCTCAGCAATAATTAATAAAATTGGAGTTAAGATATTACTTATGGCCATTGATGCTGTTCGCGACACTCTTGAGGCGATATTCGGCACGCAATAATGGACCACATCATGTTTAATAAAAGTTGGTTTCTTATGAGTTGTTATCTCAGAAGTCTCAAAACTTCCCCTCTGATCTATACTAACATCAATAACTACTGCACCTTTTTTCATATCCATCACCATATCCTCACTTACAATGCAAGGAACTTTCCCGTCCCCTACTCGTAATGCCGAAATAACTACATCTGCTCTTTTTAGTGCCTTCATTAATGCTTGGGGCTGTATTGATGATGTACTAATCCTTTGATTAATATGATTTTGCAACCTCCTTAATTTAGAAACTGAATTATCAAAAACAACAACTGAGGCACCTAAACCTAATGCCGTACGACATGCATACTCACCTACTGTTCCAGCACCAATTACTACAACATTAGTTGGCATTAATCCTGAAATACCCCCAAGCATCAATCCTTTTCCATTATTAACATTAGACAAATATTCACCTGCAATTAATAAGGAGGTATTTCCTGCGATTTCACTCATACTTCTTACAATGGGCAATTTACCTTGCTCATCTTTTATAAATTCAAATCCAAAAGCAGCTATTTTCTTTTTATTTAGTGTGGTGAAATAATCTGAAGATTGGGTGCTCATCTGCACAGCAGAAATTAATACCTGCCCACTTTGTATTAAGTCTAGTTCTGACTTTGTAGGAGGCTCAATTTTTAAGATCAAGTTTGCTTTAAATACCTCTTGTTTTGAATAAGCTATTTCAGCACCATTTTGAATATATTGTTGATCGGTAAAATTGGAAGCATCGCCAGCTCCTTTCTCTATAATTATACTATGTCCATTTGCAACTAATAGCCCTACTGAGTCTGGAGTTAAACTTACTCTGTTTTCTTGAAAAGAAGACTCTTTTGGAATTCCAATTTGTAATTGCTTAAAGTTTGGTTTTACTTCAAGCATTTCCTCTTTTGGCATCAAACCAAAAGAGCTAAATATTTTTTCTTTTGCCATAATTAAATAATTATTTCAATTACTCTATTTGTCCCATCTAATTGCATTTTTATTGCAATCATATCCTTTTCAATTAAATTAGGAATCTTTTCTGGCCATTCAATAAAACAATAATCATTTCCAAAAAAATATTCTTCATATCCCATGTCAAATGCTTCTTTTTCATCTTCCAATCTGTAAAAATCAAAATGATATATTTTTCCATTATTGGAACTACTGTATTCATTTACAATTGAAAATGTTGGGCTACTTACAACATCAGCAACGCCTAACTGCAAAGATAGTTCTTTTATTAATGTAGTCTTACCTACACCCATTTCAGCATAAAACAGAAATTTCTTATGTGGTGAAGAGTATTTCAAAATCTCTTTTGCAATCTCAGGCAGTTGCTCCAGATTCTCTGAAATAAGTGTAAAAGCCATTATTTTGATCTTAATGTAATAATTGGAATTAACATTTCTTCCATAGATATTCCTCCATGTTGATAGGTATTCTTATATAAATTTACAAATTGATTGTAATTATTCTGATACACAAAATACATGTCCTCTTTAGCAAAAATATATTTACTACTTACATTCTGAATCGGCAGATAATACTCTAAGGGTTTATCCATTTCAAAAACATCATTTTTCTGATAATTGAGATTTCTTCCTTGCTTATATCTTAAGTTAGAAGTTATATCTCTATCTCCAATTACACGAGAGGGTCTATTTACATTTATAGTGCCGTGATCTGTTGTGATAACAACATTGGCCCCTTGTTTTGCAATTTGTTTCATTATATCTTTTAAAGGAGAATGAGAAAACCAGGAAGCAGTTAACGATCGGTAAGCAGAATCATCATCAGCTAATTCTTTAATAACTTTCATATCGGTTCTTGCGTGTGAGAGCATGTCAACAAAATTATAAACGATCACATTTAATCCATTGGTTTTCATATTGGGTACTGTAGCCACTGCTTTTCGACCAGCATCAAGATTTGTTATTTTTGTATAACTAACCTTGGAACTTCCTTTTCCCAGCATTTGTAAATTAGCTAATAGAAATTCTTCTTCATACATATTTTTACCGCCCTCATCTTCATCATCTTTCCACATATTCGGATGTCTTTTCTGTATTTCAGATGGCAGTAAGCCCGCAAAAATTGCATTACGAGCATATTGTGTTGCTGTAGGTAAAATACTAGTGTAGATTTCCTCATTTTCTATAGCAAAATCTTCTAAAACGGATGGCTCAATTATCTTCCATTGATCGTATCTTAAATTGTCGATTACGATCATATAAGTGGGTTTGTCATCAGTCATAAGTGGTGCTACCTTTTTTCTAAGAATATTATGAGACATCAATGGTGCATTTTCGCCATTCATCCAATCTTTATAATTATTTTTTATAAACTTAAAGAATTGAGCATTTGCTTCTGCTTTTTGCATTTTCAGTATTTGCTCAACGCTATTATCTCCTGATTTTTCAAGCTCTAATTCCCAATATGTTAATTTCTTGAAAATATCATACCACTCTTCCTTGTTAAGATTTGATGACAGTTTCATACTAATATTTCGAAACTCTTGTTGGTAATTACTAGTTGTTTTTTCTTCAACCAATCTGTTTGAATCAATATTCTTTTTTATTGCTAATAAAATCTGATTTGGATTAACCGGTTTTATTAAATAATCAGCAATTTTTGAGGCAATTGCATCTTCCATAATACTTTCTTCTTCACTTTTAGTTATCATTATAACAGGAACATTAGCGTATTTCTCTTTAATTATTGATAGAGTTTCTAATCCAGAAAGGCCTGGCATATTTTCATCCAAGAAGATTAAATCAAACTTATTTTCTTTAAGAATATCCAGCGCCTGATCTCCACTTTTTGCAGCAGTTAAATGATAGCCTTTTGCTTCTAAATAAATAATATGAGGTTTTAATAAATCTATCTCATCATCTGCCCAAAGTATCTTAATCATATTTTATTGCTTTAAGTTATACAAAAATGAAAACAAAATCCGTTATTTGCTCTATGATTTCGCCTAAAAAAGATAAAATTATTAACGACCCAATATATGGATTTATTACTATTGATGGGGGAATAATTACTAATTTAATTGATCATCACTATTTTCAAAGGCTAAGAAGGATATCACAGTTAGGTCTATCTTATCTAGTGTATCCTGGTGCTAAGCACAGTCGTTTTCATCATGCTATTGGTTGCATGCACCTGATTACAAAAGCTATTTATCAAATTAGAAAAAAGGGGCACTTGATTTCAGAAAAAGAAGCTGAAGCCTTAAAAATTGCAATTCTTTTGCATGATATCGGACACGGACCATTCTCTCACGCTCTAGAAAATTCTATTGTAACAGGTCTTTCTCATGAGAATTTATCCTTATTTTTTATGAAAAAACTCAACAAAGAATTTAATGGTAAATTAGCTCTTGCAATTGAGATTTTCAACAACACACATCCTAAAAAATTCTTACATCAACTTGTTTCTTCTCAGCTAGATATGGATAGGCTAGATTACTTAAAAAGAGATAGTTTTTTCTCAGGTGTTGCTGAAGGAAATATTGGCACTGAAAGAATCATCAACATGTTAGATGTTGTAAATGATGAGTTGGTGGTTGAAGAAAAAGGCATTTATTCTATTGAAAAATTTTTAATAGCAAGAAGATTGATGTATTGGCAAGTGTATTTTCACAAAACAGTTGTTTCAGCAGAAAATATGCTTATTAAAGTACTCCAAAGAGCGAAATTCTTAATCTCAAATAATGTCACTATTTTTACTACTCCATCACTTGAAGTTTTTCTAAAAAATAACTTTACAGCAAAAGATTTTGAAAAAGACGCAAACCTACTCAATAGTTTCTCAGAATTAGATGATGTTGATATTTATGCCTGCTTAAAATATTGGAAAAATAGTGATGATTTTGTTTTGTCAAATCTTTCTAAAAGACTTATAAATAGAAAAATTTTAAAAGTAAAAATAGCAAAAGAACAAATATTAGAGCAAGAAAAAAATAAACTAATGAATGCATTTTCCAAAAAATACAACTGTACAAAAGCAGAAGCTGAATTCTTTATTTTCTCTTATCAAATAAGTAATAGCACTTATAATATTGAAAAATCAAACATTAATATTTTAATGAAAAATGGAGATGTAATTGATATTACTTCAGCTTCCGATCAATTTAATATTGAGGCCTTAAACAAAACCGTAAATAAATATTTTTTATGCTATCCTAATGACTAACTTTATAGCATTAGCCAATAAATTAAATTTTTTAAATTTGCAGCATGAATTTTACAGCACAACAAATAGCTAATATTTTAGGTGGTACTATTGAAGGAAATCCTAATGCAGAGGTTAACTCTGTGGCTAAAATTGAGGAAGGCTGTCTTGGAAATCTTTGTTTTTTAGCAAATGAAAAATATACCCATCATATTTACACCACTAACGCTTCTGTAATAATTGTAAATAATTCATTGAATTTGGATAAAAAGATTAAAGCCACACTTATCAAAGTTGAAGATGCGTACTCATCTTTTAGCCAACTACTTGAAGTTTACAATAATATGAAATTTGACAAAGTTGGGCTTTCAGATAAAGCTGATATTTACACTGAAACATCCATTGGAAATGATGTTTATATCGGCGCTTTTACATCAATTTGTAAAGGTGCAAACATTGGAAAAAATGTGAAAATTCATCCTAACTGTTACATTGGGGAGAATGTTACTATTGGAGATCATACTATCATTTTTCCAAATGTTTCTATTTATCACGACTGTAAAATTGGTGCAAATAACATCATTCATTCAGGAGTAGTCATTGGATCGGATGGATTTGGATTTGCTCCAGATGGGAGTAAGCAGTACAAAAAAATAAGTCAAATTGGTAATGTAGAGATTTCAGATGATGTAGAGATTGGCGCAAACACTACTATTGACAGAGCAACTATGGGGTCAACTAAGATTGGTAAAGGAGTAAAATTGGACAATTTAATACAAATTGGGCATAATGTTGAGATTGGAGAAAACACTGTAATTGCAGCACAAGCTGGTGTTGCTGGCTCTTCAAAGATTGGTAAAAATTGTATGATTGGAGGGCAAGTTGCTATATCGGGACACCTTACAATTGCTGATGAAGTAAAAGTAGCTGGACAAAGTGGTATTGCATCAAACATTACAGAAAAAGGAGCTATCGTACAGGGCCCTATGGCTTTTGATATAAAAGAATTCCAACGCTCTTATATTATATTTAAAAAACTTCCTGAAATGTACAAAACATTAAATTCAATTAAAAGCCAATTTGATGTCTAAAATGCAACAAACCATAAAAGAAAATATTAGTTTTTCTGGAGCAGGAATTCATACTGGGGTTTTAACCAATATGACTCTTAAGCCGGCAAAAGAAGACATCGGAATAAGATTTGTTCGAGTTGATTTAGAAGGGAATCCTGAAATTAAAGCAGATGTTGCTAATGTTTTTACTACTGAGAGAAGTACTTCTTTAAAAAAAGGAAATGCTGAAATTCATACTGTTGAGCATATTCTTGCTGCAATTACTGGATCTGGGATAGATAATATTATCATTGAAGTTGATAATATTGAAATTCCTATCTTAGATGGTAGTGCACAAGAATTTTCAAATACGATAGAAAAGATTGGAATTATTAGCCAAAAATCTAAACGAAAGTATTTTGAAATTACTAAAACTTTTACTTTTACTGATGAAAAAACGGGTGCAAAATTAATTGCTACTCCTTCAGATAATTATGAAATTGATGTTGAAATTGATTACAATTCTAAAACTTTGGGAATTCAAAGTGCATCACTAAAAAATATTTCTCATTTTCAAACAGAAATTGCATCAAGTAGAACTTTTTGCTTTTTACACGAATTAGAAGAGCTACTAGATAAAAATCTAGTAAAAGGTGGAGATATCAATAATGCTATTGTTATAGTTGAGAATGCGATCTCTAACCAAAAACTATCAGAACTAAAACAAGCATTTAAAAATCCTGAAATTCAAGTTAATGATGGCGGTTATCTTAACAACCTAACTTTAAGACACAATAATGAGCCTGCAAGGCACAAATTATTAGATGTAATTGGTGATTTATCATTAGTTGGAATGCCAATTAAAGGAAAAATTACAGCATTAAAACCAGGGCATAAAAACAATACTAAATTTGCAAAACAATTAAAAGAAATCATGATGGACCAGATAAGCAAAACTGCACCAGAAATTAATTTTGATGAAGCTCCAATGTATAATAGAGATAAAATTAAAACTATTTTACCCCATAGAGAGCCCTTTCTTTTTATTGATGAAATAAGAGACATTGGAGATGACTTTATTACAGGCGTGAAATTTGTCAGGGAAGATGAAGATTATTTTAAAGGTCATTTCCCTGCAGAGCCAGTGATGCCAGGAGTATTACAATTAGAAAGTATGGCCCAAACAGGTGGCGTTTTAATTTTAAGTACTGTAAAGAATCCTGAAGATTACCTTACTTTTTTCATGAAAATTGAAAATGCTAAATTCAAACAAAAAGTAGTTCCTGGAGATACTATTATTTTCAGATTAAATCTTCTTTCCCCAATTAGAAGAGGGTTATGCCATATGCGTGGAGTAGGTTTTGTAAATGGAAAAATTGTTGTAGAGGCTGATTTATTGGCACAAATTGCACCTAAAAGATAAATTATGCATCAACCTTTAGCATACATACATTCTGATGCAAATATTGCCAGAAATGTAGTTATTGAACCTTTTGTGACTATTGAAAAAAATGTAACAATTGGAGAAGGATCATGGATATGCAGTAATGTGACTATTATGGAAGGAGCTCGAATTGGTAAAAATTGTAGGATTTTCCCAGGAGCTGTAATTTCTGCCATTCCCCAAGATTTAAAATTTGAAGGCGAAAAATCCTTAACCATTATCGGAAATGATTGTACAATTAGAGAATGCGCAACTATTAACAGAGGAACCTCAGCAAGTGGAAAAACAGTTGTTGGAAATAATTGTTTGATCATGGCATATTCACACATTGCCCATGACTGTGTAATTGGTGATAATTGTATTATCGTTAATAGTGTTGCTCTTGGAGGACATGTTACCATTGGAGACTATGCAATTATTGGCGGATTATCAGCTATACATCAATTTGTTAGCATTGGCAAACATGCTATGGTATCTGGAGGATCATTAGTAAGAAAAGATGTGCCTCCTTATGTAAAAGCTGCACGTGAACCCTTATCATTTGTTGGAATTAACTCCATAGGACTTAGAAGAAGAGGTTTTTCAGATGAAAAAATAAAAGAAATACAAGAAATATTTAGAATATTGTATCAAAAAAACAATAACAATACACAAGCAGTATTAAAAATAGAAACTGAAATTGATGCCTCTCCAGAGAGAGATGAAATCATCTCATTTATACAAAATTCGGGAAGAGGAATCATGAAAGGTTTTAATCAAAAATAAACTATGGCAACTACAGCAGATTTTAGAAACGGGCTTTGTTTTAATTACAATGGAGATCCTTGGAAAATTGAATCATTTTTACATGTAAAACCAGGTAAAGGACCAGCATTTGTGCGTACTAAAATTAGAAACTTGAATACCGGAAGGCTTCTTGAAAACACTTTTACATCAGGAGTGAAAATTGATGTTATTCGAGTGGAAAATAGAAAATATCAATTTTTATATTCTGAAGGCAATGATTACCATTTAATGAATATGGAAGATTACGAGCAAATCCTAATGCAAAAAGATTTTATTGACTATGTAGAATTTTTAAAAGAAGGGGCAACTGTTGAAGTGTTGTTTCATGCTGATAAAGGCATGCCTTTATCAGCACAAGTTCCATCTCATGTTGTATTAGAGATAACATTTACTGAGCCAGGTATTAAAGGAAATACAGCAACAAATGCCACAAAACCTGCTACTACTGAAAGTGGGGCAACAATTAACGTTCCTTTATTTATAAATGAAGGAGATAAAATTAAAATTGATACTGCAACAAAATCTTATATAGAAAGAATTAAAGAATAATGAAAAAACATAACTTTTCTGCAGGACCGTGTATTTTACCTCAAGAAGTTTTGCGACAAGCAGCTGAGGCAGTACTAAACTTTAATAATGATGATTTATCATTAATAGAAATCTCACATAGAAGTCAGCCATTTATTGATGTTATGGATAAGGCTCAAGATCTGGTAAAAGAACTATTAGAAGTGCCAGAAGGTTATTCTGTATTATTCTTACAAGGCGGGGCTAGTTTGGAATTCTTAATGGTACCCTTAAATCTTATGAAAGTTGATGGCAAAGCAGCTTATACCAATACGGGAGTTTGGGCAAAGAAGGCAATTGTAGAAGCAAAAAGTGTAGGAGAAGTTGTAATAGTTGCTGATTCTTCAGATAAAAACTACAATTACATTCCTAAAGGATATCATATTCCAAGTGATGTGGATTACTTTCATTGTACATCCAACAATACTATTTATGGTACGCAGATGAAAGAATTTCCAATATGTCCTACCCTTATGGTTTGTGATATGAGTTCGGATATTTTTAGTCGAAAAGTAGATGTCAGTAAATTTGATATCATTTATGCAGGAGCACAAAAAAATATGGGTCCTGCAGGCACAACATTAGTAATTGTTAAAAATGAAATTTTAGGAAAAACAGGTAGAAAGATTCCAACAATGTTGGATTATAACACTCATATTAGTAATGAAAGTATGTTTAATACGCCTCCTGTATTTCCAATTTATGTTTCTATGCTTACTCTACAATGGCTAAAAGATTTGGGAGGAGTTACAGAAATGGAAAAAATCAACCAACAAAAAGCTGATTTATTATATAATGAAATTGACAGAAATCCTCTATTTGTAGGTACAGCCGCTAAAGAAGATCGCTCTAATATGAATGTGTGTTTTTTACTAACGGATAGCAGTAAAGAAGCAGTATTCAACGCCATGTGGGAAGAAGCAGGAATTAGTGGCATAGAAGGACACCGATCAGTTGGAGGATATAGAGCATCCATTTATAATGCAATGCCACTTGAAAGCATACAAGTATTAATAGATATAATGAAAAAATTAGAATCAATTTAGAATGACTAAGATATTAGCAAATGATGGCATCTCACAAGCAGGAATTGATGCATTAACGGCAAAAGAATTTACTATTGCAACTGAATATGTTGCCCAAAATGATTTAATAAAAACTATAAATACCCAGGGATATGAAGTGCTTTTGGTAAGAAGTGCAACAACTGTACGAAAAGATTTAATTGATGCTTGTCCAAATTTAAAAATCATTGGCAGAGGAGGTGTTGGAATGGATAATATTGATGTTGATTATGCTCGAAAAAAAGGAATTAAGGTAATCAGTACACCTGCCTCTTCATCAATTTCAGTTGCCGAGTTAGTTTTTGCCCATTTATTTAGTATGGTGCGTTTTTTATTTGATAGCAACCGACAAATGCCCCTTACAGGAGATTCTGAATTTAAAAAACTTAAAAAATCTTATGAAAATGGTCGTGAATTAGCTGGGAAAACACTTGGAATCATTGGTTTTGGCAGAATAGGCCAAGAAGTGGCAAAAAAGGCTATTGGTCTTGGAATGAATGTAATGGCACACGATAAATTTATTGAGGAAGTAACCATTACTTTAGATTTCTTTAATGGTGAAAAAAAATCTTTCACTATTGAAACTAAGAGCTTGAATGAGGTGCTCTCAAATTCCGATTTTATCACCTTACACGTTCCTAAAATTGGGGATGAGCCAGTTATTGGGGCCGAGCAAATTGGGATGATGAAAACAGGAGCAGGAATTGTAAATACTTCAAGAGGTGGTGTGATTGATGAAACTGCTTTAATGTTCGCATTAGACAAGCATAAATTAGCATATGCAGGATTGGATGTTTTTGATAACGAACCAAATCCAAGCATACATATTTGCATGCACAATGCTATCTCACTTACTCCTCATATTGGTGCTGCTACATTAGAGGCCCAAGAAAGAATTGGAACAGAACTTGCTGATCAAATTGCCGCTCACTTTGGAAAATAATTATGGCTATAGTTCGTCCTTTTAAAGCAATCAGGCCAGAGAGAGACAAAGCAAATCTAGTGGCATCTCGCTCTTATTTAACGTATTCTGACGAAACTATAAAAGAGAAATTAGATCACAACCCCTACACTTTCCTACATATTATAAACCCTGATTATAATATGCCAAAAAAAACAACTGGACTTGCAAAATTTAAGCTTGTAAAAGAAAAGTTCCAGCAATTTATTGCTGATGGTATCTTAAAGAAAGATGCTGTGGAGTCTTTTTACATTTATCAAAAAAAAAATCAGCTTAATACTTTCACTGGAATTATTGGAGCATCCTCAGTTGAGGATTATCTAAATAATAAGATAAAAAAACACGAACAAACTCTTACTAAAAGAGAAAAAATGTTTCGTAATTATTTAGATATAACTGGCTTTAATGCAGAGCCCGTATTGCTAGCTCACGAGCCAAACAAAGAGATTAAAAGCATCCTTGATAAATATACAAGTACCAGGTCGGAATATGAGTTTACTACAACAAATAAGTCGCTGCATAAATTATGGATAGTTGATAATGCGAGAGATATCAAAATGATAACGAATGCTTTTGAGAAAATAGAAAATATCTACATTGCTGATGGACACCATAGATGTGCTTCTTCTGCACTATTTTATAAAGATCAAAAATCTGAATTAAGTTCTTATTTTATGAGTTATCTAGTGGATGAAAATCAACTAAATATCTTAAATTTTAATCGTTTGGTTAAACATTTAAACGGCTTAAGAGCTAGCGAACTGTTA
The DNA here is from genome assembly GCA_945865535.1 of Chryseobacterium gleum. Classification (GTDB taxonomy): domain Bacteria; phylum Bacteroidota; class Bacteroidia; order Flavobacteriales; family BACL11; genus BACL11. Next base: position 18,353 of record CAMBDW010000013.1, on the reverse strand, counting down.
GAAAAAATTAAAAAAAAATATACCCTAACTTATAAAAAAGAAAGCCCCTACTCTCCTACTTTAAATGATGAAATCAGTATGTATTTAGAGGAGAAATGGTATTCTCTAATTGCAAATAAGCAAAAATATAGCTCTACCGCTGAGAGTCTAGATCCATCCATTTTATCAAAAAACATATTAAAGCCACTTTTAAATATATTGGATGAGAGAACAGAGCAAAACATCTCATTTTTAGATGGTACGATTCCTTTGTCAGTTATAAAAGCAAAGGTAGATAGTGGCGAGTATGCTGTTGGATTCATCCTAAAACCTATTTCTATAACTGCGATTAAAAAAGTAGCAGATAATAATGAAATAATGCCTTCTAAAAGTACTTATATTCAGCCAAAATTACGTTCAGGACTCACCATTTACCCTATTGAATAATGAGCATTGCAAGCAATCTCAAAGCAATAACAAGAGACCTCCCAGCTAATGTAACTTTGGTGGCCGTTTCCAAAACAAAATCCAATCCCGATATTCTTGCGGCCTACAATGCTGGACAAAAAGTTTTTGGCGAAAATAAAGTACAGGAACTAGCACAAAAAGCTGAAGAATTACCAAAGGATATTGCTTGGCACATGATAGGACATTTACAGACTAATAAAGTAAAATTTATTGCTCCTTTTGTTAGCTTAATTCACGCAGTGGATTCTCTTAAATTACTTCAAGAAATTGACAAAAGAGCAAGCCAAAATAAGAGAGTTATTGATTGTCTTTTACAAATACATATAGCAACAGAAAGCACAAAGTTTGGCTTTGGAATTCAAGAAGTTGAAAAGGCGGTAGAAAAATCCAAAGAATTTAAACATATAAAAATAAAAGGGCTTATGGCAATGGCAACTTTTACAGATGATTTTGGGCAAATAAATAAGGAATTTGCAAGCATCAATGAACTGTTTAAAAAAGTTAAAACAAAGGAGCTAAACACCCTTTCCATTGGAATGAGTGGTGATTATAAATTAGCCATTAATAATGGTAGTACTATGATTAGAGTAGGAAGTGCTATATTTGGAAACAGAAATTAATATGAAAAAAGTAATTGCAACCAAAAAAGCGCCAGCAGCCATAGGGCCTTATAGCCAAGCTATTTTAAATAATAATACCCTTTACTGCTCTGGGCAAATAGCCATAAATCCTGAAACAGGAACTTTGGTAATTGACAACATTAGCAATGAAACAACTCAGGTGATGCAAAATATAGCAGCAGTATTAAAAGCGGCTGATATGGATTTTAGTAATGTAGTAAAATGCTCCATTTTTATGAAAAATATGGACGATTATGCCCAAATAAATACGGTTTATGGCAAGTATTTTGATCAAAATCCTCCAGCAAGGGAAGCGGTACAAGTCTCTGCTTTGCCTAAAAATGTGAATGTAGAAATTTCGGTTATTGCAGTACATTAAATGGACTTAGCTCAGGAAATACTTAAAGGGAATATTACTGCTTTGGGTCAAGCAATAACCCTGGTGGAAAGCACTTTGCCTGAGGATGAAAAAATAGCTCAAAAATTACTTGCTACTTGTCTTTTAAAAAGCGGTAATTCAATTAGAATTGGTATAACAGGGGTGCCAGGAGTAGGAAAAAGCACCTTTATTGAGACTTTTGGCAAATTACTAACTAGCCAAGGCAAGAAAGTAGCAGTATTGGCCATTGATCCTACATCAGAAAGAACAAAAGGAAGCATTTTGGGCGATAAAAGCCGTATGCACCAACTCTCTAGCGATAAAAATGCATTTATCCGCCCTAGCCCAAATAGTGGCACTTTGGGTGGTGTTGCCAATAAAACCCGTGAGAGTATTATTTTATGTGAAGCTGCTGGTTTTGATATTATACTTATTGAGACTGTGGGTGTTGGTCAAAGCGAAACTACTGTAAATAATTTAGTGGATTTCTTTTTATTACTAATGTTAGCCGGTGCTGGTGATGAGTTGCAAGGAATTAAAAGAGGAATTATGGAACTGGCTGATGCTCTTGTAATTACAAAAGCAGATGGAGATAATTGCCAAAAAGCAAAAAATGCAGGATTAGAATATAAAAGTGCTTTGCACCTTTTCCCTGCTATGGAAAATGGTTGGACCCCTCAAGTAAGCACCTGTTCTGCTTTGGAGAATACAGGAGTAGAACAAATACTTGAAACCATAACTAAGTTTGATGCTCAAATGCTAAGTAGTGGTTGGAAAATTAAAAATAGAAAAGATCAAAACAACTACTGGTTGCACCTTAAAATAAAGGAAGAGTTAGGAAATAAAAAGTACAACGCTCTTTTAGCTGAAGGAAAATTGAAACTGCTAGAAAAAGAATTAGCAACAGGAAAAACTATTTACCAGTTAGTAGCAAATTTATAATTACTCTATAACTACTTTTTTCTCTACTGTTCCATCATTATAGATGTAAAAGAGAAGTTGGTTAGTGGCTTTTGTTTCTCTACCTAAGAGGTCAGTTACTTTTAGCAGTTCTTTGTTGGTAGTTTGTTCTTCTATTGCTGTTGTTCCACAAACAGTTTGACAAGCAGTTAATGAAGTATAAGCTCCTGTTCCTGTTCCTGGGTCTGAACAAACTCCATTATTGCAGTTCCAAGAGGGAGTAACTACTACACAAGCAGCTTGACAAGCAGTTAATGAAGCGTAAGCTCCTGTTCCTGTTCCTGGGTCTGAACAAACTCCATTATTGCAATTCCAAGTTGGAGTAACTACTACACAAGCAGCTTGACAAGCAGTTAATGAAGCGTAAGCTCCTGTTCCTGTTCCTGGGTCTGAACAAACTCCATTATTACAATTCCAAGTTGGAGAATTGACATATGTTCTAAAAGTCAAATCGAATTGTGGAAATGCAAGGTGATATCCACCTGAATAAACATTAGAATCCCTAAGATCTATAAGATAAGGGTCTGGCAACCCACCTCCTTGAATAGGAATAAACTGAAAGGTATAAACCGAACCGCTAGTAATGGAAGGGGGTGACGAAATTGTCCAATATTGCCAGACGGATCCAGAAGGAACATTAACATTTACACTTTCCGTAGCCAATAAAGTTCCACTTATCCCACTTCCTGAAAATATGTTTAATGTTCCAGTACCGGTCATAGTATTAGTCATCAGTAAATCAATTTCACAAAGCAATCCTGTAGCACCCGCTGTAAAAGTTTGCCCTTCATAATAACCAGGTAGATTGCGCGCACTTACACCACCGTTTGTTAGTAATTGGCTTTGGTCTATTGGGCATTGTGCGTTTGCTCCAATCTGAAGCGAAACAAATAAAACAACTAAAAATAATTGTATTTTCATTTTATTGTCGTCAGTGATTATAGTGTTGACACCACACTTTTAATTTTTAATTTGTAAAGTTAATACTATCAATAGTTACCGGAACCATACTCCCAAAAATATCAACCACTGTATCAGCAGGTGTAATTATTGTAATATTTTGATTATAGGCTAGCCCAACATATGCAGGTAAAAGCCCAGTAGCACTATCAGGATAAATGCCTGCAGCTGTATATTGAGGGTCCGGTGTGCATTGAGCATTTGCAAAAAAAGCCGAAAATGCAAAAGTTAAAATAAGTAGTAGTTTTTTCATAATGTTTTGTTTTTTAGCTTAATAAAATAATTGCATTTTTTCTTTATTCTTCCATCCTGCTCTACTGCTATACTCCGCAAAAAAGATAATCACATCAGCTTGTGAGGCATAGTCTACAAAAAATATTTTCTTGTCGGCCCTGCTGGCATAATCTACAAAAAACCAGTTGCCGTCATTCTTTCCTGCACGGCTTTCATAATCTACTTTGTAAACCACCAAATCAGCCCTGCTTTCGTACTCTGCTACAAATACTTTAACATCAGCTTGGCTAGCATATTCTACCGAAAAAACCTTTTGGGCTTTGGTAGAAATTGTAAAACAGAGGATAAATAAGCTAAATATTATATTTTTCATAGTGTAAATGTATGAAAATTATTTAAAATTCAACAACTTAGATATGATTTCTAAATACTATCTTTGGCGCTCTAAAAATGCTTGAAATGACTAAAGTATCTGACCGATTAAATCGGCTTTCCGAATCAGCAACCCTTGCCATGGCTCAAATGAGTAGAGAATTGCAAGCTAAAGGTATTGATGTTATTTCATTAAGTCTTGGCGAGCCCGATTTTGACACTCCAGAATTTATAAAAGAAGCCGCAAAAAAAGCAATTGATGATAACTTTTCCCATTATACTCCAGTACCTGGTTTGCCAGAGTTAAGAAAAGCCATTGCCGCAAAATTTAAAAGAGATAACAATTTAGAATTTACTCCAAATCAAATAGTAGCCTCAACGGGTGCTAAGCAATCTCTTATCAATGTATGCTTATGCTTACTAAATCCTGGAGATGAAGTGCTCTTGCCTTGTCCTTTTTGGGTAAGTTATGCCGATATGATAAAACTAGCAGAAGGAGTCCCTGTTCAAGTGCCCTCAAGCATTGATACCGACTTTAAAGTAACTCCAAAAGAGTTAGAAGCTGCAATTACACCAAGAACAAAAATGTTAATGTTTAGTTCCCCTTGTAATCCTAGCGGAACTGTATATACCCAATCAGAATTGGAAGCTATTGCAAAAATGCTGGAAAAATATCCTGATATTTATGTTGTTTCTGATGAAATATACGAACATATTAATTTTACAGACAAACACTTTAGCATAGGCACACTTCCTTCAATGATTAATCGAACTATTACTGTTAATGGAGTTTCAAAAAGCTTTGCTATGACGGGTTGGCGAGTTGGTTTTATTGGAGCTCCTCTTTGGATTGCAAATGCTTGTAATAAAATACAAGGCCAAGTTACTTCAGCAACTTGTGCTATAGCTCAAAAAGCTACTGAAAGTGCCATGCTTACCGATCCAAAATTAACAACTACACAAATGAAAAATACTTTTTTAAGCAGAAGAAATATGGTAATTGATTTGCTTAAAGACATCCCAGGTATTAAATGCAATATTCCTCAAGGAGCATTTTATGTTTTCCCAGATATCTCTTATTATTTTGGAAAGTCAGATGGTGAAACCAAAATAAATAATGGAGATGATTTTTGCATGTATTTACTAAACTCTGCCCATGTAGCCTGTGTAGCAGGAGATGATTTTGGCAACCCTGAGTGCATAAGAATTTCTTATGCTGCCGCAGATGCAAAATTAATTGAAGCAATGTCAAGAATCAAAACCCACTTAGCAAAACTCTCCTAATGGATTTTGACGCGCTATTTTCAGGATTTAACTCTAAAAAAGTACTTGTTGTAGGAGATGCCATGATAGATGCCTATATGTGGGGAGAAATTAACCGTATGTCTCCTGAAGCTCCTGTGCCTGTTGTTGAAGTAAAAAAACACGAAAATCGCTTAGGAGGAGCTGCCAATGTAGCGCTTAACCTTCAATCGCTTGGAGCAACACCTATACTTTGCTCTGTAATTGGAAATGATAGCCAAAGTATTTTATTTAAAGAGTTAATCCAAAATGCCAACCTGTCAAATAAAGGACTTTTAACTTCTAAAGAAAGAAGAACTACTCTAAAAACAAGAGTGATTGCTGAAAATAAACATCAGTTAAGAATTGATGAGGAGGATACCCATCCTATAACTTGTGAAACTGAGTTTTTAAACCTCATACAAGAACTCATTGCTGATGTTGATGTTGTGATATTACAAGATTACAACAAAGGGGTGCTTACTGCTAAAGTAATTGCAAAAGTTATTGAAATTGCAAATACTAAAAACATCCCTAACATTGTAGATCCAAAAAAACAAAATTTTCTTGCTTATAAAAACTGCACTATCTTTAAACCAAACTTAGCCGAAATTAAAGCAGGAATGAATATCGATTTAAATCCAGATATTACTCAGGAAATTGAAAAAGCAGCAGCAGATTTGCGAGAACTCTTAAATGCAAAAGGGGTGCTTTTAACTTTATCTGGTAGAGGAATTTGCATCAATACCAAAGAAAACTTTACACATACTCCTGCTTTTAAAAGAAATATCATTGATGTTTCTGGTGCTGGTGATACTGTAGTTTCTGTGGCTGCATTATGCCTAGCTTCTAATATGGATTTCATTAATCTCTCATTACTTTCATCTCTAGCAGGAGGAATGGTTTGTGAAGATATAGGAGTTATGCCAATTCAAAAAGAAAAACTACTTATTGAGGCCAATAAATCTATTGTTTAATGACCAAAGTAACACCTTACAACAACTCAAAAAGCAAAAAAGAACAAGTAACCACAATGTTTGATAACATTGCCGCAAGCTATGATTTTTTGAACCACTCATTATCATTAGGGATGGATAATGTTTGGCGTAAAATTGCTATCAAAAAATTAACCAATAAGCCTGCTACAATACTTGATATTGCTACTGGAACTGGTGATTTTGCAGTAAGTGCAGCAAAATATACAAATGCTCAAATTACTGGAATTGACATCTCACAAGGTATGCTTGATGTTGGGATAAAAAAAATATCACAAAAAAATCTAACTAGCAGAATAACTCTACAAAAAGCAGATTGTGAAAACTTACACTTTGACAGCAATTCTTTTGATGCTATTACTGCAGGTTTTGGGGTAAGAAATTTTGAGAATCTAGAAAAAGGCTTGTCTGAAATGTATCGCGTTTTAAATACTACTGGGATGCTTGCAATTTTAGAGCCATCTACACCTAAATATTTTCCATTAAAACAATTATACAAGCTGTATTTTCATCATGTATTACCAACTATTGGCTCTTGGATTTCAAAAGATAAAAATGCCTACAAGTATTTGCCAGAATCAGTGGATGCCTTTGCCTCAGGAAATGAATTTATTACTACGCTTGAAAAAGCAGGATTTAAAGAATGCAAATATATTCCATTAAGCTTTGGAATAGTATCTCTTTATGTTGCAATAAAATGATTTCCTAAGCGTTTAGGGGCTGATGCAAAAATTCACAAAATACCTTCTTTTATTTACCTTTTTATTTTTAGGTGATAAATCTTTTTCCCAGAGATATAAAAAATCTCAGAATCTAGCTAGATATGACTATCAAAAAATTCATTTTGGTTTTACTCTTGGAATTAACGAACTGAACTTTAACCTACAGAAAAACTCCAATACAATAACTAACGACACTTTAAAAACGATTTACACTAAAAGCCAGAAAGGATTTAATCTAGGAATTGTATCCAATTTAAGACTTGGTAATTATACCGATTTGCGATTTGTTCCTGCGCTTATCTTTGGCGAAAGGCATCTGGAATATAATTTTATCGATAGTTTAAATAGCAACCAGAGTCAGGTAAAAAAAATAGAATCTACTATGTTGGATTTTCCTATTTCCATAAAATATAAATCCGAAAGATACAACAACTTTAGAGCCTATGTAACTGGTGGGCTTAAATACAGTATGGATATTGCCTCACAAGATAAAATTGATGATGAAGGAAAAGAGATTGTCAAATTGAAGAAAAATGACCTTATGGGAGAAGTTGGTTTTGGGCTTGATTTTTACCTAGAATATTTCAAATTCTCACCTGAAATCAAAATATCATACGGCTTACTAAACTTACTCACACAAGATAAAACCGTTTACACTCAATCCATTAACAGTCTTACCACAAATGGGTGGATGCTTTCTTTTACTTTCGAATAAATTATCGAATACATTTCTTTAATTTTTAAAAAAATTTGATTAATTGTTAGTTTTAAAAAAAAAATAAATAAATTTGAAGCCGATTAACATTAACTTAATCTTATGGATTCATTTTTTATACTCTTTATTGTTATAATTACATACGTTCTTATGCTATTTATAATCAAAAAAATAGCTTGGGGAAAAAAGCAATCATGCCAAAATTGCAATAACTGTTGCCCTGATTGTCAGCAGGCTCTTAATAGAGTCGAAAGAAAATCATCTGACCACTTTCTTTACCACATAACTTTCCAGATTTTTGATTTTAGAAGATATATTTGTAGTAATTGTGGATGGGAAGGATTAAGATGGGAAGAAAGCTTCCATAAAGGAAAAAACTAACTGCAAATTTCATGCAATAAAATAGATGTTGCTACAGCAACATTTAATGATTCTGTGTTTTTACCTATATTTTCAATTTTTACCTTGTTAGTAATCAAGGGGCAAATCTCTTTTGTTATCCCGTTTGCTTCATTTCCCATTACTAAATGTAAACTTTTAGGAAATGAACTAGTCTTCACATTTTTTCCATCCAAAAAAGCCCCATAAATGGGTGATTTAACAGCTTTAAGATACTTTAATAAGTCCGTGTGAATAATAGCTACTCTAAAAATAGAACCCATAGCAGATTGCACCACTTTAGGATTGTAATTATCAACTGTATTGGTGGAGCAAACAATAGTATTTACTCCAAACCAATCACACATTCTGATAATTGTACCCATATTTCCTGGATCATTGATACCATCTAAAACTAATGTAATTCCTGTTGCATGAGGAGCTGAATGCGTTTTAATCTTGACAAGAGCCAACACTTCATTAGGATTCTTTTGATTACTCATTCTTTCTAATTCAGCATTACTCACCTTTATTACATTTTTAGTTGGATTCTCATTTATCCAATCATTAGTAGCAAATAAGCTGTCAACTTCATAATTAGAATTTAATAACTCTGTAACATTTTTTTTTCCTTCTACAACAAATAATTGATGGCTAAGTCTGTTCTTTTTAAAAGCTAAACTCTGTATTAACTTAATCTGATTTTTAGTAATCACACCCTTTATTTATTTGAGAAATCAATAATATGAATTTATTCCAAATATATACTCTAACTTAACTACAATCTTGTAATTTTGTTCTTTTATAATATAAAAAGCATGTCAAAATTTAAATCAGGAGTACTTACTGGAGACCAAGTGCAAGAAGTTTTTGCAGATGCAAAAAAGAATAAATATGCATTGCCAGCTGTAAATGTAACCAATACAAGTACGGTAAATGCAGTAATGGAAACTGCTGCTGAATTAAACGCCCCAGCAATTATTCAATTTTCAAACGGTGGTTGTGTATTTTTTGCTGGACAAGGATTAACAAATGAAAATCATTTAGCTGCAATTGCAGGAGGAATCTCTGGAGCTATGCATGTACACCAAATGGCTGAATTATACGGAGCAAGTATCATCTTGCATACTGATCATGCGGCAAAAAAACTTCTTCCTTGGATTGATGGATTACTTGATGCCGGTGAGAAGTTTTATGCCACACATGGCAAACCTTTATATTCATCTCACATGCTTGATTTATCAGAAGAACCTATTGAAGAAAATATAGCAATCTGTAAAAAATATCTAAAAAGAATGAGTGCAATTGGCATGACTTTAGAGATAGAATTAGGGGTTACTGGAGGAGAGGAAGATGGAGTGGATAACTCAGGGGTTGATGCTTCAAGACTATATACTCAGCCCCAAGAAGTTGCTTACGCTTATGAAGAACTTATGAAGATTAGCGAAAAATTTACCATTGCTGCTGCTTTTGGAAATGTACATGGTGTTTACAAGCCAGGAAATGTTGTACTTACACCAAAAATATTGGATAACTCTCAAAAATATGTTGAAGAAAAATTTGGAACAGCAAAGCAGCCTATCAATTTTGTATTTCATGGAGGTTCGGGTTCCAGCAAAGCAGAGATTACTGAAGCCATTGGCTATGGTGCTATTAAAATGAATCTTGATACTGACTTGCAATGGGGTTTTACAATAGGAGCCAGAGATTATTTTGCAAAATACAATGACTATCTTCAATCTCAAATTGGAAACCCAGAAGGAGAGGAAAAACCAAATAAAAAGTATTACGATCCACGAAAATGGATCAGAGAAGCTGAACTTACTTTTAAAGCAAGATTAAAACAATCTTTTGAAGATTTAAATAATATAAATAGAGTGGCATAATTATGGATTGGTTTAAAAGAATCAAAAAAGGAATATCTACTTCTACTAAAGATAAGAAAGAAACCCCAGATGGACTTTGGAGTAAATGCCCTAAATGCAGAACAATTATTACTACTCAAGAGCATAAGCAGAACTTACATATCTGTGCCAATTGCAATTACCATAGCCGTATAGGATCAGTAGAATATTTCGAAATATTATTTGACAATAATCAATTTACTGAACTAGATAAAAATATGTCATCTTTAGATCCTTTGACATTTACGGATAAAAAGACATATCCTGAAAGATTAAAATCCATGCAGAATAGTACAGGATTAAAAGATGCTGTACGAACTGCCCACGGTAAACTAAATGATGAAACTGTAGTTATTGCTTGTATGGATTTTTCATTTATCGGAGGATCAATGGGATCGGTTGTTGGTGAGAAAATTGCAAGAGCTATTGATTATGCTCGTGAAAATAAACACCCTATGCTAATTATTTCAAAATCAGGTGGTGCAAGAATGATGGAAGCGGGTATATCACTAATGCAATTAGCAAAAACATCAGCAAAACTTGCCCAATTAGATAAAGCAGGTTTACCATATATTTCTTTATGTACCGACCCTACATTTGGTGGCGCAACAGCATCCTTTTCCATGTTAGGAGATATGAATATTTCGGAACCAAATGCTTTAATTGGATTTGCAGGACCTAAAGTAGTAAAAGAAACTATTGGAAAAGATTTACCTGAAGGATTTCAAACTGCTGAATTCTTATTAGAAAAAGGTTTTATTGACATGATTATTGATAGAAAAGATCTAAAAGAAAAACTTGCTCAATTATTTAAAATCATGCAATAAATAAATTATTCTGAAAATTTAGGCTTTATTAAATAAGTTTACTAAATTTGCAGCCCATAAAATTTAAGAATAAAGAACAAAAAATCTAAGATGAGCTTAACGACACAAGAAAAAGAAAATATCTTCAAAAAATTTGGTAGTAATACTAAAGATACCGGATCAGTTTATTCTCAAGTAGCATTATTTACAAAAAAAATTGCCGACTCAACCGAACATCTAAAAGTAAACCGTAAAGATTACGCAACACAAAGATCACTACAATTAATGGTTGGTAAAAGAAGAAAGCTACTAACTTATTTAGAAGCTAAAGATATTCTAAAATACAGAGAATTAGTAAAAGATTTAAGTCTTAGAAGATAAAACGCAAAAGACAAACACAAAAAAGGCAATAGTTTTATTGCCTTTTTTAATTTACAAACAAAGAAAACAAGATGATAAAAGAAGAAAAAGTAATTATTAAATTAGATAATGGAAGAGAGATCTCTATCTCAACAGGAAAATTAGCAAAACAAGCACATGGATCAGTAGAAGTAAGAATGGGTAAAACTCATATTCTTGCTACAGTAGTATCTAGCTTTGAAGCAAAAGAAGGGGTAGATTTTTTACCACTAACAGTTGATTACAGAGAAAAATTTTCAGCAAATGGAAGATTCCCTGGAGGATTCTTAAAAAGAGAAGCAAGATCAACCGATCAAGAAATTTTGATAATGCGTTTGGTGGATAGAATATTAAGACCAATGTTCCCAAGCGATTATCATGCTGAAGTACAAATCATGATATCCTTAAACTCACATGATGAAAATGTAAAGCCAGATACTTTAGCAGCTCTAGCGGCATCAGCAGCACTTGCAGTATCTGACATTCCTTTTAACGGACCAATATCAGAATGTAGAGTTGCAAAAATTGATGGAAAATTTGTCATCAATCCTTCTTCAGTAGATTTAGAAAATGCAGACATTGACCTTATGGTTGGTGCATCAGCTAATAGTGTTGCAATGGTTGAAGGAGAAATGAATGAGGCTTCAGAAGCTGAAATGATTGAAGCAATTAAAGTAGCGCATGAAGCAATTAAAGTACAATGTGCAGCACAATTAGAGTTAGCTGCAAAAGTTGGTGTTTCAGCTGTAAAAAGAACATACTCTCATGAAACTCATGATGAAGATTTAAGAGTAAGAATTTCGAAAGAAACTTACGAAAAAGTATATGCAGTGGCTTCAGAGAGTTTAGCAAAAGAGGAAAGATCCACTAAATTCAAAGCAGTAAAAACAGATTGGATTGCATCCTTAACTGAAGCAGAAATAGAAAAATATGATGCTAACTTAATTGGTGTTTATTATCATGATGTAGAAAAAGAAGCTGTTAGAAATCTAGTATTAGCAGAAGGGAAAAGATTGGATGGAAGAAAAACTACTGAGATCAGACCAATTTGGTGTGAAGTGGATTACTTGGAAAGCCCACACGGCTCTGCAATATTCACAAGAGGAGAAACCCAATCATTAACAACTGTAACTTTAGGCTCAGCTACTGATGTCAACCGTTTAGATGGAGCTACCTATCAAGGACATGAAGCCTTTTATTTACACTATAACTTCCCTCCTTTTTCAACAGGAGAGGCAAGAATGCTAAGAGGGACAAGTAGAAGAGAAATTGGGCATGGAAATCTAGCTCAAAGAGCATTAAAGAAAATGATTCCTGCTGACAATCCTTATACAGTAAGAATTGTTTCTGATATTCTAGAATCAAACGGATCGTCATCAATGGCAACTGTTTGTGCAGGCTCTATGGCACTTATGGATGCAGGAATTAAAATGAAAAAACCAGTTTCTGGTATTGCCATGGGACTAATCTCTGATGAAAAAAATCCAAATAATTATGCTGTACTTTCTGATATCCTAGGTGATGAGGATCATTTAGGAGATATGGACTTTAAAGTTTGTGGTACTGCTGATGGAATTACAGCTTGCCAAATGGATATAAAAGTACAAGGATTATCTTATGATATTTTAGCAAAAGCTTTAAATCAAGCAAGAGAGGGAAGGCTTCATATTTTAGCTAAAATTGTTGAAACAATTGCTGAGCCAAGAGTTCAGTTAAAGCCTCAAACTCCTAAAATCGTTATCTTAAAAGTCCCAAAATCTACTATTGGTGGAATTATTGGTCCTGGAGGAAAAATTATTCAAGAATTACAAGCATCAACCCAAACAAATATTTCTATTCAAGAAGTTGATGACATGGGTGTTGTTGAGATTTTAGGAACTGATCAAGAAAAAATTGATTTAGCAGTAGAGAAAATTAAGTCTATTGCCTTTATTCCTGAAATTGGAGCAATCTATAAAGGAAAAGTAAAATCAATTATGCCTTATGGTGCTTTTATAGGAATTTCTTCTAACACGGATGGCTTAGTTCATGTTTCTGAATTAGCTTGGGAAAGAGTGGATAATGTAGAAGATATTTTAAAAGAAGGGGATATAATTGAAGTAAAATTAATTGCAATTGATGAGAAAAGTGGAAAACTAAAATTATCAAGAAAAGTACTTTTACCTAAGCCTGAAAAAGAAAATAACTAATTTTTTCGAAATAGTGTAACCTTTTACAAAATCATTCGTATAAGCACTCTGCGAAAACTGTTTAATTAAAATACTTAACATGAGACAACTAAAGATTACAAAGCAGGTTACAAATAGAGAAACTGCATCACTTGACAAATACTTACAAGAAATTGGAAGAGTAGATTTGATTACTGCTGAAGAGGAAGTAGAGTTAGCCCAGAAAATAAGGGCCGGTGATGAAAAAGCTCTTGATAAATTGACTAAGGCAAATTTACGTTTTGTAGTTTCGGTTGCTAAACAATATCAAAATCAAGGGCTTACTCTTCCCGACTTAATTAATGAAGGCAATCTTGGGTTAATTAAAGCTGCAAAGCGGTTTGATGAAACAAGAGGTTTTAAATTTATTTCGTATGCTGTTTGGTGGATTCGTCAGTCAATTTTACAGGCTCTTGCAGAACAATCTAGAATTGTTAGACTTCCACTTAATAAAATTGGATCTATAAATAAAATTAACAAAGCATATGCTATTTTAGAACAAAAATTCGAAAGACCTCCTACAGCTGAAGAAATTGCAGAATTAGTTGAACTTTCTCTTACTGAGGTACAACAATCATTAAAAAATACAGGAAGACATATATCTATGGATGCCCCATTAATTGAAGGTGAGGACAGTAGTTTATATGATGTGATGGGTTCTGAAGATAGTCCACATCCAGATGATGCGTTAATGCTAGAATCTTTAAGGGAAGAAATTAGAAGAGCTCTTGAAACACTAACTCCTAGAGAAGCTGATGTTGTATCATCATACTTTGGTCTAGCTGGAGGACATGCAATGACTCTTGAAGAAATTGGTGAGAAATTTGATTTAACTAGAGAAAGAGTAAGACAAATTAAAGAAAAAGCTGTTAGACGCTTAAAACAAACTTCAAGAAGTAAGATCTTGAAAACTTATTTAGGATAATTTATCCAGAGGGCTTTTAGCCCTCTTTTTTTTAACTATTTTTGTCAAAAAATAAAAATGTCACATAAAATAGCCCCTTCCATTTTAGCTGCAGATTTTGGCAACCTTCAAAGAGATTGCGAAATGGTAAACAATAGCCAAGCGGACTGGTTTCATATTGATGTAATGGATGGTCATTTTGTTCCAAATATATCTTATGGAATGCCCGTAATTCAAGCTATAAAAAAGCATGCTACAAAACCTCTTGATGTACATCTAATGATTGAAAAACCAGAACGCTATATTGAGGAATTTGCAAAAATTGGAGCAGATATTATTACTGTCCATTATGAAGCGACAGTACATCTACACAGAACCCTTACTCAAATTGAAGATGCTGGATGTAAAGCCGGAGTAGTATTAAACTTAACAACTCCTGTAAGTGTTTTAGAAGATATCTTACCTAAATGCTATATGGTATTACTAATGTCAATAAATCCAGGATTTGGAGGTCAAAAATTTGAAGAAATGACTTATGAAAAAGTAAGAAAACTTAGAAAAATGGCTGATGACCAAGGATTAAAGACACATATAGAAATTGATGGAGGTGTAACCACTGCTAATGCAAGAAAACTAATTGATGCCGGTGCTGATGTATTAGTAGCAGGAAACTTTGTATTTAAATCAGACAACCCTACAAAGACAATTGCTGATCTAAAAGCAATTTAATTTCCCTTAATATAGTCCCTTAAGTATTCAAATTTTGGAGTTAAATCTCCTTGGCTACAAATAGTTGCATTAGAAATAATGTGCTCTTGATCACCATTGATTAAATAAGGAATTATTTTTTCTAAAAACTCATTTCCAAAATCTTCAGAAGCATCTTTAGGTAATTCACAAGGTAAATTACCTACAGCCATTACTGCAATAGCATCATCTTTTTTGAAAGGCACTTCCAGCTCTGTAATCGGATCATACCCATAAATAGGATCTGATATAGTTGAAGATCGGATAGTTGAAGCTACTGGTCCATCAGTATCACATGAAATATCAGCAACTACTTTTAAATTGAAATCATCTGATTTTGCATCCTCTCTAGTAAATAAATATGGAGAACCAATACCAAAATAATGACCTGCTATAAAGATATCTCCACTTTTAGCGAATTTTGGAAATGAAGATTTGTATAATTCAGGGTGACTATAAAACTCATATTTATTAGATAGTGAACCATCTATTCTTTCATTATAATCCATAGTATTGAGATGGACAAAAACAGCTTCAGGAAATATTTGATTTAGAAACTCATCAATAGAAACCTGTTTAACACCAGATTTCTTCATAATTTCCATTATCCCCTTTCCTACTCTACCATTTCCTGTAATAATTATTTTTTCATCATTAAGAACTATTTTTTTAAACTCTGCTTCCATATCAACTCTATCATTACATTGATGAGCCGCTTTTAGCTTATATTTTCCAGATTTCAAGCCATATGTTAAAAACCCATTGTAAGTGCCTACAATTCCAGCATATCGACCAAATCCAAGTAACCTCTCCCCTTTTTGGTTTTTCAAAACCTCATAATCAATCATATTAATTTTTAATTGTAACATTTTGATAAGCAAATCTCTATTGTGAGGCTGTTTTTTGATAGTATGAGAAAAATAAAAATAGGTTTTATGAGGCAGCAGCAATTCTTTTGGGATTTCTTTTATTCCAAGAAAAACATCACAATCACTAATATCATTTACCACATTAATTCCTTCAGAAATATACTGATCATCCGAAAAACATCTGATATCACTACTTTGAACTACCAACTCAACATCAGGATAGGTTGCTTTGAGTATTTTACATTGCATAGGAGTTAATACTACTCTTTTATCTGCTGGGATTTTCTCCTCTTTTAACAAGCCTATTTTCATCATTTATACTTTAAAATACAAAAGTAAAAAAATGAGCAGGATGTAGCAATAGAATTTTGTAAATTTGCAGCCGTTCATTAATTTCTTGGGGCTGACTGGATTTGACAGCAAGCGCGTTAAATAGTAAGCATGTCGAGCATTGTATTTTAGCTCGTAAATATCAAAATGCAATTTTTTAAATGGCGAAAATAATTACGCTTTAGCTGCTTAATTTATATAATTACGTAAGCTTTTGTCTCTTTTATAGGACCTCTTGATTCCTATAGATTATGAGGCATAATAAATTTCAAGATAGCTGGTTTATTGCTTTTATAAACTAGCGAAACTTTAAAAAGCTAAGGATTAGGTTTGGTTGCTTTTTTCCTGCCTAATTTCGAAAACTAAAATCAGATAAACATGTAGAAAGTTATTCTATTCCTTGTTTGGACGGGGGTTCGATACCCCCCAGCTCCACTAAAAATAAGAAGCCACTAGTGAATCTATTTATTATACATGTATAAATGTGCAGGTTTGTGAGCAACACCTTTTTGTTTTTCATCAGTCTTAATTATAAGGCTATTTTTAGATACATTTTTCCTAAAATTTCGTTTATCTAATTTTTGATCTAACAATATCTCATATAAATTTTGTAATTGATATAAAGTAAATTTTAAAGGCAATAAATTAGTTACAATCTGATGATCTAATTGTTCTCTTAAGTATTCTATTGCATAATTTAATATAATATTATGGTCAAAAGCTAATTCAGAAGATACTTTATCTAACTCAATCCATTCAACATCAATTGCAAATGAGGATGCATGAGGAACATAATCTTCCATCTTAACTAAAGCGATATACCCAATTGTAACTACTCTTTCTTCTGGCTTCTTACGATACATCTTAAGCCAAGATTGATCTTTTTTATGCTTAGTTCTATCTGGATCCCCAAATGTATAGAACTGTTTTAAATAGATGTCTTCTAAAGAGGTAAGACTTTTTAAAATTCTTTTTCCTCCAGACAATAGATCTTCATTAATACCAACCAAATCACCAGGAAGTGCAAATTGAAAATCATTCTTCTCATTGATAAACTTTTTTATTAATAATACTTTTAGTTTTTGATCTTCATCAAAACCAAGCACAACACAATCAATAGATAAATTTATTGGCGACATAATTCTATTCTCTACTGTTCCTTTATCTTGTGAAGTATAAGGTCTTGTAAAATAGGATTTAGCATTTAATGCTTCAGCAACCTTCTCGTGTTCTGCAAACTCTTTTCCATTATCAAAAGTTAAGGTTTTAACCCAAGAATCATTAAAAGGACTGAGTTTTTCCATAATTTTATCAGCAACTAATGTAGCATTTTTGCTTTCCAACTTCTCTAGCCCAGTCATTAGAGTAGCTCTATCGGTCATCACAAGTAAAGCTGATTTATGATGAGCTCCCATCATTAAATCAACCTCTATATCTCCAATTCTTTTTCTTAATTCTACACAAGGTGGTCGATCACTTATTGGTGTTCTGTTTTTGATAAGCCCTCTAGAATCTTTGTAATTTCCTCTCTTACGCTTGCGTTTTCCATGCCGTAATTCTTTGTACAATAGATTATCATCTATAAGGTCTTTGTGCTTACTTGATTTAGCTCTCCAAATCCACTTGTAAATTGTTTCATGACTCACTCCTTGTATTGCTTTTGATTTCCATTTCTCAGCAATCAATTCAGAACTAAGTTTTTCGTGTTTTAACAATTGGCGAGCTTGTTCTTTCAACTCATCAGTAAATTTAATTATTTTAGGTTTCTCTTTGTGTCGCAACTTAGTTTTCCTAATAGCTATCTCTGAATTGTAAATAAAAGCTCCCCTCCCTCTTTTAGCTGTATTACGACTTAGCTCTCTACTAATAGTACTTTTGTGTACATTAAGTATCATAGCAATTCTAGTTTGAGTAGCATTGGTGTGAAGTAAAGATTGAATTTGATACCTTTGCTTCTCGTTTAGTTGTTTGAATTTTTGCATAGTAACACGAATTTAAATGATTATTCAAAACAGATGGGATAAAACCCATCTGTTTTAATCTCGTGTTGCATTTATCAGTTGAACACAGCATGTTTTATAATATAATTTTTAAATGTTTTATTGTCGTTTCTATTTCTAAAAA
>CAMBDW010000012.1 GCA_945865535.1 Chryseobacterium gleum | reverse complement strand
TAAAGAAACCGATAATTACAGAAAAAATGACAAATCAAGGCGAGAAGTTTAATAGCTATGCTTTTGTTGTTGATAGAAAAGTAAATAAGATACAAATCAAAGCAGCTGTTTCTGAGATGTATAAAGTAACTGTAGATTCAGTTAGAACTATGGTATGTATAGGAAAGAAAAGAGTTAGAGGAACTAAATCGGGTATGATTGTTGGCTCAACATCAACTTACAAAAAAGCGATTGTGACTTTAGTTGAAGGAGATTCTATAGATTTTTATAGTAATATTTAATTAGTACAAAATGGAATTAAAAAAGTTTAGACCACTAACCCCAGGGCAAAGACATAAAGTAGCAGTTACTTTTGATGAGATTACTACATCAAAACCAGAAAAGAGTTTATTAGCAAAAAAGAATAGATCAGGAGGTAGAAACGGTACTGGTAAAATGACTATTGAGAATATTGGTGGTGGTCATAAACAGAGATACAGAATTATTGATTTCAAAAGAGATAAATTTGATATTCCTGCTAATGTAGCTACCATTGAGTATGATCCAAATAGAACTGCCAATATTGCTTTATTGCACTATGTTGATGGGGAAAAAAGATATATGATTGCTCCTTCTGGATTAGAAGTTGGAATGGAAGTTATTTCTTCTAAAGATGCTCCAATTAAAGTTGGAAATACCTTGCCTTTAGCTAATTTACCTTTAGGTACTATGGTTCATAACATTGAATTAAGACCAGGTCAAGGAGCTATCTTAGTAAGAAGTGCTGGTTCATCTGCTCAGCTTATGGCAAAAGATGATAAGTATGCTGTTATTAAGTTAGCTTCAGGTGAGATTAGAAAAATTTTAATGACTTGTTTAGCAACAATAGGAACAGTTTCTAATCCTCAGCATCAATTAGAATCTCATGGTAAGGCTGGTAGAAGAAGATGGCTTGGAAGAAGGCCAAATGTAAGAGCGACTGTTAAAAATCCTGTGGATCATCCAATGGGAGGTGGTGAAGCAAAATCATCTGGAGGCCATCCAAGAAATAAAAATGGGGTTCCTGCTAAAGGATTTAAAACAAGAGATAAAAAGAAAACTTCTAGTATGTATATAATTGAAAGAAGAAAAAAGAATTAATTTATGGCTAGATCATTAAAAAAAGGACCTTTTATTCATTACAAATTGCAAAAGAAAGTTGATGCAATGACTGAATCTGGAAAAAATTCAGTACTTAAAACTTGGTCAAGAGCATCAATGATATCTCCTGATTTTGTGGGTAAAACTTTTGCGGTTCATAATGGGAAACAATTTATACCTGTATTTGTTACGGATAACATGGTAGGACATAAATTGGGGGAGTTTTCTCCAACTAGAACTTTTAGAGGTCACGGAAATAATAGAAAAAAATAAGTAAATGGGCGCTAGAAAAAGAATAAAAGCAGATGAAATGAAGCAAGCGAGAAAAAAAGTCGCTTTTGCAAAATTGAATAATTGTCCTACTTCACCAAGAAAGATGCGGTTAATTGCTGATTTGATTAGAGGAATGGATGCGAATAAAGCATTGGCGGAATTAAAATTAAATCCCAAAGAAGCTTCAGGAAGAATGGAAAAACTTTTATTATCGGCTTTAGCAAATTGGCAAGCTAAAAATGAAGGCAAAAGAATGGATGACAATAATCTTTATGTTTCAGAAGTAACAGTAGATGGAGGAAGAATGCTTAAAAGAGTTCAACCAGCACCTCAAGGTAGAGCACATAGAGTTAGAAAAAGATCAAATCATGTTACTTTAATGGTTGATAGTAGAATAATAAAAACGGAAGCATAATAATATGGGACAAAAAGCAAACCCGATAGGGATGAGATTAGGTATTATCAGAGGTTGGGAATCCAACTGGTATGGTGGTAATGATTTTGGAGATAAATTAACTGAAGATTTTAGGATTAGAAAATATTTAATGGCTAGACTTTCAAAAGCAAGTGTTGCAAGAATTGCTATTGAAAGAACATTAAAATTTATTACTATTACTATTCACACTGCTCGTCCGGGTATTATTATTGGTAAAGGAGGTCAAGAAGTAGAAACATTAAAAGCAGAAATTAAAAAAATTACTGATAAAGATATTCAGATAAATATTTTTGAAGTAAAGAGACCAGAGCTTGAAGCTACTTTAGTGGCGGATAGTATTGCAAAACAAATTGAAGGTAGAGTTTCCTATAAAAGAGCTGCCAAAATGGCTATTGCAACTACAATTAGAATGGGAGCTGAAGGAATTAAAGTGGAAATTTCTGGGCGCTTAAATGGAGCAGAGATGGCAAGATCTGAAATGATGAAGGAAGGAAGGACTCCATTACATACTTTTAGAGCTGATATTGATTATGCTCTAGCAGAAGCTTTAACTGCATATGGTTTACTTGGTGTAAAAGTTTGGATATGTAGAGGAGAAGTTTATGGTAAACGTGATTTAATGTTGCATTTCAAATCTCCTAAGTAAAAAGAGGGTGAAAAATCAGAAGCAAAAGGTAGAAGAAGACCTGAAGGAAATGATAGAAGAAGACCTGAAGGAAATGATAGAAGAAAACCTGAAGCAAACGATAGAAGAAGAAAGTAATTAGAATTTTAGAAAATAATTAAGAAATGTTACAGCCAAAGAAAACAAAATTCAGAAAGATGCAAAAGGGCAAGATGAAGGGAGAGGCTCAAAGAGGTCACCAGTTGGCTTTTGGATCTTATGGAATCAAAACTCTTGAAGAAACTTGGTTGACTGCTCGTCAAATTGAGGCGGCTCGTATTGCAGTTACTCGTTTTATGAAAAGACAAGGACAAGTTTGGATTAGAGTTTTTCCCGATAAGCCAATTACCAAAAAGCCTGCAGAGGTAAGAATGGGTAAGGGGAAGGGTGGAGTAGAGGGTTGGGTAGCATGTGTAAATCCAGGAAGAATTATTTTTGAATGTGATGGTGTTGATATGGAAACTGCAAAAGAAGCATTAAGGTTAGCAGCACAAAAACTACCAATTAAAACAAAATTTTTAATTAGAAGAGATTTACAAAACAATTAAAAAGATGAAAGCACAAGTATTAACAGATATGCCCTTAAATGAACTTCATGACCTTTTGGTTACTGAAAGAGAGAGGTTAGTTAAAATGAAAATGAGTCATACAGTTTCTCCAATGGAAAATCCTATGCAAATTAAGTTTGCTAGAAAAACTGTTGCTAGAATTATGACAGAACTTTCAAGAAGAAATACATCAAAATAATAAGAGATGGAGAGAAATTTTAGAAAAGAAAGAATTGGAGTTGTTGCTAGTAATAAAATGAATAAATCCATTGTGGTTACTATTGAAAGAAAGGTAAAGCATGGTTTATATGGTAAGTTCATAAAGAAAACATCAAGATTTGTTGCTCATGATGAGGAGAATACTTGTAATGAGGGCGATACTGTAAGAATCATGGAAACAAGACCATTAAGTAAAAGTAAAAATTGGAGATTAGTAGAAATAATCGAAAGAGCTAAATAAAATGATACAACAAGAATCAAGATTAAAGGTTGCTGATAATAGCGGGGCTAAAGAAATCCTTTGCATAAGAGTTTTAGGAGGTACTAAAACCCGTTATGCAAGTATAGGAGATACTATTGTAGGTACAGTAAAAAATGCTTTGCCTTCAGGAAATATTAAACAAGGACAGGTTGTAAAAGCTGTTGTCGTAAGAACTAAGAAAGAGATAAGAAGAGCTGATGGATCTTATATTCGTTTTGGAGACAATGCATGCGTTCTTATTGACGAAAACGGACAAATGAAAGGTACTCGTGTATTTGGCCCAGTAGCTAGAGAATTACGTGACAATGATTTTATGAAGATTATTTCATTAGCACCAGAGGTTTTATAAATAAAGGAAGATGGCAAAAATTAAGATAATAAAAAATGATATGGTTATAGTAACCACTGGAAACTCTAAAGGAGTTAAAGGTAAGGTTATAAAAGTATACCCTAAAGAAAACAAAGCTATGGTAGAGGGTGCTAATTTAATTTCAAAGCATACCAAACCAAATGCTGCTAATCCTCAAGGTGGGATTATTAAGCAAGAAGCTAAAATTCATATTTCTAATCTTATGTTGATTGATCCTAAATCAGGAAAACCAACAAAAGTAGGAAGAACAAGAGATGAAAAAACAGGGAAATTAGTAAGAGTTGCTAAGAAAACAGGAGAAGTAATTAAATAATGAAATATACACCAAGATTAAAACAAAAGTACCAAACTGAGGTTGTAAACAATCTTAAAGGGAACTATAAGTCAGTAATGCAAGTGCCAAAATTAGTTAAGATTTGTCTTAACCAAGGTATTGGTAAAGCGGCATCTGATAAAAAACAAATTGAAGCTGCACAGCAAGAAATGACTCTTATTGCAGGTCAGAAGGCTATGCTTACCAATTCTTCTAAAGATATCTCTAATTTTAAGTTAAGAAAGGGGATGCCTGTTGGTGTGATGGTAACTTTAAGAGGCAATCAAATGTATGAATTCTTAGATAGATTTGTTACATCAACTATGCCAAGGATTCGTGATTTTAATGGAATTTCTGACAAAGGTTTTGATGGAAGAGGTAATTATACTATGGGTATTAAAGAGCAAATTGCTTTTCCTGAGATTAGTATTGATAAGGTTAGTAATATCACAGGTATGGATGTAACTTTTGTTACTAATACAAATTCAGATGCTGATGCTTTGGCGGTATTAAAAGCATTAGGATTGCCATTTCAACAGAATGATACTGCTGAAAAAGCAATAAAAGCGCAACTAGAGAAAGCAAAAGCAGAAAAAACAAGAGAGACTGAGGAGCAAGAAAAAAAAGAAGTTTCTGAAGAAAATAATGAAGATATATCAGAAGAATCTGATAACATAGAAAGTTAAAAGTATATGGCAAAAGAATCAATGAAAGCTCGTGAGGTAAAAAGAGCAAAAACTGTAGCAAAATATGCTGAAAAGAGAGCCGCTTTAAAAGCTGCTGGTGATTTTGTGGGTTTACAAAAATTACCAAAAGATGCCTCTCCAGTAAGAATGCACAACAGATGTAAACTTACAGGAAGACCAAAAGGATACATAAGACAGTTTGGTGTCTCAAGGGTAATGTTTAGAGAAATGGCTAACTTTGGATTAATACCTGGAGTTAAAAAAGCAAGTTGGTAATAAATAAAGAATAAGAAAAGATGTATACAGATCCAATAGCAGATTATTTAACGAGAGTTAGAAATGCACAAATGGCAGGACACAAAGTGGTTGATGTTCCGGCTTCAAATATGAA
The DNA here is from genome assembly GCA_945865535.1 of Chryseobacterium gleum. Classification (GTDB taxonomy): domain Bacteria; phylum Bacteroidota; class Bacteroidia; order Flavobacteriales; family BACL11; genus BACL11. The sequence goes on along the minus strand of CAMBDW010000012.1, from coordinate 45,494 downwards.
GAAATCGATTACTAAAATTCTTCATGATAAAGGCTATATCTTGGACTATAAGTTTGAAGATACAACTAATAATCAAGGTAATATTAAGATTGCGTTAAAGTATAATGCTCAAACTAAATTGCCAGCAATAAAGAAATTAACTAGAATCTCAAAACCAGGTTTAAGAAAGTATGCTGATTCCACTACTTTGCCAAGAGTAATAAATGGTTTAGGAATTGCGATTCTTTCTACTTCAAAAGGTGTAGTTTCTGATAAAGAAGCTAGAAATCTTAATATTGGAGGAGAAGTTATTTGTCACGTTTATTAATAAGATAAAGAAATGTCAAGAATAGGAAATAACCCAATTACAATAATAGAAGGAGTAACTGTTTCCCTAGAGGGTACTGTAATTAAGGTAAAAGGAAAATTAGGAGAGCTTTCTCAAGATATTGATTCTTCAGTAACTGTATCAATTGCTGATAATGTAATTACACTCTCAAGAGCATCTGACGATAAAGCTCATAGATCAAAACATGGTTTATACAGAGCTCTAATTTCAAATATGATACAAGGAGTATCCTCTGGTCATTCTAAAAAGTTAGAATTAAGAGGAGTAGGTTATAGAGCAACTACGGAAGGTCAAAATTTAGATATTTCTGTTGGCTACTCACATAATATTATATTTAATATTCCTGCAGAACTTAAGGTGGTTGCTGAAACTCAAAAAGGAGAGGCCCCAACTATAACTATATCTGGATATGATAAACAATTAGTAGGAGCTGTTGCTGCCCGTATTCGATCAGAAAGAAAACCTGAGCCCTATAAAGGTAAGGGAATTAGATATGTAGATGAGTATGTTAGAAAGAAAGCAGGTAAAACATCTGCAAAATAAAATAATAAGATGATACAATCAAAGAAAGATAAAAGACAAAAAGTAAAATTTTCTATTAGAAAGAAAGTTTCTGGGACATCACAAAGACCTAGATTAGCTGTTTTTAGATCTAATAAAGCGATTTATGCTCAAGTAATTGATGATGTTGCTGGTAAAACACTTGCTTGCGCTTCTTCATCTGATGTTAAAGGAACCAAAACTGAACAAGCAACTGTAGTTGGTAAGTTAATTGCTGATAATGCAAAGAAAGCTGGAGTTGATAATGTTGTTTTTGATAGAGGGGGTTTTTTGTATCATGGTAGAGTAAAAGCATTGGCTGATTCAGCACGTGAAGCAGGTTTAAAATTTTAAGAAATTGATATGTTAAAATTAGCACTAAATAAAAGAGTAACTATTGCTGGCGATATCGAGTTAAAAGATAGATTAGTTGCAGTACAAAGAGTAGTAAAAGTTACTAAAGGCGGTAGAGCTTTTAGGTTTTCAGCTATTGTAGTAGTTGGTGATGAAAATAGTATTGTTGGTATTGGTTTAGGTAAATCCCAAGATGTCGCTACTTCTATTCAAAAAGGCATTGAAGCTGCTAAGAAAAATTTAGTAAGAATTCCTATTTATAAAGGAACAATTCCTCATGAACAAGAAGCTAAATTTAAAGGGGCTTCAGTATTAATTAAACCTGCATCACATGGTACGGGTATCAAAGCTGGAGGTGCAATGCGTGCTGTATTAGAGAGTGTTGGAGTAAAAGATATACTTGCAAAATCTAAAGGTTCTGCAAATCCTCATAACGTAGTAAAAGCTACTTTAATCGCTTTATTAGAGTTAAGAGATCCAAGGACTGTTGCAATGCAAAGAGGAATTAAAATGGATAAAGTATTTAACGGATAATTATAACCATAATGGATAAGATTAAAATTAAGCAAGTTAGGAGTAGAATTGGCAGGCCAAAAGATCAAAGAAGAACTTTGGATGCTTTGGGTTTAAGAAAAATGAATGCCGTAGTTGAACACAATGCAACTCCACAAATCTTAGGTATGGTTAAGAAAGTGTCGCATTTAGTAACTGTAGTAGAATAATAACAGATATGGAATTACATAATTTAAAACCTGCACAAGGTTCTGTAAAAAATAGCAAAAGAGTTGTTGGTAGAGGAGAGGGATCTAAGAAAGGAGGTACTTCAACTAGAGGGCATAAAGGAGCTAAATCTCGTTCAGGATATTCAAAGAAAATAGGATTTGAGGGTGGTCAACAACCATTACAAAGAAGAGTTCCTAAATTTGGCTTTACTTCTCCCAACAGAGTAGCGTATAATGGTGTTAATATTGATACTATTGAAATTTTAGTTGCTTCTAAGAAACTTAAACCAACTATTTTAAAACAAGATTTGATGGATAATGGTCTTGTTCAGAAAAATGATTTAGTTAAAATTTTAGGTAGAGGTAAACTTACTGTAAAATTAGATATTACTGCGAATGCTTTTTCTGCTTCTGCAAAAGCAGCAATTGAAAAAGCGGGTGGTACAGCAACTGTTTTAGAAAAGTAAGATGAAAAAAATAATAGAAACAATAAAAAATATTTGGAGAATTGAAGATTTGAGAAATCGAATCTTGATGACTTTTGGTATTCTAGCTATTTACAGATTAGGATCTTTTGTTGTAATTCCTGGTATTGATCCTTCTCAGCTTGCCGCTTTGCAAGCTCAAACTTCTGATGGGTTATTGGGACTATTAAATATGTTTACTGGTGGTGCATTCTCACAGGCTTCTATTTTTGCTTTGGGTATTATGCCTTACATTTCAGCTTCTATTGTAATTCAATTATTAGGTATGGCTATTCCTTATTTCCAAAAATTACAAAAAGAAGGAGAGAGCGGAAGAAGAAAAATCAACAACATAACAAGATATTTAACTATTTTAATTACAGCAGGTCAAGCTCCTGGTTATATTGCAAACTTAAAAGCAACATTGCCTGAGTCAGCTTTCTTGTTGCCAGCTGGAGCTTTTTGGTTTTCTTCAATTATTTTACTAGTTACAGGTACTATGTTTGTAATGTGGTTAGGTGAAAAGATTACAGATAGAGGAATTGGAAATGGTATTTCGTTAATAATTATGACTGGTATTATTGCTGGATTACCACAATCTTTAATGCAAGAATTTGTTTCTGCACTTGGATCAACTGGTGGTGGTTTAGTAATCTTTATGGTAGAGATTCTTGCATTATTAATTGTAATTATGATAACAATTTTATTAATTCAAGGTACAAGAAGAATACCTGTACAATACGCCAAGAGAGTTGTTGGTAATAAGCAATATGGTGGTGTTCGTCAGTTTATTCCCTTAAAGGTAAATGCAGCTGGTGTTATGCCTATAATTTTTGCTCAAGCAATTATGTTTGTTCCAATTACATTGGTTGGTTTTTCTGATAGTGAAAGCTTACAAGGGATTGCGGCTGTTCTTACTGATTTTGGTGGGTTTTGGTACAATTTTTTGTTCTTTGTATTGATTGTTGTATTCACCTATTTTTATACAGCCCTTACGGTTAATCCAAATCAAATGGCTGATGATATGAAAAAGAATGGAGGATTTATTCCTGGTATTAAGCCAGGTAGAGCTACTGCTGATTATTTAGATGCTGTGATGTCAAGAATTACATTTCCAGGATCTTTATTTTTAGGATTTGTAGCCATTTTGCCAGCTTTTGCTATGGCAGGAGGGGTTAGTATACAGTTCGCACAATTTTATGGTGGTACATCATTATTAATTTTAGTGGGCGTAGTGTTAGATTCATTACAACAGATTGAGAGTCACTTATTAATGCGTCATTATGATGGATTAATGGACTCAGGAAGGATTAAAGGAAGGTCTTCTGGAGGTATGTAGTTATTCATCAGCTAATTATGATGTACTATAAGACAGAAGAAGAGATTGATTTAATAAGAGAAAGTTCTTTACTTGTTGCAAAAACCCTTGCTGAGATAGCGGGGCTGATAAAACCAGGGATAACTACCCAAGCATTGGATGAAATTGCGGAAGAGTTTATCAGGGATAATGGAGGAATTCCGGCTTTTAAAGGTTATAATGGATTTCCTAACACATTGTGTGTTTCACCAAATGATCAGGTAGTACACGGTATCCCAAATGGTAGAGCTCTTAAAGATGGCGATATTTTATCTGTCGATTGTGGAGTAGTGATGAATGGCTATTATGGAGATTCTGCTTTTACTTATGAAGTTGGTGAAGTAGATTTTCAAATAAAACAATTACTTAAAGTTACCAAAGAGTCACTTTATAAAGGAATTGAAATGGCTGTTTCAGGAAATAGAGTGGGTGATATTGGTTATGCAGTTCAAAAGTATGCGGAGAGTTTTGGATATGGAGTAGTAAGAGAGTTAGTTGGTCATGGAGTTGGTAAGAATCTTCATGAATCACCAGAAGTTCCTAATTACGGCAAAAAAGGAAAAGGAATACTGCTTAAAGAAGGATTAGTTATTGCGATTGAGCCAATGATTAATATGGGAGAAAGAGGGATTATGCAACATAATGATGGCTGGACAATAACAACTCTTGATAATAAACCATCTGCTCATTTTGAACATACCATTGTGGTTCGAAAAGGAAAAGCAGAAATATTGTCAAGTTTTGTAGAGATAGAAAAAAAGATAAATGGCTAAACAAGATAATATAGAACTAGATGGAACGATTACACAAGCATTATCAAATGCTATGTTTCGTGTGGAGCTAGAAAATGGACATGAGGTTATTGCTCATATTTCTGGTAAGATGAGAAAGTTTTATATTAAATTGCTAACTGGAGACAAAGTAAAGATAGAAATGTCACCGTATGATTTAACAAAAGGTAGGATAACATTTAGGTACTAATAAAATAAAAAGAAAATGAAAGTACGAGCATCAGTAAAAAAGAGAAGTGAAGATTGCATTATCGTGAAAAGAAAAGGTCGCGTTTATGTAATTAACAAGAAGAATCCAAGGTATAAACAAAGACAAGGTTAATAATGGCAAGAATTCAAGGTATTGATTTACCAAAAAATAAAAGAGGAGTTATTGGTTTAACTTATATTTATGGAATTGGCTCATCTTTTGCAAAAGCAATTTTAGATGAAGCAAAAGTTTCACACGACAAGAAAGTTCAGGACTGGTCAGATGATGAATCAAATGCAATTAGAACAATAATTGGTGAGAGATACACTGTAGAAGGTGAGTTAAGAGCTGAAACAAAAATGAACATTAAGCGATTAATGGATATTGGTTGTTACAGAGGAATTCGTCACAGAATGGGATTGCCCTTAAGAGGTCAAAGAACTAAAAATAATTCTAGAACTAGAAAAGGGAAAAGAAAAACAGTTGCTAATAAAAAAGTAGTTTCTAAATAATCATTAAGTAATGGCTAAAACAATAAAAAAGAATACAGTTAGAGTTGAATCTGATGGTGAGGCGCACATTCAAGCAAGTTTCAATAATATTATTATCTCCCTTACTAATAACAGTGGACAGGTTATTGCTTGGTCATCTGCTGGTAAAATGGGATTCAGAGGATCTAAAAAGAATACTCCTTATGCTGCACAAATGGCAGCTGAAGATTGTGCAAAAGTAGCTCTTGAAAAAGGGCTAAAAAGAGTTAAATTGTTTGTAAAAGGACCTGGTCAAGGAAGAGAGTCGGCTATTAGATCCATTCATAATGCCGGAATCATTGTTACTGAGATTGTAGATGTTACACCATTACCGCATAATGGATGTCGTCCACCCAAAAAGAGAAGAGTTTAATTAATTTATATTAAGAAGAAAACATGGCAAGATATACAGGCCCAACATCAAGAATTGCAAGAAGATTTGGAGAACCAATTTTTGGTCCAGATAAAGCATTAGCTAAAAAAGCCTATGGGCCAGGACAGCACGGGAGCCAAAAAAGAAGAGGCAAGGAGTCAGCATATGGGGTGCAATTAATGGAAAAACAAAAAGCTAAATTTACTTATGGTATTTTAGAAAAGCAATTTTCTAATTTATTTAAAGAAGCCCTTAGAAGAAAAGGTGTAACAGGAGAAAATTTATTACGTCTTTGTGAAATGCGTTTAGATAATGTAGTTTTTAGATTAGGAATTGCTCCTACTAGAAGGGCTGCTCGTCAGTTAGTAACTCACAATCACATTACGGTGAATGGCGAAAATATTAATATTCCTTCATATGAGTTACAAGTGGGAGATCTTGTTTCCGTTCGTGAGCGTTCAAAATTATTAGAAGTAATTGCAACTTCAGTGTCTGCAAATAGAAATCAAATGGAGTGGTTGGAGTTTAATTCTGAAACGAAAGTTGGTAAAGTTATTATCGCTCCAGAAAGAATTCAAATTCCTGAAAATATAAAGGAACAAGTAATTGTAGAGTTGTACTCTAAATAAAAAATAATTTAAAAAATAAATAAATATGTCAATTTTAAATTTTCAAAAGCCCGAAGAGGTAGTAATGATTAATGAGTCAGCTAACCAAGGAAATTTTGAGTTCCGTCCTTTAGAACAAGGTTTTGGTTTAACAGTAGGGAATGCTTTAAGAAGAGTGTTACTATCTTCTTTAGAAGGGTATGCAATCACATCAATTAAAATTAAAGGTGTTGATCATGAATTCTCAACTATTGAGGGTGTTGTTCAAGATGTTACTGAAATTATTTTAAACCTTAAACAAGTTAGATTTAAGAAACAAATAGATTCAGTAGAATCCGAAAAGGCTACATTAAAAGTTAATAAAAGTGGAACTGTAACTGCTGCAGATATTGCAAGTAGTTTGTCAAATTTTCAAGTTTTAAATACCGAGCAGTTAATTTGCGAGATGGATAAATTAGTAAATTTTGAAATGGAATTTACAGTTGCAAAAGGAAGAGGCTATGTTCCTGCTGATGAGAATATAGATGAAGAGGCGCCAATTGGCACCATTGCTATTGATTCTATTTTTACACCAATTAAAAATGTAAATTATAATGTTGAGAATTACAGAGTTGGACAAAAAACCGACTTTGAGAAATTAAATTTAAATATTACAACTGATGGTTCAATAGAGCCAAAGAAAGCCCTTACTGAAGCTTCCAAAATTTTAATTCAACACTTCATGCTGTTCTCTGATGAGAAAATTAATTTAGAAGAAGCAATTGCTGATGAATTTGATGAAGATACATTACACATGCGTCAGTTATTAAAAACTGAATTAACTGAATTTGGTTTGTCAGTTAGAGCATTAAACTGTTTAAAAACTGCTGAGGTATTTACATTAGGTGAATTGGTTTCTTTCAAGAAATCGGATATGTTAAAATTCAGAAACTTTGGCAAGAAATCACTTACAGAATTAGAAGAGTTAGTAAAAGATAAAGGACTGACTTTCGGATATGATACTGAAAAGTATAATTAAAAGAATAAAAGATTAGAAGAAAATGAGACACGGTAAGAAATTCAATCACTTAAGTAGGACATCTGCACACAGAAAAGCAATGCTTGCTAATATGGCATGCTCATTAATTGAGCACAAAAGAATTCAAACTACTTTGGCTAAAGCAAAAGCGTTAAGAGTATATATTGAACCTTTGATTACAAAATCAAAACAAGATACAACACATTCAAGAAGAACTGTTTTTTCTTACTTAAAACAAAAAGAAGCTATTACTGAGTTGTTTAGTGATATTGCTACAAAAATTGCAGATAGACCAGGAGGATATACTAGAATTCTGAAGTTAAGCAATAGATTAGGCGATAATGCTCAAATGGCATATATTGAATTAGTGGATTATAATCAAGATTATACAACTGATAAACCTACACATAAAAAAGCAAGAAGAACTAAGAAAAAAACGGTTGAAGCCGTAGCTCCTATAGTTGAAGAAGCTGTTGTAGTTGAAGAAGCTGTTGTAGTTGAAGAAGCAGTTGTAGTTGAAGAAGCAGTTGTAGTTGAAGAAGCGTCCGCTGAAGAAACTGTAGTTGAGGAGGAAGTAAAAGCAGAAGAAACTCCTGTAGTTGAAGAAGCTATTGAGGTTGCTCCAGCTCCAGAAGAAAATACAGAAGAAGATGATACCCCTGAAAATAAAGAACAAAAAGGAGAGTAGTTATATAGCTTTTTTTAAGATTTTATAAAAGGGTAAAGCTTAGGTTTTATCCTTTTTTTTATAAAAACTAAAATGAAATACATAAAGAAAAAACCAGCAGTACTATTGTTGCAAGATGGAACAATCTTTCATGGAAAAGCAAATGGCATTGATGGGATTGCAACTGGTGAACTTTGTTTTAATACCGGTATGACTGGTTATCAGGAGGTATTTACTGATCCTTCTTATTTTGGACAATTGATGATTACAACTTCTGCCCATATTGGTAATTACGGAATTAAAAATAATGAGGTAGAATCTGATACTATGAAGATTGCTGGCTTAATCTGTAAAAATTTTAATAATGGTTTTTCGCGTGAAGGAGCAGATGGCGAGTTAAATTCTTATTTTGTACAGCAAAAAAAAGTGGTAATTTCTGATGTAGATACAAGAGCAGTAGTGCGTCATATTCGAGATAAAGGCGCAATGAATGCCATTATTTCAACTGCCACTACTGATATTGCTGAGCTCACTAAACTGTTAAAAGAAGTTCCATCTATGGAAGGGCTAGAACTTTCTTCATCTGTATGTACTTCTGATTCTTATTTTGTAGGAGATGAAAATGCTGAAATAAAAGTTGCTGTTTTGGATTTAGGAGTGAAAAGAAATATCTTAAAATGCATGACAGATAGAGGTTGCTATTTAAAGGTATTTCCAATGGATACTACTTATGAAGAGATGAAAAAATGGAATCCTGATGGTTTCTTTTTATCAAATGGACCTGGAGATCCTGCAGCAATGCCAGAGGTTATTGAACAGGTGAAAAAAATTACCACTGATGGAAAAGCGGTTTTTGGAATTTGTTTAGGGCATCAAGCGTTAGCACTTTCGCAAGGAATTTCAACTTATAAAATGCATAATGGTCACAGAGGAATAAACCATCCGGTTAAGAATTTGGTTACTGGAAAAGCAGAAGTTACTTCTCAGAATCATGGTTTTGGAATTTCTGATGAGGATATTAATAATAATCCTAATGTTGAGATAACTCACATCAATCTAAATGATGATACTATTGAAGGAATTAAATTGGTAAATAAAAATTGTTTTTCTGTTCAGTACCATCCAGAATCATCACCTGGTCCACATGATTCAAGATACTTATTTGATGATTTTATAAATAATATTAAGAAAAAATAGTGGGAAAAATTATAAATATACATGCAAGGCAAATCCTTGATTCTAGAGGAAATCCTACTGTTGAAGCAGAAGTTTTTACAGAAAATGGCATAATGGGAAGAGCAGCAGTTCCATCAGGGGCTTCTACGGGTAAGTATGAAGCTGTGGAGCTTAGAGATGGAGATAAAATAACGTATTTAGGAAAGGGGGTTTTAAAAGCAGTCCAGCATATTAAAACTATAATAAATGAGGAGTTAAATGGTGTTGATGTGAATGATCAAACTCTTATTGACAACAAGATGATTGCTTTAGATGGAACACCAAACAAGGCAAATTTGGGTGCCAATGCTATGCTTGCGGTTTCATTAGCCTGCGCAAAAGCTGGTGCTCAAGAAACTGGAAAATCGCTTTATAATTATATTGGAGGAGAAAATGCTAGAGAACTTCCTATACCTATGATGAATATTTTAAATGGGGGATCTCATGCTGATAATAGTATCGATTTTCAAGAATTTATGGTGATGCCAATTGGAGCTAGTTCTTTTGCTGAAGCTTTACAAATGGGTACTGAAGTATTTCATCACTTAAAATCTGAGTTGCAGGCTCAAGGACACTCAACTAATGTAGGTGATGAAGGAGGTTTTGCACCAAATTTAGGATCTAATGAACAAGCCATAGAAGTAGTATTAAAAGCTATTGAAGCTGCTGGCTACAGGCCAGGAGAAGATATGTATATTGCTATTGATGCAGCTGCTTCTGAGTTTTATAATCCAGAGGAGAATGTATATCACTTGCACCAATCAACAGGCGATAAATTAACCCCATCTGAAATGATCGACTACTGGGCAAGTTGGACTAAGAAATATCCAATCTTATCCATTGAAGATGGTTTGGATGAAGACGATTGGGTTGCTTGGAAAGATTTAACAACTAAGATTGGGGATAAAGTTCAGCTTGTAGGTGACGATTTATTTGTGACAAATGTGAAGCGATTAGGCAGAGGAATTGAAAATCATATTGCAAACTCTATTTTGATAAAGGTAAACCAGATTGGGACGCTTACCGAAACGATTAATGCGGTAAAAATGGCTCAAAATAATTCCTATACATCAGTTATGAGTCATAGATCAGGAGAGACTGAGGATACTACTATTGCTGATTTAGCAGTTGCTCTAAATTGCGGACAAATTAAAACGGGCTCCGCTTCTCGTTCCGATAGAATGGCAAAGTATAATCAGCTTTTAAGAATAGAAGAAGCGCTTGGTGAGAAAGCAATTTATACTGGAAAGAATTTCAAGTTTATTAAGAAATAAGTATTTTAGCGATTAAATAAAAAAGATAAAATGAGTAAGAAAGCAGAATTACACTATGATGGTAAGGTTTATGAACTTCCGGTTATAATAGGTACGGAAAATGAGAAAGCTTTAGACATTAGTAAACTTAGAGATCAATCTGGCTTAATAACTTTGGATAGTGGCTTTAAAAACACAGGATCGTGTGAGAGTACAATAACTTTTTTAAATGGAGAAGAAGGAATTTTAAGACATAGAGGTTATTCAATTGAAGAATTAGCAGAGAAATCAACCTTCTTAGAAGTAGCATTTTTATTAATTTACGGTGAATTACCAACACAAGAAGAATTAGATGGTTTTTCAAAAAATATTTCTGAACATTCATTAGTTCATGAGGATGTAAAATCAATTTTGGATGGCTTTCCATCAAAAGCTCATCCTATGGGCGTATTATCTTCATTGGTGTCATCTTTAACTGCATTTTACCCACAATCTTTAGATCCAAATCGCTCTTCTGAAGAAGTGAATGGAACTATAATTAGAGCAATTGCAAAATTACCAACTCTAGCAGCATGGAGTTTTAAAAATAGAAAGCGTCATCCAATTGTATATCCTCAAGACAGATTAAATTATACTGAAAATTTCTTGCACATGATGTTTTCAGTGCCAACAAATGAAGATCCAATTAATCCTGTAATTGCACGGGCAATTGATAAGCTATTAATTCTTCATGCTGATCATGAACAAAATTGTTCAACTTCAACAGTAAGAGTTGTTGGTTCCTCACATGCTAGTTTATATACTTCAATTTCTGCAGGAATTGCTGCACTTTGGGGACCCCGTCATGGTGGTGCTAATCAAGAGGTAATTGAAATGCTTGAAGCTATAAAGGAAGATGGTGGTGATGTAGCAAAATATGTTGCTAAAGCAAAAGATAAAAATGATAACTTCCTTTTAATGGGATTCGGACATAGAGTTTATAAAAGTTTTGATCCTAGAGCACTTATCATTAAAAAGGCTGCTGATGATGTCTTAAGAGAACTGAAAATTGAGGATCCTGTACTGGATATTGCCAAAAAATTAGAAAAAGTAGCATTAGAAGATGAGTATTTTAAATCAAGAAATTTATATCCAAATGTTGATTTTTATTCAGGAATAATTTATAGAGCACTTGGTATTCCAACCGATATGTTTACGGTTATGTTTGCATTAGGAAGACTTCCTGGTTGGATTGCACAATGGAAAGAAATGAGAGAAAATAATGAGCCAATTGGAAGACCAAGACAAATATATATTGGTGCAACGGAAAGAAAATATGTTACTATTGAAAATAGATAAGAGAAATTAATTTTTAAAATAGGGGAGTCATCTGACTCCCTTTTTTTATTTTTGAACTATGGCTTATAAAAGTTTACAAGAGTGTGTTTCGGATTTAGATAATAAAGGAGAACTTAAAATAGTTTCTGATGAGGTAAATCCTGATTTAGAAATGGCATCTATTCATTTGGATGAATTTGCTAAAAATGGAAAAGCGATTCTATTTGAAAATATTAAGGGTAGTAATTATAAAGTGGTATCTAATTTGTTTGGATCAGTAGAAAGAAGCAAGTTTATGTTTCGTGATAGTTTGCAAATTGTAAAAGATTTGATCGAGATTAAAACAAATCCAATAGCAGCATTTAAGCACCCTTTTAGAACATTTTTAACTGGATTAAATGGGATTTATGCCCTTCCTAAGAAAGTAAGATTTAAAGGTTTTTCTGAAATAAAAATTGAAGATTTGCCTCAGATAAAATGTTGGAAAGAGGATGGAGGGACTTTCATCACGCTACCTCAAGTCTATACAGAAGATATCGATAATCCAGGAATTATGAATTCTAATTTAGGAATGTATAGAATTCAACTCTCTGGTAATGATTATGAGTTAAATAAAGAAATTGGAATGCATTATCAACTCCATAGAGGGATTGGGATACATCAGAAAAAAGCAAATCAAAAAGGAGAGCCTTTAAAAGTTTCTATTTTTGTTGGAGGACCTCCAGCACATAGTTTTTCAGCAGTTATGCCACTTCCTGAAGGGATGTCGGAACTTTCTTTTGCAGGAGTTTTAGGTAAAAGACGATTCCGCTATGCCAAGAAAGATGGCTATACTATTTCAGCAGATGCCGATTTTGTGATTTGTGGAGAGTTGCATCCAAATGACTTAAAACCTGAAGGTCCCTTTGGAGATCATTTGGGTTATTATAGTTTAAAGCATGATTTTCCGGTCTTAAGAGTTCATAAGGTTTATGCTAAAAAAGATGGAATTTGGCCATTTACAGTTGTTGGGCGTCCTCCTCAGGAAGATTCCCAATTTGGAGCATTAATACATGAAATTACAGGCAAAGCAATTGAAAAAGAAATTCCTGGACTTAAAGCGGTTAATGCTGTAGATGCGGCAGGGGTTCATCCCTTACTTTTAGCAATTGGATCAGAAAGATATACTCCTTATAATCCTACTAAGCAGCCGCAAGAAATATTGACTATTGCAAACCATATATTAGGTACAGGGCAAATGAGTTTAGCAAAATATTTATTTATTTGTGATGATGAAGATCATCCAAATGTAAATGATGAGAGGGCTTATTTCACTCATTTTTTGGAAAGAGTAGATTGGGAAAGAGATTTGCATTTTCAGACTAAAACAACTATTGATACTTTGGACTATAGCGGGGAAGGACTTAATGAAGGATCTAAAGTTGTGTTGGCTGCCGCAGGAGAGGTAAAAAGAAAGTTAGCCGAAATTTTACCTTCTATAGCATTGCCTTCAGGGTTTTCAAATCCTAAATTAGTAAGTAGCGGAAACTTAGTGGTTCAAGGTAAAGGAGAAATAAAGGAGCTGATATCCTGTTTAGAAAAACAAAATATGCAAGGAATAGGACTTATTACTTTGGTAGATGATGCTCATTTTGTAAGTGAAGATTTTTCTAATTGGCTTTGGGTAACTTTTACGCGTTCAAGTCCTGCCTATGATATTTATGGTTTAGATTCAGCAAACAAAAACAAACATTTTTCGTGTTCTATTCCAATAATTGATGCTAGAATAAAACCTCATCACGCTCCTGTTTTGGAAAGGTGAATATAGTCTTTATGGATAATGTTGATGCGTTCGTATTGGGTAGCCTATGTTTTAGTAAAACTGAATAATACCGCTCAGGTTTTTTGGAAATAGTTTAAATTATTTCTCACGTTTTTTTAGTTGATTTAGTGCATAGTCGTAAGTTATTGAATCTCTCATTAATAAATCAAAAGATAATGCCTTATTTTCAATGAGATTTTCAACTAATAATTCAGCTTCATAATAATCTTTAACAGCTTTATTGTTTCCCCAAAACTCATCATCAAGATATATATCAACTCTGTTTTTGAAACTGTATAAAGAATCTTTTTCTTTTTCTAAAATATTAGCAGCATATTCAGCATAACCTTCTTGTTTCCAAAATGGGATTAATGCATACTTTTTTGCACCAAGTTTTTCATAGACGAACGAATGAATTATTTCGTGACATATAACTTCTATTATATTACCTTCAAGGGCAGAATAAGGAATAAGTTTGTTTGCAGCTTTGCGCTGCTTATATGTTGCACTAATAAAGGATTTGGATATAATGATTTTATTTAAATAATTGATATTAAAGCCTTGTGCAGGATATGAAGAACCAGTAATTTTTGCCAAAAACCTAAACTTATTTTCAGATGAAATTATATAAATGTTATGGTTTAAATTTTCCTTATATATTTCACAGGCAATCAATCGATCATTTACTTTCTTAATAAGAATATCAACAGAATTGATTTCTGAATCTGAGTAGATATTGAAGTTTTTGACTTCATAATGATGATCAAATAATATCTGTATATTCGCTAAAATTGAGAAGTAGATGATAGGCAATCCTATTATTACTAGAGCAGTAATTTTGAATCTTTTTTTCAATCTTTTTTAGAATGTTTGTTTATGTTTGGACATATGATCCAATTTTAGGTGGCTTTCTTTTTAAAATTTTGCCACTTTTTTTTCTTCTTCTCTTTAGGCACTATTTGATATTCTGGTGCTGTTTCAAATCCTTGAGGTAAATTCAATTTCGGCACTTCTTTCTCAATTAGTTTTTCAATATCCATAAAATCCCGAACTTGCTTAGGATTTATAAAAGTTATGGCTTCTCCCGTGCTATCTGCTCTTGCTGTTCTTCCAATTCTGTGTACATAATCTTCTGCATCATGAGGTACTTCATAATTTATTACAAGTTCAATTCCTTTAATATCAATTCCTCTAGATAAGATATCAGTAGCTACTAATATTCGGATTTTTTTACTTTTAAAATCTCTAATTGTTTCTTCTCTTTGTTCTTGCTCCAATCCCGAATGCATTTCAGATGCTCTCATTCCAGCTTTAGTAAGTGTTTTTTTTATTTCTCTAACGCTTTTTATACTAGATGCAAAAATCAGTACATGACTTATGTCCTTGCCTTTTGCTCTTAAAATTTCTCTTACCAAATTCACTTTTTGACTATCATGGCACATATAAGCTGTTTGGGTAATTCCAGCTGCAGGCTTGGAAATTGCTAAGCTGATACTTGCAGGATTTTTTAATAACTTAGTTGCTAACTCTCTAATTTTAGAAGGCATAGTTGCCGAAAACATAAGTGTTTGTCTTTTTTTAGGCAACTGTTTAGTTATGGTTATGATATCATCATAAAAACCCATATCCAACATTCTATCCGCTTCATCTAAAATTAAAAACTCTACTGCTGAAGTATCAAAATAATCAAAATCCAAATGCGCAAGTAGCCTTCCTGGTGTACAAATAATTATATCAGCTCCCTTTTTAAGCGCTTGTTTTTGGTTGTCAAATTCAACTCCTGTTCCTCCTCCATATATTGGATAGGATGATGAATTGGTAAAATAGGCAAACCCTTCAATTTGCATATCAATTTGTTTAGCTAGCTCTCTAGTTGGAGCAATAATAATAGCTTTTACTTTATTGCTAGGATGTATTTTTGTTAGTTTATCTAGAATAGGTAGTACAAAAGCAGCTGTTTTTCCTGTTCCTGTTTGTGCACAAGCTATTAAATCTCTTCCTTCTTGTATAATTGGTATGGCTTGTTCTTGTATTGGGGTCGCTTTATCAAATCCCATTATATCTAGTCCTTCTTGCAATTCGTTACCGAATTTAAATGTTGTAAAATTCATTGGCTAAAGATACTAAAAGCAATATTGTTTTTCTTCAATTAATTTAGTTGCTATTTCTCTTCTTAATTTCTTAGTTTTTATGAGCTCTTTTCGTAAAATATTTCAAATTGGTATACATACCTATAAGATTATTTAAAAATCCTTATTTTTAGCAATCTGAAACTTACAATTATGACTTATTTATCTCCTCTTGAAATGCTCTATAAATGGGAGCAAATTAAACCTAATGAAATTTATTTATCGCAACCTATTAATGGGGTTTGGCACAATTGGACTTGGAAAGAATTTGGAATAGAAGTAAGGAAAATGGCTGCTTATTTAAAATCTTTGGATTTAGCAAGTGGTAGTAGAATCGCTCTTTTATCAAAGAATTGTTCTCACTGGATGATGGCAGATATGGCAATAATGATGAGTGGCCATGTATCTGTCCCTTTGTATCCTAATTTGAATTCAGAAACATTAGAGAAAATTCTAAATCATTCTGAAGCCAAATTATTATTTGTTGGTAAATTAGATAATTATACTGATATGAAGATAGGAGTTCCCTCTGATATACAGTGTATTTCCTTCCCATTTTATACTGAGGATTATCCAAGATGGGATGAGCTAACAAAAAATACAACTCCACTTGCTGAGAATGTTATAAGAGAAGAAAAAGAACTGGCAACTATTATTTATACTTCAGGCACAACAGGAAATCCCAAAGGAGTGATGCACAAGTTTTACAACTTTTCATTTTCCACTACTAATGCTGTAAATGTTTTATCTTTAAAAGAAGAATCTTTTTTTTCATATTTGCCATTGTGTCATATTGCAGAACGATTATTAGTCCAAATGGGAAGTTTGTATAGTGGAGGAAGAGTATTTTTTGCTGAGAGTTTGGAGACTTTTTCAAGTAATTTAGTAGAGGTATCACCAACTGTATTTCTAGGGGTACCAAGAATTTGGACAAAGTTTCAACAAGGAATTTTAACAAAATTACCTCAGAAGAAATTAAATATTTTATTAAGTATCCCTTTGATTTCTTCTTTAATAAAAAAGAAAATTCAAAAAGGATTAGGACTTAGTAAAGCAAACAATATTTTTACTGGTGCAGCACCAACGCCCGTTGCACTTATTAAATGGTTTGCTCGTTTAGGAATAAATATTCAAGAGGCTTATGCTATGACAGAAAATACGTGTTATTCTCATGTAAGTTTTAAAAATAAAATCAAGATTGGTTCAGTAGGGCAAGCATTGCCTTTATGTGATGTTAAACTTTCAGAGGAAAAAGAAATTTTGATAAAGCATGACGCTTTGATGGATGGTTATTACAAAATGGAGGAAGAAACAAATAAAACCATAATTGATGGATGGTTGTATACTGGTGATGAGGGCGCAATTGATGCCAATGGATTTTTAACCATTACGGGTAGAGTTAAGGATTTATTTAAAACAAGTAAAGGAAAATATGTTGCTCCATCTCCTCTCGAGATGAGACTTTCAGCAAATAAAAATATTGAGCAAGTTTGTGTTGTTGGCACTGAATTGCCTCAGCCAATTGCTATTGTTGTTTTATCAGAAAGAGGAAAGAGAAAAAGTAAAGAAGATTTAATTTTTTCTCTAACTACAACTTTAGAAGTTGTAAATCCTAAATTGGACAGCCATGAGAAAATTCATAATTTTGTGATCGTTAAAGAAGAATGGACAGTAGAGAATAGACTGCTGACTCCTACTATGAAGATTAAGCGTAATGCAATTGAAAAATTGTATAGTACCAATTATAAAACTTGGTATGAAGGAGATCGGGTGATTGTATTGAACTAAGTCTTTAGTTTTTTCTTTTTAGCGGCAGGAAATAAGATATTGTTCAATATTAAGCGATAGCCAGGAGAATTAGGGTGTAGCGATAGATCTGTTTTAGGATCTCCTACTTTATGTTGGTAATCTTCCGGGTCGTGCCCTCCATAAAAAGTCCAAGTTCCGTTTCCTAGTTTCCCATGAATATATCTGGCCTCATTAGTTGCTTTTGTTTCTCCCATAATTAGCACATCTGATTTTATAAATTCATTTCTAAATGAAGTTGTTTGACCCATAAAACCAGCAACTACTTGCGAGTGATTCTGACACAACATAGTAGGAATTGGATCCCATTTAGCCGAAAAATCAAATAGTGTAAAAAAATCAACGCTTGCATTTATACGTCTTTTTTCAGTGGCATCAATAGTTGAAAATTCATAGTGATTTGGGTCTTTGACTAATGAGAAATTTTTAAAAGCTAATGTTTTTGAAAAATCTAATTTGCTATCAATATCACTTTCCATTGCATCTCCATCAAACATTTCCCCGCAAATATCCATTCCTTCTGATGCAAGAGCTATATCGTAACTATCAGTTGCCGAGCACATAGCAAATAAAAATCCTCCTGCTAATACAAATTCTTTAATCTTTTTAGACACCGCAAGTTTTGCTTGAGATACTTTATTGTATCCTAACTCTTGGGCTAATTTTTCGGAATTTTGTTTTTCTTCTTTATACCAAGTTGCATTCTTGTATGCAAAATAAAATTTGCCGTATTGTCCTGTAAAATCCTCATGATGTAGATGTAGCCAATCATAAAGTGGAAGCAAATTGGCTAAAACTTCTTCATCATAAACTACTTCATAGGGAATCTCCGCATAAGTTAGGGCCATAGTTACGGCATCATCCCAGGGTTGCTTGGTTTTAGGAGAATATATGGCAATTTTTGGAGCTTTTTCAAGCCTAACAACATCTTGATTTACTGATGGACTTGAAATTGATTCCAAGATCTGAGTAGATTGTATGTCAGCTATAATAGTAAAAGATACTCCTCTAATATTGCACTCATTTTCAATGGTGTTATTATATTTGATCATAAAACTACCTCCTTGATAGTTTAGTAGCCAATCTACCTTAATATCTCGCTCGATAGCATAGTAAGCAATGCCGTAAGCTTTTAAATGATTGCTTTGACTCTCATCCATAGGCATGAAAATATATGAGGCATTTGCAGAAATAAAAAGACTGCAAAAAAGTAAAAGTAAACTAAGCTTTTTTATGATTTTAGAATGGATCATCTTCATTTTCTTGATTCATGCTTGATGACATGGATATCATAGATGAATTACCTCCTTCATCATTAAAATCGCTACCATCAAAATAATCAAGATCAGAGAATTTAGCAAATTCATCAATGAATTTCAATCGCACATTTTTAAGCGATCCATTTCTGTGTTTTGCAATAATTAGTTCTGCTTGTCCTCTTGAGTCATCTCCATTATCCCACTCATAGATCTTATAATATTCAGGACGGTAGATAAAAGTTACAATATCGGCATCTTGCTCAATAGCTCCGGATTCTCTAAGGTCAGAAAGCATAGGTCGTTTACTCCCTATGCCGGTTCTGTTTTCAACTCCTCTGTTTACTTGCGATAATGCTACAACAGGAATTTTTAATTCTTTAGCAATGCCTTTCAAGGATCTAGAAATAGTAGCTATTTCTTGTTCTCTATTTCCTGCATTGTCTCCAGCATGCATGAGTTGTAAATAATCAATCATTATAATCTTTACACCATGATTTTTAACAAGTCTTCTTGCTTTTGCTCTAAGCTCAAAAATGGTTAAGGCGGGAGTATCATCAATAAAAATTGGGGCTTGTGATAATTGTTTTATTTTCTCGTGTAATTGAACCATTTCATGATCCGCTAGATCTCCTCTTCTTAGCTTTGATGCACCTAATTCAGCCTCACTAGCAATCAATCTATTTACTAATTGTTCTGATGACATTTCAAGTGAGAAAAAACCAATGGGAGTATTATGGTCAACCGCAATATTTCGAGCCATTGACAAGGCAAGAGCTGTTTTACCCATACCAGGACGAGCAGCACAAATTATTAAGTCAGAGTTTTGCCACCCTGAAGTGACTCTATCTAGATTAGTAAATCCAGAAGGAATTCCACTTAATCCATCTTCTTTACTTCTAAGAATTTCAATATTTTCAAGAGCTCCTTTAATTAAAGAACTCATTTTGTCATAACTTTTTCTTAGCGTTCCTTCAGTTACTGTAAATAGTTCGGCCTCAGCATTGTTTAATAAATCAAAGATATCTACTGAATCATCAAAAGCATCTGTACTTATTTTTCTTGAAATATTTATAAGAGATCGTTTGATGAATTTTTCCGCAATAATTCTTGCATGAAACTCAGTGTTAGAGGCTGATGCTACATTATTTGTAAGTTCAGAAATATATGCTAATCCTCCAATACTTTCAAAAGCCTCCAATCTTTTTAATTCTTCCGAAACGGTTAGAATATCAACCGGCTGGGTATTATTGAATAGGTTTACAATTGCTTCAAAAATCTTTTGATGTTTAGGAGCGTAGAAATATTCAGTTTTTAGAGAGTCGATAGCATCAGATAATGATTCATTATCAATCATTAAAGCACCAAGTACTGCTTTTTCTAACTCAATAGCTTGAGGTTGTAATCTTCCTTCAATTTGATGAGTTGGGGTTGCTTTTAATGTTCTTTGTCCTACTTTCTTTGCCATTTTTTATTCGTTTACTACTCCCATATTTGAGAATTTTTCCATTCTATTTTGTACTAGCAGATTTTTATCTGTTTCAATAAATTCTTTAATTGCTTTTATAATTGCTTTTTTTACAATTTTAAAAGTTTCCTCAGTAAAAGTGTGAGCACCGCCTAGTGGTTCTTGAATAATTTCATCAACTAGTCCTATCTTTTTCATTTCTTTTGCTGTGAGCTTTAGCGCATCAGCAGCAGTTTCTTTATGGTCCCAATTCCCCCATAGAATAGTGGAGCAGTTTTCAGGAGAAATAACAGAATACCAGGCATTATTAAGCATCAAAATTTTATCTCCAACTCCTATTCCTAATGCACCACCTGAAGCTCCTTCTCCAATGATAACCACAATAATAGGAACCTCCAATTTTGTCATTTCAAGGATGTTTCGGGCAATTGCCTCTCCTTGCCCCCTTTCTTCTGCTTCCAAACCTGGAAAAGCACCAGGAGTATCTATTAAACAAACTACTGGTTTGCCAAATTTTTCTGCCATTTTCATTAGGCGTAAAGCTTTTCGATAGCCCTCAGGATTAGCCATTCCGAAATTACGATATTGCCTTTCTTTAGTGTTTCTTCCTTTTTGTTGTCCAATAAACATAACAGATTGTTTGTCTATCGTTGCCCAGCCACCAATCATTGCTTTATCATCTTTAACTCCTCTATCTCCATGTAATTCTAAAAAATTACCTTCTGATAAGGAATTGATATAGTCTAAAGAGTAAGGCCTTTGAGGATGACGAGAAAGTTGTACTTTTTCCCAGGACGAAAGATTTTCATAGATTTCTTTTCTAGCAGCTTCTATTTTCTTCTCGATATCATTCACAGTCTCGCTTACATCAATTGAACCTTCCTTGCCTAGTTCTTTAGCTTTTTCAAGCTTGATAATTAGTTCTTCAATTGGTTTCTCAAATGCTAAATATTCCATTCAATTTTATTTCAAAAGGACAACAAAGTTAAATAAAATGATTTATGAAGTGCTATAAATTCTCAGTTGATTATTTTTGTTGTTGAAAACTTGGTTTAGTATTCAGAATATAAAAATAAGCATTTTTTAATTTTCTAGATATTAAAAAAATAAAATAATGATTGTCTACCCAAATGCAAAGATAAATTTAGGACTTAATGTTCTTGAAAAAAGAGCAGATGGTTATCATGAAATTTCTTCTGTTTTTTATCCTGTAAAAGAGCTTTTTGATAGTTTAGAAATTATACCTGCGGATGTGTTGTTATTTAGTAGTTCCGGCATTGCTATTGCTGGAGAGGGAAATATTTGCATGAAAGCTTATGAGTTATTAAAAGCAGAGTTTGGCATTCTTCCTATAAAGATGCATTTACATAAGCAAATTCCTATAGGAGCAGGGTTGGGGGGAGGCTCAGCTGATGGAGCTTTTACTTTAATTGCTTTAAATCAGCTTTTTGATTTGAGATTATCAAAGGAGCAATTAGAAAAATATGCTTTACAATTGGGAGCAGATTGTCCATTTTTTATTGAAAATACACCAAAATATGTAAGTGGAATAGGAGAGAAGATGTCTTCAATTGATTTAGATTTATCAACTTTTGAGTTGAGATTCATTTTTCCTGAATTGCATATTTCAACTACTGAGGCTTATGCTGAAATTACACCACAATTACCTCTAAAAAATTTGTTAGATTTAATTCATCAACCATTAAAAAACTGGAAAGGAAAGGTAAAAAATGACTTTGAGATTTCTACTTTTACAAAGCACCCAAAACTTAAACTAATGAAAGAACAATTTTATGCAGATGGCGCTATTTATGCATCTATGAGCGGAAGTGGAAGTGTGCTTTATGGAGTGTTTAAAAAATAAAAATCCCCGCTAAATTAGCAGGGATTTATTGTTTAAGATTTTTATCTTTAATTATCCATTCATAGTGACTAAAAACTCAGTATTGTCTTTGGTTTTTTGCAATCTATCTTTCATAAATTCAATAGCCTCAATAGGGTTCATATCTGCTAAATAGTTTCTAAGTACCCAAATTCTTTGTATGTGTTCTTTATCTAGTAATAAGTCTTCTCTTCTTGTAGAAGAAGCAACTAAATCAACAGCAGGATAGATTCTTCTATTTGCAATTTTTCTATCTAATTGCAGCTCCATATTACCTGTTCCTTTAAACTCTTCAAAAATTACTTCATCCATTTTACTTCCAGTATCTGTAAGTGCAGTAGCTAAAATGGTAAGTGATCCTCCTTTCTCAATCTTACGAGCAGCTCCAAAGAATCTTTTTGGTTTGTGAAGGGCATTGGCATCTACACCACCACTCAATATTTTACCAGAAGCAGGTTGTACCGTATTGTAAGCTCTTGCTAATCTTGTAATTGAATCTAACAAGACAACAACATCATGTCCGCATTCAACCATTCTTTTAGCTTTTTCAAGCACCATGTCAGCCACTTTTACATGTCGGCTTGCTGGCTCGTCAAAAGTAGAAGCAATTACCTCAGCATTTACGCTTCTTTCCATGTCAGTAACCTCTTCAGGACGCTCATCAATTAATAATATAATCATGTAAACTTCTGGGTGATTATCTGCTATTGCATTAGCAATATCTTTTAAAAGTACTGTTTTACCAGTTTTAGGTTGTGCTACAATTAGTCCTCTTTGTCCTTTGCCTAAAGGAGTAAAAATATCCAACATTCTTATAGAAACATTATTATGTCCATTTCCTGTAAGATTAAATTTTTCATAAGGGAAAAGTGGTGTAAGGTGATGGAAAGGAATTCTATCTCTAACAATACCTGGATCACGCCCATTAATGCTATCAACTTGTATCAAAGGGTAGTATTTTTCACCTGTTTTTGGAGGGCGGACTGTTCCGTTAATTGTATCTCCTGTTTTTAAACCAAATAACTTGATTTGAGAGTGAGAAACATAAACATCATCAGGCGATGTTAAGTAATGATAATCACTTGATCGCATAAATCCATATCCATCAGGCATAATTTCAATGACTCCCTCAGTGTGAATGATGCCATCAAAATTGTAATCATATTTTGATGGGGGAGTATTGCCATTGGCTTGGTTATTATTATCATTTTGTTTTGGTTTTGGGTGAGTATTTATTTCTTCTTCTTTTTTTGGAGGATGATTGTGCACAGGTTTCTTAGCTTCATTCTTAGCATTTTCATTTTTTTGAGGACTGTGAACTGGTTTTTGTTCATTTTCTTTTTCAGATTGATTATGAATCGTTTGATCTTCAGTTTGTTTTTCTACTTTTTGCAGCTGCTTTTGTTGAGGTTTTGACTCTTCAACTTTCTCAGTGATATTTTTAGCAGGATGAATCCTTTGTCTTTGTTTTTTTATTGGGTTTTCAGCTGGTTTAGTATTTTCAGCTTGATGATCTAAGATGGCGTAAGTAAGTTCTTCTTGGTTTAACTTATCAAACTTTTTAATGTTTGATTTTTGGGCAATTGCTTGTAAATCAGCAATCTTTTTTGCATTTAATTCTTCTAATGTGTACATAAATATTTTTTAATAAATAATTTTAATTCGGATGTTGCAGGCTGAATTTGAAAGATGTTTTGACAGGGGTGTTTCTTTAGATAAGTTGTGCAATAATACAATTTTTTTAAGAATTGGACAAATTATACAATTTTAATTAGTTTTGCAGTAAATATTTATAACTATGATCCAAAGAGTACAATCCCTTTTTTTCTTTTTCTCAGCTATCTGTTCCATTACTATTGTTTATACATTTCCTGTGCTACAAGATGGTACAAAAGATTACTTTTTAACAGATTCAGAATATTTTTATGCACGATTATGCGTGTTGTTATCGGCTGCTTTATCCATTTTTGCAATTTTTCAGTTTAAAACTAGAAAACGCCAACAATTGATAGCTTCTTTTTCTAGATTAATGATAACAGTTGCACTTTGTTTAATTGTGTTTTTAGAACGTGATGAGAAGACTATTGGCTTAGGAATGATATTATTGATAGTACCTTTTATTACTTTAATAGCTGCCAATTTC
Organism: Chryseobacterium gleum; assembly: GCA_945865535.1. Taxonomy (GTDB): domain Bacteria; phylum Bacteroidota; class Bacteroidia; order Flavobacteriales; family BACL11; genus BACL11. The sequence continues at coordinate 21,282 of CAMBDW010000012.1, read as the reverse complement.
TTTATTAATAGAGATGATAAGTTAGTAAACTCAGCGGATAGAATTCGTTAAGACTTACTTCTAGGAAATTCAATTACTTTTAAATCTTTTATATCTTTTCCTTCAATTTTAAAACTAAGTACGGTTTTTACTTTATGTATCCCATAATCACCAATTGCTCCTGGATTCATGTGTAGTAATTCATATTTTTTATCGTATATTACTTTTAAAATATGAGAGTGTCCACTAATGAATAGATCTGGTTTTGCCTGTTCAATAATTGGAAGTATCTTTTTTTCATACCTTCCTGGATAGCCACCAATGTGAGTCATCATTACATTTACTTGTTCACATTTAAAGTAAAGATTTCCTTTAAATTCAGTTCGAATCGTTTTATTGTCAATATTACCCCAGACGGCTCTTATAGGAGCAAAAGTTTTCAGTTTATCCGTAACAGATAAATCACCAATATCACCAGCATGCCATATTTCATCTGCAGTTTCAAAATGGGAGAAAAAACGCTCATCTAAAGTGTGATGTGTATCAGAAAGCAAGATAATTTGCTTCATTTATCGTATAAGATTCACAAGTCCAGAATAAATAAAAAGTCTGTCGTTAAAATCAAAGACAGAGATTGAGTAAGGGTAAATTTCATTAGGAATCACATTATCATTTATTGTTCCGTCCCACTTTTTATTATCTTCATTGTAAATAATTTCACCCCATCTGTTATATATTTTCATGTTATAGCTGTTTTCACCAATAATTACAGGATAAAAATAGTCGTTGTCACCATCATCATTAGGGGTAAAAGCACCAGGAATAAAGATAGAATAAACAGGATTAATAGTCAGCTGATTAATTACAGAATCAGTGCAGCCGTATATATTTGTGATGTAGTATTTTATGGTGTATGTACCTGTATCAGCATAAGTATGCCAGAAACTTAATGAATCATAAATAATTGTACCATCACCTAAATGCCACTCTGATATTAAAACTTCCTCATTACTATTATCTCTAAATAATATATTTGGCTCATCAATATCAGTAGGTTGAGGGCTAAAAAGCATCCCAGCTTCAGGGGAATCACTGATTGTAATTATTTCAGTAATTTCATTGTAGCAAGAAGTAACAGGGTCAGTATATTCATACTTAATATTATAACCACCTATTTGTAGATTCTCAACATCAAAATAATCGGTCATTACATAATTTATAAAATAGGTTCCACCAGTAGGAGTAGCATTATTAAGGGTATATGAAGGCTCTCCAACACAAAGGTCATCTTCATTTAAACTCAGCTGAGGAAGTTGCTTTACTTCAATATGCACATCATCATTAAAATTTCTTGTACAACCTTGATTATCTGTAAGAGACACAATATAAACTTTTCCACTAAAGTTTGGAGTAAGAGTAATAGGCACTCCTTCCGGAATTAACAATCCGTTAGTATCAATTACAAATGATTTCAAAATAGAATCAAGTAATGAGATGGTATAAATATTGGAAAGAGCATTAGAAATATGAATTGAAAGTGTGGATTCATCATATCTACAAATAGGACTTGTAGCTATAAAATCTAGAAATATTTCATTTGCTTGATTAATTACAACAAATGTGTCTACTTGACATCCAATGGCATCAGTTATTATACAGGAGTACGATCCTGCTGAGAAACTTATTGCTGGATTTGTAATCTGTCCATCTGACCATAAATAGGTATAAGGATTTGTTCCTCCATTTGGAGTAATGATAGCACTGCCATCATTACCATTAAAACAACTAACATGATTTTCAGTTATTACTAAATCAATATCATTTGTATACCCAATAGTTAAATTTAGAGTTTCAGTATGTGCACAACCATATGTATTAGTTCCCACATTGGTATAGGTACCGCTTGTAGTATAAGTGTTTCCATTTACTGACCAAGTATAAGTATCACAAGATTTTACAGTTGTACTATTTGAAGTACTACTATTAATGCTTAAGTTAAGAATTTCTGTATGACACCCATTTACATAGGTATAATTACCACTTGTATTATAGCTTGCTCCATTTACTAACCATGTATAAGAATCGCATTCTGTTAAAGTTGTGGTGTTGGAGGTTGAAGGATTTACAATAATTGTCATTGTTGCTGGTGTGGTACACAGTCCTATTGTAGGGGTAAAGGTATAAGTTGTTGTAATTGCATTGTTCAATGTTGGTGCCCAAGTTCCTATTATGCTATTATTTGAAGTTGTTGGCAAAGGAGCTAAGGTTACTCCTGAACAAATTGGAGCAACTTGTGTAAAAGTTGGTAGAATATTAGGATTAATTGTGATTGTCAAGCTTGCAGTATTACAACCTGTAACTACAGTAACACCCGATTGAGCAGTAGTATAGATGACTCCATTTGCAGGCCAAGTATAGGAATCTCCAGCACAAATAGAAGTGGTTACACTTCCCGTAGTTGTTAAAGGAGTTACAGTTAGATTTAAGGTTGCCGTATTACAACCCGTAACTACAGTAAGACCTGATTGGGCAGTAGTATAGGTCTGTCCATTAGCAGGCCAAGTATAGGAATCTCCAGCACAGATAGAAGTAGTTACACTTCCAGTAGTTGTTAAAGAATCAATCGTTATACTCATTGTTTCATTTGTAGCACATAGACCTGCAGAAGGTGTAAATGTGTAAGTGCCTGTAGCTGTATTACTAATAGCAGGTGCCCAAGTACCCGTAATTCCATTGTTACTTGTAGTTGGAAGGGCAGGTATTGCTACTCCAGAGCAATAAGGTCCAACTGCTGTAAATGTTGGAGTAGTATTTGGAGTAATAGTGATGGTTAATGGTGCAGTAGTTGCACAAGTGGGTGCTGCTGTTGATGTTGGAGTAAATGTGTAAGTGCCTGTAGCAGTATTGCTAACAGTAGCAGGAGCCCAAGTACCAGCAATTGAATTGTTACTTGTGGTTAGAAGAGCAGGGATTGTTGCTCCAGAACAATAAGGTCCAACGGCAGCAAATGTTGGCACTGTAGGAGGATTCACGGTAACAGTAAAATATTCTCTCTGTGTTAGTGTGCCTAAGGAATGATCAACCCAATAAGTAGTAGTAGTTGTAGGCGAAACAGTAATAGAAGCTGTTGTAGCTCCCGTATTCCAAAGGTAGGTATGTTCAATTTCTAATACATATGGCCTAGTACTTGCATTTGGCTCATCATTCCATTTTCCGCTTGTATACATCTCAGTATGATTTTCTGCACCACCAGAATTATTAGGCTCACCAGCATTCCAGTTAAAATATGTGGCTGAAGTGCCATTGCTCCATTGCCAACCACCAGATGGCTCAGAGAAGGAGCTGCCATTACAATTTTGATAGTGTCCTATCCAAGTAGTAGCAGTAATAACATTGTTATCTACATAAGTATTTTCAGCAGCATTAGCAATATGGACTAAATGGCCACCAACTTGTCGACAATGCAAGTCAGCTGCCAACCATGTTTTTGATGAGGTAGATATAAAATAGTAACTTCCATTATAAAGGCCTTTATAAGTAAATCCAGTTACACTTGTTGTTGGAGATAAACTAGAAACAGAAGTTAAAATCGAGCTATTTCCTGAGCAGATTGTAGAAGCAGTTGATGTTCCATTAGTAGGAGATAAACCAAAACGAGTATTTGGACGATTTACAGTGAAAGTATTTACGGTATAGTTACAACCATTTGCAGTATTACCAGTTCTATAATTAAAAGTATTTGTGGTTGTTGTTGGTGTTATTCTAACCAATGTATTAGTAGTGGATGCACAATTATCAAAACAAAATTCGACTGTTAAATTACCTGTACCTTGCCTTACATAAGGGGTCTGAAGTACAATATCATTCCAGCCGACTGTTAGCTTTGGAGCTAATGATCCAGACCACACTGTTACAGTATTGCCTGATTCCGTAATTTTAATATTAGCCCCATACATTGTCTGACCACCCACAGTCGCAACGTACCATCCAATAGAATAAATAGTATCTCCAATATTTAATGCAGGACTAGCGCTAGTAAGTTCCGTATTAGAAAATATAAGTTGAGATTTTCCATCTTGAGAAGAAGTTGCCATTAAAAAAGCTGTAGTACTTGTACCTGTTCCAATGGTCACATATTGAGCCATGGCAATGCCAGTACTAAAAAATAGTACAAAAAATAGAATCAGGTATTTAAACTGTTGTTTCATTTTCTTTCTGCAAAGATACGAAAAAGGTAAAAGAAAAGATGCCTGTAGATTATGAGGATGTAAATTTAAAGAAACTTAATGGCTGATATTCTAATAAAATAGCGAAGATTATAAAATAAAAAAACATCAGATAAAGAATAAAAAGAACAGTAATGTGAATTTATCTTATCAAAGTAACAGTACCCTCAAAAGTTCTTAGTTTACCATTAAAATCTGTTAAATTAATGAAGTAAACATAGGCGTCTGCTATAGCGTACTCAGTTCCATTATTAATTTTTCCATCCCATGAAGCTGTGCAACCATATATACATTTCTGATAATCATTTGAAAAATCATTTGTTGTGAAGACTCTTTGTCCTAATCGGGTATATACACTAAATTCATATTCAGAAACTCCATCTACAATAGGTAAAAAATAGTCGTTATCTAAATCATTATTTGGCGTAAAAGCATTAGGAACATAAATAGTAAATGTAGGAGAAATATAAATTGCGAGATAAGCAATATCAGTACAACCGCTATCTGACACTATGCTTAGCGAAACTTGAAAAGTTCCTGTATCACTAAAGTTGTGAAACAATCTATCAAAATTAGTTAAAGCAGTACCTCCATCACCAAAATTCCAGAGTCCATCTACATGCCCAGTTGATAAGTCAATAAAACTAATTTGAGGATTTGTAATGTCTGCAGGTTGAGGGTATGCAGTAATATTTGCCTCAGGTAGTGGATTGACGTTAACATAGGCACTTTCTGATATTGATGTTGCTTTACATCCTTTACTATCAGTTACGTCTTGTATGCTATAAACACCATTTTGATTACTCGCAACAGTATAAATATTGCCTATGTTTGAAACAGAATTAGATATTAATCCTGCGGAATAAGTTAAATTATATGGAGGAGTTCCTGATGTAGTTGTAAAAATAATATTTGTTGTGCTATCAATACAAATAGACCCACCTCCACTTAAAACAATCTGGGGCAAGGGATTAACGGTAATAGTTAATGTTTGAGGAACAATATTTTGACAGTTATTGTTATCAGTAATTGAGGTTATGGTGTAAACACTTGCCGATTGAGGACTTATAGCAATTGAACTAATATTGTTATTAAAAGAAATACTTGTTGCTACGCCATTAACCGAATAATTTACAAACCAAGGAGCTGCTCCAACTGTAAAATCAAATTGTAGGTCAATTATATCTCCAACACAAGTTTCACTAGCACTTGTGAAACTTGCTTGAGGAATTTCATTTACAATAAGAGTGGTATTGTCAGCTAATGGAAATGCGCATCCTTTACTATCAGTAACATAAGTTAAAGCATAAGTTGTAGATGTAGTTGGATTTACTAATAGGGGTAATCCAGCACCAGGAACATTTGCTGAGGCAACAACTCCTGCTACAGTATAATCTACAGCATAAGGAGGAGTTCCGCTTGGAGCAGTGAAAAGAAGAGTAGCATCATCTCCAACACATATAGGATTTGGCAATACTGTAATATTAATATCTGGTAATGGATTTACAAAGATATTTTGAGGGTTAATATTATTTTGATGTGTACAGCCATTAGCATCTACAATGCTAGTGATTATGTAGGTATTATTTCCAAGTGAAGGCGATACAGCTATATTATTTACCCCTGTACTATTAATTGGTCCAGCAATTTGAGGTAGGGCATTAACAGTATAATTTATCGTAAAAGGTGCAAAACCTCCTTGGTTAAAATCAAAATCTAAGCTTACAGGATCATTCAAACAGATTTCATTATCAGATGTTGTAAAGTCAACAGAAAAATAAGCAGGTTCAACGATCATTATTGTTGTGTCATTTGCACAAGCCACTAGATTAGTTGCTGTAATTGTTGTTGGATCAGAAACCGTAACATTATAACTTCCAGATCCTAGAGCTGAAGGGTTTTGCCCGTACCAGTTTTGAGTGTATGCACCGCCATTTCCTCCCGAGATATTAAGTGAAACAGCCCCATCAGTAAAAGAATTACAACTAATATCAGTAATAGTTGGGTTAAATACAATTTCAGAGGGTTCGGTAATTACTGCAAAATCTTGTGCTGGACATCCTCCTACTGTGACAATTATAGAATATGTTCCAGGTGCTAGATTTGCAATACTATCTGCATTTGAACCATTTCCCCAAAGAAAAGTTGCTGTAGTAGCAGGAGAATTTAATACAATAGAATAATCTTCAGTTGCACCAAAATAAGGACTGTTCGTTCCAGTAGCAGCTATGCAAGGACCCATAACAGGTATAGGGAAAATTGGAGAATTTGCATTACTCATGCAAACAACTCGCATTCTTGTAGCTCCAAAAGCACCTGTTGTTGGTACTGTAAAGTTAAAGGGATATACAGTTCCAGCAGCCCAACTGCCCCATGGGATAGAGATTACACCAAGATCTTCTCCAAGATCTACAAAGTCTCCATCAATATTGAAATCAATATACACATTTATTTTTTGTGGGGCATATGAAGCTGTTGCAGATATATCAGAAGGCGTAACAGAAACTGTATAAATACCTCCCTGAGTTAAATCTGCATACATTGTTGGAGTATAGTCCTGATAAAAGTCATTAACACCAGCAGTAGAGTTAGAAATATTGAAGGCATCACCTGTTAATTGTACGTTTGCTATAATTGTAGCAGCTTGTGCATTAAGGCTAGGTGCAGGGTTTGATGGGCAGTATCCTCCTGGCGAAGCAGTTCCAGGTGGTGTAGATCCTCCAAATACGGTTACACTTGCAGCACCATCATTAGTACCAAAACAACTGCTATTATATTCATTAATTGTAAAAGTTGTATTTAAAGGATTATACAGGCTTACTGAACTTGAATAAGAACATAGGTTGTCATCTGTAACGGTGTAATTAAAAACTCCTGCTGCTAATTGTAAAGGGTTTTGTCCATACCAATTAAAAACATATGGTGGGGTTCCTCCGCTTGCCGAAAGAATTGCACTTCCATCTGTAAAACCATAACAGGATGGATTATTTACTATAATGTTTGCTGCTAATACGTTTGGGGCTGGATTTACTAAAATAGAACTTGGAAAAGGAATTGGATTGCAACCAGTTGGGGTGTAAGTGTAAGTTATATTATATGTTCCTGGGCCAGAGGTGACTGGGTCAAAATCAGTAATAATTGTACCTGTACTATTGGTAAAAACACCTTGACCTTGAGCAGAAAATCCAACAGGAGGAATTCCTGATAATGTAAATGAGTTTTCATTGGAACAAATTACCGAGGGTGATGTAACGGAAATTGTTGCTGCGCTAAAAATATCAACGACAGCATAAGCAATATCACTAGGGCAATTTACAGTACCTGGTATTGTGTAAGTGTATGTACCTCCAGGACCAGTAGCAGGGTCAAAAGTTCCAGTAACAGTATCTCCAGCAAAAGTCCAATATCCCCAATTTAAAGGAGTTCCATTTAATATATCAATTAAATTTATAGAAGGGTCAGTATCACAAAAAAGTAAAGGTGTTGGTATTCCAACCGTACCTCCAGCATCTCCAGGATTAGGACCTCCAAAAGCATCATTAGGTCCAACTGGAGTGAATTGTATATAACAAGGATCGGGACTAGTACCTGTTGCAGCCCAGTTTTGTACAAGTACAACATAAATTTGGCCAGCTACTGCATTTGCTATTGTTATAACTTCTGCTGTGGTTGCAGGAGCGGTACTACAATCTTCTTGGTTAGCATTTGTTAATTGATCACACATAGTTAATATGTCATTAAATGGCCCCCAGCATTTAAAGTCAAGATCAGGTGAACTTCCAATATTTGGATATGGGATACCAAGAAAATCAGTAGGAGTAATATTGATGTTTAAAGGTCCATTAGTAGAAGATACAAAATAGTAAAATGAAGCATTCTCACTAACGCTAGTGAATCCACAATTAAAATTTGCCCCAAATGGAGCTGTTGCTGTACCTGAAGTTGCTGCAGGATAAAGTGATCCGTTACAAATTTCAGGAATTGCTTGTGTACAGCTTTGAAAGGGTCCTGCGCCAGCCTGAGCATAACTAAATGTATAAGTTAAAAATATAAAAAATAACAGTAAAAATTTTCTCATTAGTTGTGACTTTTATAATCCACAAATATACGAAAAAATTAAATAAATAGTTTTTTACATTTTATAATCATTAAATAATCATTAAATAATCATTAAATAATCAATAAACAATCAATAAACAATCAATAAATAATCAATAAATAATCAATAAATAATCAATCCAAAATCTTACAATCAGATTCTTTTATCCAGCCACTATTGCCATTTGTAATCTTAATGTTTATCCAATCTTCTATTTTATCAATGATTTCTACTTTTGTTCCTGGATGTAATGAGAACAGGCTAGTGCTGTTGTTGGTTGGAGCGCTATTTACACTTACTGATGACGAAAAAATAATTGCTTCAGTTTTATTGTAATTCTCTTGATATGAGGAGTAGGCTATGCAAAGTAAAATAAGCGCAAGTGTATAAAAAAAAGCAAGAAAATATTTTTTTTTGAAGCTTGTAAACCGCTTCAGTAGCCAAAATAGTAAAGAAATCCAGATCGAAATAAGCGCTAAAATTTGCCAATTTTTTGTGGTGAATAATCGAATTGCACTTTCCCACCATTTTTTGTAAAAAAGTTGAGGTGCAGTTTCTATTTGATCAATTATCTTAAGATTAGTGAGCTTCAAATTATGTAAAGCATCTTCATTTTTTGGATTTAATTTAAGTGCTTTTTCGTAATGCCAAATAGCATTTGCCCAATCTTGTGTTCTGTAGTAACAATTTCCTAAATTGCACAAAAGCTCACTACTTTCTAAACCTTTTGAAATAATGCTATCATAAAGAGAAATAGCGGCTGAATAATTTTCTTTTCCATATTCTCTATTTGCTTGTGTAAAAAGAGAGTCTTGAGCAAAACTTTGCAAGCAAAATAATAGTTGTAATATGAAGATTAATTTTTTCATTTTAATGCAGTTTCTACCTCAATGATTATTGTTTTTGCTTTTTCTAAAATAGTATCCATTTGAGCATTTTTATTGCTAGCTGGGGCGTATCGAGCAAATTCACATTCATTCAAAAGGGCGATAAATTTTTCTTCTATCTGCTTATTAATTTCAGAAGATGCAAAATAATTAGATACCGTTTCTTTTGATAATTCGGCAGAATTTACTTTGAATTTATCTGCAAAATAACCCCATAGTGATTTTTCAATTTCCTCAAAAAAACCATCAAAATCAGCATTATTTATGCATTTTTGAGCATTTTTTAGTCGTTTTTGTGCAATTTTGTTTGCTTTTCTATTTTTCCACTCAGTGCTATTTGTATTTTTTCCCCCAACAATAGTATCGTAAATTTTAAAGAAAATTAAAAAACCTATCGGCAAAAAGAAAAGTAAATAAAATAGGTTTTGCGCAATGGTATTTTTTCCAATTTTACTTAAATCAGTTTTAGTAGATATGTAATTAATATCTTTTTGCTCATTTTTTACTATTTGCTGATTTGTAGAAGTATTTTCATTCTCATTATTTGTGCTGGGATTAATTATAAGTTGATGCTGACTTGATTTTTTAGTTTCATATGCTTTACTTACTGGGTTGTGAACAATCAAAGTAGCACTTGGAATTGTGTATTTCCCTTTGTATCTTGGAATCAGTAAATATTCAAAGGTTTTGATACTTCTTTTTAATCCTCCTTCAAAAATTCTATCTGATATTTTAGGATCATATACTTCAAAATCTTCAGGAAATTGAATATTCAAAGCTTGAATTAATTCAATATTTCCTGTCCCTGTAATGGTGAGTTTATAAGTGATAGCATCATTAGCGTTAATCGTGGTATTGTCCACTTCTGATTCTATAGTCATATTTCCTACAGCACCTTTAAAATCCGCAGGAGGACTTGGTAAATCAGCTACAGTTATTGTGATGGGTTTTGAACGAATCGCTTCTTGCTGGATCTGATAGTTTCCACCAAAGAAATTGGCAAAAGGATCGCGACTATTTTTTGTATTTTGAACACGAATACTGCATTTTAATTCAATGGGATCAATAGTTAATTTTCCAGATTTTTGAGCGGTAAGTACAGATTTTTTTATGGTTGCAACATTGTAAGGAATACCATCAATTACATCACGTTTGAATTGGCTAGAAGCTTGCAAATCTTTTGCCCAAAATCCATTTAAAGCAGGTAATGAGGTGACTTCAGTATTTTGTAAATCAATACGAGTAAATAAGGTGTAGTTAACTAAAATTTGTTCTCCAACTATAATGTTTCTTTTACTTACATCAACTCTAATAAATAAGTTTTCGGAGAGTGTTTTTTGATCTGCCTTATTTTTTTCACCACCTTTTACTACATTAAGAACCAAAGCATTACTACTTATAGCCTTTCCATTTACCGTAATTGTAGCAGGAGTAATGTTATAGATACCTTCTTTTATAGCTTTTAGGTAAAAAGAATAAGTAGTAGAGTTACTACTTTGACTTTTTCCATTTACAAAAGTATAACTACTTTGGGTGGACGGGTTTGGACCGCTTAATACTTGTAACCCATTAAAATTTGGTGATTTGAAATTTTCAGCTTTTGTATCAATACTATATTGCACCAGAATTTGTTCTCCAACTATAGCTGGATTTTTATCAGCTGCTACTTTTAGTGTTTGTGCCTGTATTATTGGACTACAAAATAAAAATAATATGAAACTTAATTTTCTCAATTTACCAATCTTTTAATACTTGGACTCTTTTTCCTTTTACTTTCTTTTTTTGCAAATTTTGCTGTAAATCTTTTTCTTGTTGCTCAATGGCTTCTAGCATTTTTTCAGCATCCTCTTTACTCATTTCTTCTTTCTTTTCTTTTGGCTGTTTTTGCTGTTCTTCATTCTTTTTCTGCTGATTTTCCTTGTTTTCCTGTTGTTGATTTTCTTTTTGTTCTTCTTTTTTTTCTACGTCCTTATTTTCTTTTTGATCTTGTTTACTGTCTTTATTTCCTTGTTGATCTTGCTTTTGTTTTTGTTTTTTACTTAAGGCTAGGTTGTGTCTTGTCTGCTCATCATTTGGGGTAATTCTTAATGCGCTTTTATAAGCAGTAATAGCTTCTTCTAGTTTTTGCTGTTTAAATAAAGAATTCCCTAAGTTATGATACACCTTTGCTAGATACGTTTCAGTAGGAGCGTTGTCTTTTAATGCACTAAAAAGTGCGGATGCTTCCTCATAGCGTCCTTGCTTATAAATAGCATCTGCTAAATTAAAAGAAGCTTTAAAATAATTTTGATCTTTTTCTAAGGATTTTCTGTATTGTATTTCCGATTCATTATAACTGCTATCAGCATACAATTTGTTACCATCTCTTAAAAATGATTTTTTATTTTGAGCAAAAGAAATGAAGCTCATTAAAAAAAATATTATGAATACTAATTTTCTCATTAGTTCTTGTAAAAATTGATACGATTACTCCATTTGTTTTCTCTTGGTAAGAGCATCAAGTCTAAAATTAAAAATAGAAGGGCTAAACCCATAAACCATTGAAATCTATCTTTGTATTCTGTAAATATCATGGTTCCTATTTCTTTTTTCTCCATTTTATTAATTTCAGTAAACAATGTTGGTAACCCTGATTCGGAGTTATTCGCTCTTACATAAGTTCCTTTTCCAGCTTTAGCAATTTGCATCAATAAATTTTCATTCAATTTACTCACTACAGTGTTTCCTTCTTTATCTTTTCGATATCCAGTTTGAATTCTATTTTGGTTGTAAATAGGAATTGGAGCACCTATACTTAATCCCATTCCTAAAGTATGAACAAAAATTCCAACTTCATTTGCTTTTTCCGCACTTTTAATAGCTTCTTCATCATGGTTTTCTCCATCTGTAATTATGATAATAGCTTTATTTTGTCCATTTTCTATATCAAAAGATTTGATACTTAAATCAATAGCTTTTGCAATTTCAGTGCCTTGTGTAGGAACAATATCGGTATTTACAGTTGCTAAAAATAATTTTGCTGCCGAATAATCAGTAGTGATTGGTAATTGCACATAAGCCTCCCCAGCAAATACAATTAAGCCTATTCGATCGCCTTCTAAGTTGTCAATTAATTTTGAGATAGCTTGCTTTGCTCTTTCTAGTCGGTTGGGTTTTATATCCTCAGCCAGCATAGAATTAGACAGATCAATGGCAATTATTAAATCAACACCTTCTCTTTTTACTTCTTCCATTTTTGTCCCAATCTGCGGATTTGCTATTGCTATGATGAGTAAGGTGAAAATTAAGATAGTAAGTATGTTTTTGATTTGCGATCTTCTTTTAGAAAAAGAATGCAGGAGTTCATTTACTAATCTACTATCTCCAAAAAGAGCTAAGGCATTTTTCTTCCATTTGCTATAAAGTAATATAGCAAGTATTAAAACAGGAATTCCAAAGAGGAAGTTTAAATATTCGATATGTTCGTATCTTAACATTTAAGGAATCTGTTTTAAATAAGTGATTTGTAAAATAAAGCCTAAAAACAATAATCCTAAAGCCCAAAGTGCAAAAGGTAAAAACTCTTCTGAGCGCTTGTGAAATTCAGTGACTTCTATTTTTGATTTTTCTAAAGCATCAATATCTTTGTAAATCTCTTTTAAGGAATTGTTATTGGTAGCTCTAAAATATTTCCCATCTGTTAAGATGGCGATATCTTGCAAGGTTTTCTCATCAATTTTTACTTCTAGATCTTGGTATTGTATACCAAAAGGAGTTTGGAAAGGGTAGGGAGCAAAGCCCTCAGTTCCTACTCCAATGGTATATACTCGTATTCCAAATTTTTGAGCAATTTCAGCGGCAGTAAGTGGTGGCACCATTCCACTATTATTTACTCCATCAGTAAGTAGAATAATTACTTTTGAAATAGCTTTAGAATCTTTTAATCGATTTACGGCAGTTGCAAGCCCCATGCCAATTGCAGTTCCATCTTCTACCATACCACTTTTAACATCTTTAAATAAATTAAGAAGTACATTGTGGTCGGTAGTTAAGGGACACTGAGTAAAACTTTCTCCTGCAAATATTACCAGTCCCACTCTATCATTTTTTCTCTTGCTGATAAAATCCATGGCCACATCTTTTGAAGCTTCCAATCGGTCTGGTTTTAAATCCCGGGCAAGCATACTTCCTGAAATATCCATTGCTAATACTATGTCAATTCCTTCAGTGGTACTTTCTTCCCAATTTGCTGTTGATTGAGGGCGAGCAATGGCAATAATTAAGAGTGCTGTTGCAATAATTTTTAGTAGATAAGGTAAATGTCTTAATCTCTGTTTTAATGTTATAGTTTTACTTATTGAATGGGTATCAGAAAATAAAATAGTACTTGATACAAATTTATATTTTAAGATATACCAAATGAGTATCGCTATTGGAATAATTAGAAGGTAGAAAAATTCTCTATTTACAAAAGTGTAATTACTCATTTCTCTTTGTTTGTTTTGTAGCGTTTACAAACCCTTTTGCTAAAACCATACTCTCTATATTCTCAGTATCAATTGGTTTGCTTTTGGCAAACTTGGCTAAGTCTGCTCTTTGTAAAAGCGTACTGAGATTGTTTAATTGGTCATCACTTAAAATAGATTTTAGTTCTTGTAAAATCTCATCAGTTGTGAGTTCAAGCGCAATAAATTGAAATCTATTTTCTGTGTATCTTCTAATAATTTCTGATAATTGGGAGTGATATTCTTTTACATTACCCTCTTGCCATATTTTTGCCTTTTCCAATGCATTTAATTCTTTTAATGCAGATATATCAGCAGCAATTATCACATTTGGTTTAACGATTATTGGCTGCTTGTTTTTATTAAATACATATTTTCTAAGAATAAATATTATTAGAGAAAGAATTAAAATACCAAGTAGCCAAGGCCAAATATCGCTCCATCCAATTGGCTCTTCAATGGGTTGTTTTATATCTTTTAATTCCGCATCTTCTGCTAATATTATAGTTTGGACATTTAACAATAGAGCTTGTGTTTTGCTGTTTTCTGAAAAAGCAATAGACGGAAAAAAGTAACTTCCGCTATCCCAGGCTGTAATGACAAACTCCTGAGTAATCACTCCATCAGTTGTATCAATTTTTGAGGCTTTGATGATTTCAATTCCTTCAACTAAAAATTCATTATAAGTAGGCCAAATCTTAGTAGAGGTTACTTTATTAGTAATTGTGAAGTTGATTTGTTGCCCAATTAGAATTGTATTGGAATCTAAAGTTGCAGTTTGAGCAAAAGCAAAATTACTTAAAAGTAGTATGTAAATTACTTTTCTCATCTTCTCTTACCTCTGGTTTTAAAGAAATTAATTAAAGGTTTTACATAATCAGTTCCTGTAGCCAGATCAATTAAATCCACTCCACTAGAGGGAAATAATTTTTTAAGCATAGCTACTTTTTCTAATCTGTTTTTGGCGAAATCTGCTCTCACTTTTTTGCTTGATGTATCTACAAAAATGAGTTTTTCTGTTTCTGCATCTTGCATGGGAATCAATCCAATATTAGGCAAACTATCTTCTCTCTTGTCATGAATTCTTAATCCAACTAAATCGTGTTTTTTACTTGCAATTTTTAAAGGTTTTTCAAATGAAGAGCTCATAAAATCAGAGAGTATAAAACAGATACTTCTTTTTTTAATAACTGAGTTAAAATATTCCAAAGCTCCAGCAATATCGGTGCCTTTGGCTTGTGGATTAAATGCTAGAACTTCTCTAATAATTCTTAGGATGTGGCTTTTTCCTTTTTTTGGAGGAATGAATTTTTCTATCTTATCAGTAAAAAAGATAACCCCTACTTTATCATTATTTTTAATTGCTGAAAAAGCTAAAACAGCAGCCAATTCAGTGGCTAATTCCCTTTTGAATTGTTCGTTAGTCCCAAAATTACCAGATGCTGATATATCAATAAGCAACATTACGGTCATTTCTCTTTCTTCTTCAAAAACTTTCACAAAAGGGGCATTGTATCTAGCCGTTACATTCCAATCAATGGAGCGGATATCATCTCCGGGCTGATATTCTCTTACTTCCGAAAAGGCCATACCTGTACCTTTAAAAGCTGTATGGTATTCTCCAGCAAAAATATGGTTGGAGAGCCCTCTAGTTTTTATCTCAATCTGTCTTACTTTTTTTAAAAGCGCTGAGGTGCTCATTTACGGAATTTCTACTGCATTTAAAATTTCAGTAATAATATTCTCTGAAGTAATATTCTCTGCTTCCGCTTCATAGGTAAGTCCTATTCTGTGGCGCAATACATCATGGCAAAGAGCACGAACATCTTCAGGAATTACATAGCCTCTTCTTTTTATAAAAGCGTAGGCCTTACTTGCTATTGCTAAATTAATACTTGCTCTTGGTGATGCTCCAAAAGAGATCATTGCTTTAAATTTCTCTAATCCGTATTTTTCAGGATATCTAGTAGCAAATACGATATCGATAATATATTGTTCAATTTTTTCATCCATATAAACCTCCTTTACTAAATCACGAGCACGTATAATAGCATCAGTTTTTAGAACAGAGTTTGGGCTTGGAAAGGTTTTTGCTAAATTATGTCGAATAATCAATTTTTCTTCCTCTTTTTTAGGATAATCAATAACTACTTTTAGCATAAAACGATCCACTTGAGCTTCTGGCAAAGGATAAGTACCCTCTTGCTCTACAGGATTTTGAGTAGCCATTACCAAAAATGGCTTGTCTAAGTCAAAAGATTCGCCCCCAATAGTTACTTGGCGCTCTTGCATGGCTTCAAGCAGTGCAGATTGTACTTTTGCTGGAGCACGATTTATCTCATCTGCTAAAATAAAGTTTGCAAAAATAGGACCTCTTTTTACTGAAAAAGTTTCATTCTTAGGACTATATACTTGTGTCCCAATAATATCTGCAGGTAATAAATCAGGAGTAAATTGCAAACGACTAAACTTTGCATCTATTGTTTTGGCTAATGTTGAAATAGCAAGTGTTTTAGCTAGTCCAGGCACTCCTTCTAATAATATATGTCCGTTGGTTAAGAGGGCAATTAAAAGACGTTCACTCATATGCTTTTGACCAACAATTACCTTGTTCATCTCTAGCATTAGTAGATCAATAATAGCGCTTTCTTTATTTATTTTTTCGTTAAGTTCTTTAATATCTGGTTGTAATGTATCAGTCATTTTTTTGAATTTAGGATTGCAAATTTATATTTTGTTTAACAAATTACAAAGTTCAACGAATATTTTTTTTCAATAGTATATTGTAAATTCATTTTCTATTTTTGCGGTAAATTATAAGATGCGTTTTTTCATTGAACTTTCATACAAAGGAACCAATTATCATGGTTGGCAGGAACAGCCCAATGCTAAGACTGTGCAGGCAGAAATCAATAGAGCATTGAGTACTATTCTTAATACTAATATTGAGGTAATAGGAGCTGGAAGAACCGACACAGGAGTGCATGCAAATCAAATGTTTGCACATTTTGATTGTGATATTGATTTTGACATCCAAAATCTAATGTTTAAACTCAATAGTTTCTTGGCTAGTGATATTGCTATTAAAGATATATTTAAAGTAAAAGAGGATGCTAATTGTCGCTTTGATGCTCTAAGTAGAACTTATCAGTATCATATTATTCAAAAGAAGGATCCTTTTAATAAGACTGCTTATTTTTTGCAGAATGATTTAGATATAATAGCAATGAATGAAGCTTGTCAATATATTATAGGAAAACAAGATTTTACTTCTTTTTCAAAAGTAAATACTCAGACTTTTACTAATAATTGTGATGTCATGTTTGCTCAATGGGAAGTAGTAAACACTAATCTGATTTTTACTATTAAATCTGATCGTTTTTTGCGCAATATGGTAAGAGCAATAGTAGGTACTTTGCTAGATGTTGGGTTTGGTAAAATAATAGCAGCTGATGTGGCTAAAATAATAGCAGCAAAAGATAGATCAAAGTCAGGAATATCAGTTCCTGCACACGCACTTTTCCTAACTGAGGTTAAGTATCCAAATAAAATAAGGACATAAATGCAAGAGAGTAAAAAACAAAAATCCAACACCGGAAATGTAATTGATTTTATGCTTTTAAAAAGAGTGATGAAATTTGCAAAACCCTATAAGTCTCATTTTTTTGTTGCTGCTATTGCTGCTATTTTGCTATCTGTTTTGGGGCCTATGCGTCCTTTAATTATCAATCATGCTATTGATAATTATATTGTAATTCCTAATAAAGAGGGTTTGATAAAAATAACTCAAATTTTAATAGCTATTTTGGTTTTGGAAGGGGTAATTCAGTTTTTTTATATCTATTTATCAACTTGGCTGGGCCAGCATGTTATTCAAGATTTAAGAAGTAAAATTTTCGAGCATATTTTATCTTTAAAAATGAAGTATTTTGATAATACTCCTATTGGAACTTTGGTTACCAGAACAGTTTCAGATATTGAGACCATTGCAGACATTTTTTCTCAAGGGCTTTTGGTAATTATTGCTGAGCTTTTAAAGTTAATTGTTATTATTATACTGATGTTTTATACTGATTGGAGACTCACTATAATTGCTTTGTTAACAATACCTGTTTTGTTAGTGGCTACTGCTTGGTTTAAAAACAATATCAAAAGAACTTTTCAAGATGTCAGAACACAAATTGCTAACTTAAATACTTTTGTTCAAGAGCATATTGTGGGTATAAATATTGTGCAGATTTTCAATAGAGAAAATGCTGAATATCAAAAGTTTTTTGACATTAATACTAAGCATAGAGATTCAAACATTAAAGGTATTTTTTATTATGCTGTTTTTTTTCCAGTTGTTGAAGTTCTTTCTTCTGTTTCCATTGGGCTTATAGTTTGGTATGGCGGTCAAGCTATTTTGGATGGAAAAAATATAACAGTTGGCGAGCTTATTGCTTTTATTTTATTTATTCATATGATGTTTCGCCCTATCAGACAATTAGCTGATAGGTTTAATATTTTGCAAATGGGTATTGTTGGCTGCGAGCGTGTTTTTAAGGTGCTTGATACTGATGAGAAAATTCTTGATAATGGCACACTTAATATTGAAAATACAAAGGGATCAATTGCTTTTAAAAAGGTCAATTTTTGCTATAAAAAAGACGAATCGGTTCTTAAAAATTTAAGCTTTGAGATTGAGGCAGGTAAGATGTTGGCTTTGGTGGGTAGAACAGGTGCCGGAAAGACTTCAATAGTAAGTGTTTTGAATCGTTTTTATGAGATAGATTCTGGTCATATAACTATTGATGGTATTAATATTAATGAAATTTCCCTGCAAAGTTTGAGAAAGAATATAGCATTAGTTCAGCAAGAAGTCTTTTTGTTTTCTGATTCTATTTTGAATAATATTACACTTTTTGATGCTACTATATCAAAGGAAAAAGTAATAGCAGCTGCTAAGGAAATTGGAGTAGATGAATTTATTAATTCTCTTCCTGGAGATTACGATTTTGTAGTAGCTGAGAGGGGAGTTACTTTATCTTCAGGACAAAGGCAACTTATTGCATTTTTAAGAGTATATGTTCGTAATCCAAAAATTCTTATTTTGGATGAGGCAACTGCTTCAATTGATACAGCAACAGAGGAACTATTGCAATTGGCTTTGGAAAAATTAGCGACTAATCGCACTACAATTGTAATCGCTCATAGGCTTTCAACTATTGTAAATGCTGATAAAATTTTACATTTAGAAAATGGAAGTGTTTTAGAATCAGGCACTCATAATCAATTACTTAAAAATAAAGGCAGTTATGCCGAAATGTTTAATTTTCAGTCGGACACCAATTTGAGTGAATAAAATTATGGTTTTATAAAGATAGGATTTATAAATTCTTTCTTATCTTTGTTGCATGACTAAAAAAATACTCTTTTTATTAGTAGTATTGACTACTTTTAAAGCACAATCACAAATTATAATAGATAATACAGCTCCTTACAATACAGCAACCTATCTTATTGATAATGTATTATTAGGAGGAGGGGTTATTGCTTCAAATCATACATTTCAGGGCGAGCCATCTCAAATAGGTTGGTTTAATGCTATAAATACAAATTTGGGAATAGATAGTGGAATTGTTATGTGTACAGGAGATATTTATGCTCTTGATCCAATTAATGGAGGCGGCTTTCCATTTTTACCAAATACCGTAACAGATCCAGATTTACTTGCAGTGGCTAATTCCGTTCCAGGAATGATTGGCCAATCTTTTTCTGTAAGCTCCATTAATGATGTAGCAGTATTGGAATTTGATTTCATTCCTACATCTGATTCAATGGAATTTAGGTATGCGTTTGGTTCTCAAGAATATTTTGGTTGGGAAAACACACAATATAATGATGTGTTTGGATTCTTTTTATCAGGACCTGGTATTGCAGGTCCTTGGGCAAATGGAGCAATTAATTTAGCTTTTATTCCCAATACTAATCCCCCTTTACCAATTTCTATTTCTTCTGTAAATAGTGTTACTCCTATCAATCAGCAGTATTTTGTTAATAATCAGAATGGTTTAACTATTGCAGATGCAGATGGTTTTACAACTGTTTTTACTGCTCAAGCAGCAGTAACATGTGGAGCAACCTATCATATTAAATTAGCTATTGCAGATGGTTCTGATCAAGGCTTAAGTTCATACGTTTGGTTAGAGGCAGGTAGTTTTACTTCACCAACACTTCAGCTGGTTAATAGTTTAGGAATTGACACAAATACTTTAGATATTGCTTGTGGAGATGATGTTGTTCTTACGGCTAATGTTGTTGATCCTGGAGTAACTTATGCGTGGTATGATTCTACTTTTACAGTTTTTAGTACCGACTCTGCTGTTACTGTGGGGAGTGGTTCTTATGTTGTTTCCGCTACTTTTCCAACTGGATGTGTAATTTTTTCAGATACGTTATTAATAATTTCAGCTGCTGAAGATTCTTTACCTCCTACTTCTTTAAAGTGTGTGGCAATTTCCAATGGAATTATTCAATATGAGTGGGATCATCCTATTGGTGCTACTGTTTCAACGTTATATCACTTAATGGGGTCAGCCAATCTTAATGGTCCTTATTATCCTATCGCTGATGTATATTATCCTGCAACAACTTACTCACTTCCAGTATCTTCAATTCCGATAGGAACACAGTTTTGTTACGTTACAACTGGTTCTCCTTGTACAGAAACCTTAACTTCCGATACTCTTTCTCCTATATCATTCTCTATTAGTTCAATAGATGCAAGTTGTTGGGATGGAAATAATGGCTATCTTGCAATAGATGTGCATAGCGTTCAGTTAACTCCTTATACGTATTATTTAGATGGGATTTTAAATACTAATGCATATCCTTATGATACTGCCTTTTATGGTTTAGAAACAGGGACTTATAATGTTATGGTTAGCGACAATGCTTTTTGTCATATAGAAGTCCCAATTACCATTTTAGCCCCTGGCTTTCCATTGCAGGCCTTAGTTTCGACTTCAACAAATACGTGTTATGGAAGTGATTTGGCTTTTGCTGTTGGTAGTTCAGCAGGGGGTACTCCGGTATATAGTTATGAGTGGTTTGATTCAGGGTTGAATAGTTTCAGTACCAATGACACTGTCTTGAGTTTGAGTGCTGGGACTTATTATTTGGAGGTAATGGATGCCAATGGTTGTGATACTTTCACTACAGTTAATGTTATAGCGCCACAGCTTCCATTGAGTGCTTCTCCTCAGGTGTTTGTTGTTTCTTGTAAGGGGGAAGCCACTGGTATGATAGTTGGGGATGCCTCTGGTAGTTGGGCTCCTTATACTTATTATTGGTTGGATATGCAGGGGAATACTTTGCAGGTATCCGATACACATATCTCTACTAGGGATACTTTGTTTGATTTATTAGCTGGAAATTATCAGTTGCTTATAGAAGATTTTGAGGGTTGTTCTATACTTTACACGTTTAATATAGCGGAGCCTTCATTTGCTTTGAGTATAGATAGTATGAAGGTGATAGATGGTATTGCTTGTTATGGTGATAGTGTTGGTATAGCCAGGTTGTATGCTAGTGGTGGGGATCCTGCCTATTCTTATTTGTGGGAC
>CAMBDW010000011.1 GCA_945865535.1 Chryseobacterium gleum | reverse complement strand
TCAAGCAAGCCATTTTTATAAACTTTAGCACCAAATACATTTTGAATTTCTTGCTTTAGAAGCTCATTTTCAGCCATGCATTTTTTGGCTTCAATATCTGCATTAAAAACGGGAATACCCAGTTTGGTAAAAACAGCACCGACAAAAGTTTTACCAGAGCCAATACCACCTGTAAGGCCTACTTTTATTTGTTGTTTTTCTCTTGGCATAGACTTTGATAAATAGCATTGTATTTTGGCAATACATTTTTAAGTGCAAAAGAATTAGCATGGGCTAAAGCATTTATTTTAAAACTTTCCAAGAGCTGAGGATTTTTTAATAATGTAATCGTATCCTTTGCCATTTTATCTACATCACCAACATTTGATAAAAAGCCTGTTTTGCCATCAATATTTACTTCTGAAATACCACCACTATTTGTTGAAATAACTGCAGTTTTACTTGCCATGGCCTCCAGTGCAACCAAACCAAAACTTTCTGTTTCAGAAGGCAATACAAAAACATCAGAAATCGCAAGCATTTTCTCAATAACTCTAAGTTTTCCTAAAAATTTTACTTTGGTATCCAATCCTAATTCTCTACAAAGTTCCTCTGCCTTTATTCTTTCAGGCCCATCGCCAATCATAAGTAGCTTAGAAGGAATCTCTTTATTCACTTTTTCAAATATTTTAACTACATCCCCTACTCTTTTTACCGTTCGAAAATTAGAAATATGAGTGATGATAAATTCTTCCTTATTAGCAAAATTACTTCTTAAATTCTCATCAACTTGCTGTTGATACAAACTCAAATCAATAAAATTTGGAATAGTTTGAATTTCCTTTTTGATATTAAAATGCTCTAGGGTTTCTCTTTTTAAATCTTCAGAAACTACAGTCACTGCATCCGACATATTAATGGCATACTCAATAACTGGCTTAAAGGATTTGTCTTTTCCTAAAAGGGTAATATCGGTTCCGTGTAAAGTAGTAACAATAGGTAGGTCAATACCATAAGTTGCTAAAATTTGCTTGGCATTTACAGCAGCTGAAGCATGAGGGATTGCATAATGAACATGCAAAATATTCAATTTCTCGTGCATTGCAACATCCACTAGTTTAGAAGTCAGGTTGAGCTCATAAGGAGCGTATTCAAAAAGAGGATAATCCAGTACAGTTACCTCATGATAATAAATTCTCTCTGAAAATACATCCAAACGAAATGGCTGGTCGTAAGAAATGAAATGGACTTCATGCCCCTGCTCAGAAAGTGCAATTCCAAGTTCAGTGGCAACCACCCCGCTCCCACCATAAGTAGGATAACACACAATACCAATTTTTAATTTAGTTTTCATCTAAGCTATCATAAATTACTTGCATAATCTCTGTTCTTACATTCATTTTTAACAACTTCTTATTGCTTGCATCAGGGTGAATACTATTGGATAAGAAAATGTAAACTAACTGATTTTCAGGGTCCGCCCAAGCTAAAGTACCCGTAAATCCTGAATGACCAAAACTTAAACCAGATGCACTCTGGCAAACTGGGCCTCCTTCTTGACCTTTAAAAACGGGTTTATCAAATCCTGCTCCTCTCCTATTATTTTGAGGGAATTGACGCTTTGTAAATTCACTAATCACCTGTTCAGACAAATATTGTTCCCCTCCATATTGGCCTTTTTGCAAATACATTTGGATCAATTTTGCCAAATCATTTGCATTGGAAAAAAGTCCTGCATGGCCCCCTACTCCATCTTGCATTGCAGCCCCCTGATCATGAACATATCCTTTTAAAAGTTGGCTTCTATACACATAATCCATTTCGGTAGGAACAATTCTCTTTTCATCAATTCTCTCCAAAGGTAAATATCCTAAATTTTCCATTCCCAATCGCTTATAAAATAAATCCTCTGTAATTTTATTTAATGGTTTTTTATATTCCTTCTCTATAATTTCTTTAAACATATAATAACCCAAATCAGAATAGAGATATTTCTTTTTTTCTAATAACTCTGATTGTTTAATTTGTTGAATAATTGAATCAGGATATTGTTGGTGTAAATAGATGCCAGCAGCAACCTTATGAGGATATTGCTGGCTAAAAGTGTTACTGTATAGAGTATCTCTAAATTCACTTTTACCAGATACAGAATCTTTAACTAAAGTTTTTTTGTAAAATGGAATCCATGAAGGTAATCCTGCCTGATGGGCTAAAATATCTCTAATTATTAAATCTTTTTTGTTTGTTGAATCTAAATCAAGATACTTACCTAAATGATGATCTAGATTAAACTTTTTATCATCAACCATATCCATTAAAACAGGAACAGTAGCACCTATTTTTGTGATGGAAGCTAAATCATAAATATCAGTATTCTTTACTGCTGTCTTTTTGTCATAGCTATGAAAACCGTATGATTTATTAAAAAAGATATTTCCATCTTTAGCAATGAGCACTTGACAACCTGGAGTTGCTGCTTGAGAAATTGCATTATCTACAATACTATCAATTTTATAAAGTAAGTCGGTTCGGAAATTTATCTCTTCAGGCGAAACATATCTCATTCTTATTGACTCGGTTTTTAATCCTGAATGAATAGGATAATGTTTAGTATTAACAGGTAATTTCCCATGGATGCCTATCCCTCCAAAAATTGCTTGAGCAGCTTGCTCTTGGGCCACTTTACTATTTTGATAAGCCAGTATTAATCCATCAAAATTATTAGTAAATAAAAATGAATTGATACTATAAGGATTTGCAAAAATTGATACAATAACTTTTGATTGTATGGCAATAGCTTGCAAAAAAATATCTGTTTCTTTTGCAATTTTATAGGATTTCCAAGCATTCTCATTTGATTTATGAATACTAGCAATTACTAGATTAAATGGAGCTAATTTATTTAATAAAACCGCTTGCTCAGAAGCAGTGGCCTGTTCTGAAATTGTAAAATGAGTTATTGGCCCATAATTTGAAAGCATTTGCTTAAAATCACTAGCATCCTCACCAATACTAACTGATGCCATTTTTAAAGTGTCTAAGCTCTTTAAAGGTAATAAATTATCATAATTTTGTAATAAAGTCAATGATGATTGCACCAGTTTTTTATCTAGCAATTTTGTTTCAGTAGTAATAA
The DNA here is from genome assembly GCA_945865535.1 of Chryseobacterium gleum. GTDB lineage: Bacteria > Bacteroidota > Bacteroidia > Flavobacteriales > BACL11 > BACL11. The sequence continues at coordinate 48,957 of CAMBDW010000011.1, read as the reverse complement.
TCTGATTCTTGATTAATGATAAATCAGTAGGAGTATATTGAGCTAAACCCATCCATTGCTTGGCCATCAATATCTTATGACATCTTGCATCAATTTCTGCTTGAGAAATTTTTTTCTGTTTAATTGCTTTTTGTATTTCATCAATGGCTTTTGGGACATCTTCTGCAAAAAGCAAAACATCATTACCAGCAAGCAATGCTTTGAGATCAACTTCTGCTGGAGCATAAAACTGACTTACGCCTTTCATATTTAAAGCATCAGTGATTGCCAATCCTGTAAATCCCATTTCTTTTTTTAGTAACCCATTAACTACTTTTGGCGATAATGAAACCGCTAAATCTTTAGTATCATCTAAAGAAGGAATGTGTAAATGAGCCACCATAACAGAGCCTAAACCATTTTCAATTAACATTTTAAAAGGCAGTAGTTCCACCTGCTCTAATTGCTGTTTTAATTGATTTACAGTAGGTAATGTTTTATGAGAATCTGAATCTGTATCTCCATGGCCCGGAAAGTGCTTAGCACAGGCTAAAACATTATTATCCTGCATTCCTTTCATATAAGCTACTCCCATTCTACCTACTTTTTGAGGGTTTTCTCCAAAGGAGCGGTTATTAATTATTGGATTTTCTGGATTAGAATTAACATCCACAACAGGAGCAAAATTAATATGTATTCCTAACAACTTACATTGGCGAGCTACCTCCACACCCATTTCATAAATTAATTTTTCATCTTCAATAGCGCCAAGAGTCATCTGCCAGGGAAAGCGCAAAGATGAATCGAGTCTCATAGCAACTCCCCATTCCCCATCAATAGCAATCATTAAAGGAGTTTTTGACTTTGACTGATAATAATTAGTAAGTTGTGCTTGCCGAACAGGTCCTCCTTGCAAAAACATCACCCCTCCAATTTTATACTGCTGTACTAAATTAGTAATTTGCTGTTTATGATCTTCTCCCTTATTAGAATAGGCTGCTACCATAAAAAGCTGTGCAATTCGTTCCTGTTCTGATAAAGTAGTCATAATACTATCGGCCCAAGTAGTTGAATAACTTAAAAAAACTGCTTTATTTTGGGCAAAAATATGCTGAAAATTTACTAAAAAAAGAGCCGAAACTAAAATGATAAACTGAATTTTTCTCATAACTGTAAAATTAAAAATTGTTATACAATCAATAAAGAATTAACAAAAGTAATATCATGACTTATCAACTGAAATATTTAATACTTTTGTAACTATGCAAGCCCCAAAAATCCCATCTATTTTCAAAGCTTCAAGCTCCAAATCATTTTCTTTTAAGCCTAGATATTATGATGAAAAAAAAGAAAGACGAGAACAATTGGAAAAAGGGACAAAAGCAACTATCAAATTTAATAGAAATCATACTAAAAAGCAAGCAAAAGGAAGAACTATGAGAATTGTATTTCTGATTATTATTTTATCTTTGCTAGCTTACAAATTCATTATTAATTAAGTCTATTCACATTGGATATAATTCAGTTATTGCCTGACCATGTCGCCAACCAAATTGCTGCCGGTGAAGTTATCCAAAGACCATCATCTGCAGTTAAAGAAATGTTGGAGAACGCTTTAGATGCGGGAAGTACAGAAATTAAGCTTTTTATAAAAGATGCCGGCAAAACACTTTTGCAAGTTGTGGATAACGGCTCTGGAATGAGTAAAGCAGATTTAAAGATGTGTTTTGAGCGACATGCTACTTCAAAAATAAAAAGTGCTGATGATTTATTTAATATCAAAAGCATGGGATTTAGAGGAGAAGCCATGGCATCAATTGCTGCAATTGCTCATGTTGAAGTAACTTCAAAATTGACCGACAAAGAACTAGGAACTCATTTAATTATTGAAGGAAGTAAGATCACAAATCATGAAGATTACGCTAGTTCAAATGGAACTTCAATGAAAGTAAAAAACCTATTTTATAATGTCCCTGCTAGAAGAAATTTCTTAAAGTCAGATCAAGTGGAGATGCGGCATATAGTGGAAGAATTTACCCGAATTGCACTTGCAAATCCTAAAGTGAAAATGCAACTTTTTCATAATAATAGCGAGTTGTTTCACTTACCAAGTTCTAATTTAAGACAAAGAATCGTAAATATTATTGGAGATAAAAAAAACGAAACTCTTGTGCCTATTGAAGAAGAAACCACACTAGTGAAAATTACTGGTTTTGTAGGAAAGCCTGAAGCAGCCAAAAGAACAAGAGGAGAACAATACTTTTTTGTGAATAAAAGATTTATAAAAAGTCAGTATCTCCATCATGCGGTAAGCAAAGCTTTTGAAGAAGTGATTGCTTACAATTATTTTCCATCTTACTTTATCAATCTTAGCATAGATCCTAAACTTATTGATATAAATATTCATCCTACAAAAACAGAAATTAAATTTGAGGATGAAAATGCTATTTATGCAATAATTAGAGCAACAGTAAAGCGATCATTAGGAGCTTACAATATCGCCCCTTCACTAGATTTCTCTCAGGAATTATCTTTTGATCTTGATTTTTCAAATAAAGAGCCTAAAACACTCCGTCAACCAACTATTAAAGTGGATTCAACTTATAATCCGTTTGAAAAAAAAAGTGAATATAAGCTAGAAACAGTAATAGAAAAAGAATGGAAACAGCCCACTTTATCAGAGGAGTTTGACTCAAAAAATGAGCTCAATAAGTTAAGTCAAATTGGAAATCATTTTATAGCTGTGCCCAATGAAAATGGTCTTTTGTTAATCCACCAAAGAAGAGCGCACAAGCGTATTTTGTTTGAATACTTCAAAAATATTCTAAGCCAACAAAAAGACCAATCCCAACAATTACTTTTTCCAAAGGAAATAAATCTCAACAATACAGAGTTAGAATTTATCGTTAGTATGCAAAAAGAGCTTAATGCAGTTGGGTTTATTTTTGAGTTTAAGGATAGTACTTTGGTAATTAGCGGAATTCCACCAGAGTGCCAAGAGGAAAACTTACATGGAATTATTGAAAATCTTATTGAGCAAGCTAAAAACTCCGAACAATTAAACATAAACCAGAAAGACAATCTAGCAAAATCATTAGCTACATCACTTGCGATAAGCGAGTTTAAAAAACTTGCTGATGAAGAAATGAAATCATTAAAGAATGAACTTTTAAAATGCAAATCCCCAAGTGTTTGCCCAAGTGGAAAACGCACCATGATAAATTTAAAAACTGCTGATTTAGAAAAATACTTTTAAAATGTACAGACCCACATCATTTAGCCAACTTCCTGAAATAGTTAAGAACTTACTTATAATAAATGGATTATTGTTTTTAGGCACAATTTCATTAGAGAATTACGGAATTGATTTGACCCAAATGCTTGCATTGCATCAATTTCAATCACCTGACTTTAGGCCTCATCAATTAGTAACACATATGTTTATGCATGCTAATTTTACTCATTTATTTTTTAACATGTTTGCCCTTTGGATGTTCGGCAAAACTCTAGAAAATGTATGGGGAGGAAAAAGATTCTTGATCTATTATATGTTTACAGGGCTCGGGGCTGCAGCACTGCATTTAGGAGTAAGCCAATATGAGATTTTAAGTTTACAAGCTCAACTTAACTCATCTGATTTAAATATGATTTTAGAAAATGGAAATAGTGTTTTACAAGGAAATCAGAATTACTCTAACCAGATAATGGGAAAACTTAATTTACTTATAAATACCCCAACAGTAGGTGCTTCAGGGGCAGTATTTGGGATTCTCTTAGCATTTGGAATGTTATTTCCAAATACTTTGCTATATATCTATTTTGCAATTCCAATAAAAGCCAAATACTTTGTAATGGTATATGGAGCGCTAGAACTTTATTCCGGCTTAAGTAATAATCCGGCAGATAATGTAGCCCATTTTGCACATTTGGGAGGGATGCTTTTTGGATTCCTACTTCTAAAATATTGGCAAAAAAATAATACTCAATTCTACTAATGGATAGTATTTTAAATAATCTAAAGAAAGAATTTAAACAAGGTACTATTACTAACAAACTCATCTATATAAATGTAGGTATATTTTTACTATTCAGCATTTTAGGAGTATTTTCATTCATGTTTCAATTTGATTTTCAAGCTATTTTAAATAAATTATATTTACCTGCAAATGCCAGCATTCTAATAAAACAACCATGGTCATTTCTCTCTTATATGTTTTTGCATAGTGGATTTTTACATCTGCTTTTTAATATGGTTTGGCTTCATTTTGGCGGAAAACTATTTCTGCAATATCTAAATCCCAAGCAATTATTAAGTACCTATATACTAGGAGGATTCTTTGGAGGAATACTCTTTATCATGGCTTATAATTATGTGCCTGCTTTTGAGTTATTAGCTGCTCAAGCATCAGCAGTTGGTGCATCAGCATCAGTACTTGCAATTGTAATTGCTATAGCTACTTATACCCCAAATTATCCTGTGCAATTTCCATTTATTGGATTTATAAAACTAAAATACATTGCAATATTTATGGTATTGCTAGATATATTAAGTATTCCAAAAGGAAATGCAGGAGGGCATATAGCGCATTTAGGAGGGGCACTCTTTGGATATCTTTACATTAAGCAATTACAAACAGGAAACAATTTGAGCATTAATTTCTCCAATTTTTTAGAACGACTTATCAATACATTCAAAACAAAAAGCAAACTAAAAAAAGTACATAAAAGAGCAAAATCAGACTATGAGTTTAATGCGGAAAAATCAGCAAAACAAAAGGAAATTGATAAAATTTTGGAGAAAATTGCCAACTCAGGTTATGAAAGTTTAAGTAAAGAGGAAAAAACAACTCTTTTTAGTGCAAGCAAAAAATAAATGAAAAAATTATCTCTAATAAATAAACTGTTATATTTTCTGAATGCTATCAGCTTATTATTACTCATTTTCTCTTATTTATCTCCTTATATAAGCCCTACACTTTTTTGGCCCATCTCATTTATTGGATTAATATTTCCAATTGTATATATTATTAATATCGTATTTCTAATCTACTGGCTAATTGGCTTTAAAAAACCAATCTGGGCAAACATTATTATCCTGTTAATAGGAATTGGAAATATTAGCAATTATGTGGGTATTTCGCCAAATAGTAGCTCATCAAAAGAAAATATAAAGGTACTAAGCTATAATGTGCGTTTGTTTAACAAGTACAATTGGTTAGAAAAACCCAATGTTAAAAAAGAAATATTTAATTTTTTAAAAACAGAAAATGCAGATATTCTTTGCATACAAGAGTTCTATACTCCTGATGAAATACCCAATTTGAACTACCCTTACAGCCATATTGGATTGCAGAGCCAAAAAAGTCAATCGCACATGGCTATTTACAGTAACTATCCTCAAATCAAGAAGGAAACTGTAAGCATTAAAGGAGAGCGAATGAATAATACTTGCATCTATTCCGATATGCTAATTAAAGGCGATACTATTAGAGTTTACAACATACATTTAGCAAGTAATTGGTTTAATAGTTCTGATTATTCCTTTATGCAAAACCCTCAGCAAGAGAAACTCAAAGAAGGGATATTGGGTATCACTAAGAGAATGAGAACAAGTTATAAAAAAAGAGCTGAAGAAGTAGATGTAATTAAAGAGCATATGCTATCAAGCCCTTACCCATTAATTGTTTGTGGAGATTTTAACGACACGCCTCTTTCATATGCTTACCATTCCACTAAAGGAAATCTAGTAGATGCTTTTAGCCAATCAGGGAAAGGTATTGGCAGCTCATTTGTTAAAATTCCAGCACTTAGAATTGATTATATTTTGCATGATGCTGAATTCAAAAGTACTAACTATCAGAAATACAATCAAATTCTATCGGATCATTATGCTGTGAGTTGTGAAATAACTACTCCTTAATTAAAAGGAACTCTAAGCGATTAGGATAAATACGCTCAAGCTTTATATTTTCAGATAAATTATCATATTTTACAGCAATCGTTTTTTGCTCTCCAAGCTCAGAGGCATCAATAAATAATTTTAATGAATTTGTTTTTAAAAGTTGGTATTTATCTTTAGGTAGCCTTAAAGTGACACTTACATCTCTAGGAAATAGCTTCATAGAATATCCTTTTTTAAGATTACGAATTTCAACTTCTTGTGTAATAATTTGCTCAATAAAGGGTTCAACAATGAGCTCCACCGAAACAGAACTAGTTTTGCATTTCAAACCATTTGGCAAAAAAAGAGCAATCTCATGCGTCTGATTTTTATCAAGGTTATTTAACTTTAACAAATCAGTTGTAACACTACTAATTGTATCTAACAAATCCTGCTCACCATAAATGATTACCGAACTAGGAGTTAATTTTATATCATTAGCCAGCCAAAATTCCTGCTTGAAACTAATCTCCGAATTTAATACCACTGGAACTTCTTTTTTAATTTTGTTAGCAAAGGGTATGATTATCCTTTCAGGATTTATATTCAGTATCTCTATTGATGTACCCAAAACATCTGTCACTTCTTGTCGCTTAGAATTCATAATCCATAAAAAGTTCTTGCCATTAGTTATTGGTTGAGAGTTAGCCGCCTTATAATCTAAAATCAGTGAATTGTAGTTAAATAAATGAAATGAAATGATGGAAGTACCAGCAGCTTTTACACGTACCTGAACAAAATCAACTGGCTTAACAACTTCCATCAAATCAGCAGGATAATTGATATACTTAATAGGAACCAAAAAAGTAGTTTCATGTGTTTTTGACAACATAGTCAAAAACCAAAATACACAAGAAATAAAGAAGAAAAAAGCATAGGTATTTAACTTCTTGTTTTTTGATAAGGACTTAAAAAAATTACCAACTATTTCTTTTAAGTTAGCAAACATTACTTTTGTTCAATACTGACTTCACCACTCATTGACACTGCTGATTTTTCTACTTTTAGTGTAGTTCCACCATGTACCTCAATAATAACAGTATCTTCTTTTATATCGGTAATTTTTCCGTGTATTCCTCCAATAGTAATTACTTTATCTCCTTTTTGTAATGCTAAGCGATATTCACGTTCTTTCTTTTGCTTTTTAATTTGAGGACGAATCATGAAAAAATACATTACGGCAAAAATCATACCGAACATAATTAGCGAACTCATACCTGAACCTGCTGCTTGTAATAAAATCATAATTAATTGTTTTTAGGAACTAAAACTGTTCCTTTTATTGTTAATACTATTGTGCTTGGAATTGCATTAGTAACTAAAGTTACTATTTTATTTTGTTTTCCTTCTTTTTTACCACTGTTAAAAGTAACTTTAATGATGGCATCCTTTCCTGCAGTAACAGCTTCTTTTGGCCACTCAGGAACTGTACACCCACAACTTCCTTTAGCAGAGCGAATTAAAAGTGGAGCATCCCCAATATTTTTTAATCTAAACTCTGTACTAACTGATTCATCTTGATTGATTTCTCCAAAATCAAAAAAATCTTTCTCAACTTTAATTTTTGGCATTGCAACTTGATTGGTATTTTTATCAGCTGTTAGTGGACTTTGTACTAAATCGGTAGTGATTTTTTGTTCTTGAGCTTTCGTGCATGAGGCTAGAACTAAAAGAGCAAAACATATAATTATTGTTTTCATATTCATTTTCAAAATTACTATTTTTTTTAAACTAATCCTCTACCTACTTTTTTAATCTTCCCTTCTTTTGTATAAGTTTTTACAAAATTATCTAAAAGACCATTTACAAATAATTTGCTTTTTGAGGTGCTGTAATATTTTGCAATTTCAATGTACTCATTCATAGATACCTTGATTGGTAAATTTGGCATTGTTAAGATTTCTGCAAAAGCCATTTTAAGAAAAAGTTGATCCATTTTTGCAATACGCTCCAATTCCCAATTTTTGGCAAATTTTACAATAATCTTTTCGTATTCAACATTGTTATTTATTGTATTTCTAAAAAGATGTAAGGCAAACTCTTTATCCGAAATATCATTAAAGACTCCCTCAGGATTCATACTCGTATCATCTTTAATATCCCCAAAAATAATGGTAGCAATAAATGGCAAATCATCAATCCAGTAAATACTTCTTTCCTCAAAAATATGATGTACAAGTTCATTATTAAGGACATAATCATTCATTACATCAATAATAAACTTCTTATCGTAATCAGAAGATTTATTATTAGATTCTAAATACTTAGTATATAGCTCAGACTTAAGAATTATATTAAATAATTTACGTGCAATATCATGATCATTTTTTAGCCAAATACCTGAAACTTTTGACACTTTATCCATCAAAGTCTGATCATTTCGGATACTAGAAATAATTTTATTATTTACAAACCTTGTATTTGGATCTAAGTCAAGTGGAGAAGGTAGGTGTTTCTTTTTGCCATCTTCATAAAAATTATCTGCATGTTTTACAATCTCAATAAGCAATGAAATTATTACTAATTTCAATTCAACTACCTCATCAAAATGCTTGAGCATTGCTTTTTCGGCAGCTGGGATTTGGTTGGTTTTTGAAGAGAAGTAAGCATACAAAGATTGCATTACTTTTATTCTAATATGTCTTCTACTGAGCATTAGATATTAAGCGTTTTTTCTCTCGTTAATTCTTTGTTGAGCCATTTCTAAGGCTGCTTGATGTGTTGTAATTTGTTCCAACTCCGCTTTATTTAAAATCTCTAAAGTGGTATGGTATATTTCTCTAGTTTGACTCATAGCTTGTTCTCTATTATATCCTTTAAGTTCAGAATACACATTTATTAACCCTCCAGCATTAATCAAAAAGTCAGGAGCATAACAGATTCCTTTATCAGCACATAGTTTCCCGTCTCTTTCCTCATCTGCTAACTGATTATTTGCAGCACCAGCAATAATCTCACATTTTAATCTACTAATTGTATCCGGATTAACAGTACCGCCCAAAGCACAAGGAGCATAAATATCCATATCTAAATCAAAAATAGCATCACCCATTACTATAGTCGCACCAAACTTCTGAGCTGACTCATTTAATTTTTGCTCATTTATATCATTAATAATAACATGTGCTCCTTCTTCAGTTAAGTGTTTTACCAGGTTTTCTCCAACGTGACCAACCCCTTGAACTACAACAGTTTTACCCACTAATTTATCAGAGCCCCATTTGAATTTTGCGGATGCTTTCATTCCCATATATACACCAAAAGCAGTTACAGGAGAAGGATCTCCACTACCACCCATGCTTTCAGGAATACCCGTAACATGTTTGGTTTCCATACGCACATATTCCATATCCTTGGTGCTCATGCCTACATCTTCAGCAGTAATATATTTACCTCCAAGACTATCAACATATTGTCCGAATTTACGCATTAATGCTTCCGTTTTCTCAGTTTTAGAATTACCCATAATAACTGCTTTACCGCCTCCTAATTCAAGTCCTGATATTGCCGCTTTAAGGGTCATTCCTCTTGATAATCTTAAAACATCTTGAAAAGCATCTTCTTCATCAGCATAATCCCACATTCTAGTGCCTCCTAAAGCAGGGCCTAAAGTAGTATCGTGAATTGCAATAATAGCTTTTAAACCTGTTTCGGCATCTTGGCAGAAAACTACTTGTTCATGTCCCATAAGAGTCATCTTGCTAAGTGCTAAATCCTTTCTTTCAACTGTTTTTTGTGCCTTTGCTATTGTCATAAATATGTCAATTTTTACTATTTAATAAGATAATTCAACTTTAAAAAAGAAATAACTTCTATTTTTAAAGCGGTCGCGAATTTACTTATTATTTTTGGCAATTCAATTAAAGTATAGAAGCAACTAATGAAACACTTAAAATATCTCAATAAATTTCTATGGAAATACCGTAACTTACTTATAATAGGAACTGTATTTATTGTAATTGCCAGCCTACTTGCATTATACCCAGCTGAATTTGTTCGTAAAGCATTTGATGCTGTACTTTTAAGTGTAAAAGAAGGGACTCAATCATCAGATAGCATTAGCTATACCCTCTTAAAATATGGAGGACTTATAGTATTGTTTGAGATACTCAAAGGAATTTTTATGTTTTTTATGAGGCAAACAATAATTGTAATGAGCCGGAAGATAGAATTTGACCTCAAAAATGAAATCTATCAACAGTATCAAAATCTAAGTATGAGTTTTTATAAAAAGAACAAAACTGGGGATTTGATGAATAGAATATCGGAAGATGTAAGTAGAGTGAGAATGTATTTAGGGCCAGCATTAATGTATGGAATAAATATAGTGATACTATTTTACTTGGTAATTTCAAAAATGTTAACCATTAATAGTACCCTGACTTTATATGTGCTTTTACCGCTTCCAATATTAGCAATACTAGTGTATTTCGTAAGTAATACTATTAACAAAAAAAGTGAAAGAGTACAAGAACAACTCTCTCAAATAACTACTATATCTCAAGAAACTTTTTCTGGAATAAAAATCATTAAATCATTTGGTAATGAGACAAATACTTGGCAAGTATTTTTAGAGTCATGCAAGGCATATACTAGCAAACAAATGAAATTAGTACAAGTTGAAGCTGTATTTTATCCTCTTATTATTACTATGGTAGGAATGAGCACTATTTTTACCATATATGTAGGAGGGCTTGAAAGTTTTAAAGGAACTATCACTACTGGAAACATTGCTGAATTTATCATTTATGTAAACATGTTAGTTTGGCCAGTTACTTCAGTGGGTTGGATCACATCACTAGTACAAAGAGCAGCTGCATCACAAGAAAGAATAAATGATTTTTTACTTTTAGAATCAGAAATTCAGAACAATATTAAAGAACACACCCCAATTATTGGAGATGTTCATTTTAAGAATGTAAGCCTTACTTATGATGATACTAATATTACTGCCCTAAATGATGTCAGTTTTACTATTAAAGAAGGAACTAGTTTAGGGATTTTTGGAAAAACAGGAAGTGGAAAATCGACCATTGCAAATCTAGTATGTCGATTATACGAAACCACTAAAGGTGATATTAAATTTGGAAACACTAACATTAAGAATCTCAATTTATTTAGCTTGAGATCATGCATGGGTTATATCCCACAAGATGGTTATTTATTTTCGGGATCGATAAAAGAAAACATTGCGTTCGCAAGCAATACAATTGATGAAAAGGAAATTCTGGAAGCTGCAAAAAAAGCAGAAATACTAGAAGAAACTGAAAAATTTACGGAAGGATTTGAAACCATAATTGGAGAAAGAGGAGTTAAACTATCTGGGGGGCAAAGACAAAGACTGGCTATTGCTCGTACCTTTTACAAAAAACCAAATCTATTTATTTTTGATGATTGTTTGTCAGCAGTTGATGCAACAAAAGAGCAAAAAATATTAAAAAACTTAAAAGCGGAAAGTAGCGGAAAAACATCCATAATTATAAGCCATAGAATTGCAACTCTTAAGCATACCGACCATATTATTGTTCTAGAAGAAGGCAAAATAATTGAACAAGGAACCCATCAATCTTTACTTAAAAGTAAGGGCTTTTATTATGAAATAAATAAAAGTCAAAGTAAATCCATTTAGTCATTTGATAATTTGATGTTTACATTTTATTATTTTTTTTATATTTGACAAATTATTAAAACCAACTAAGATGACTGATAAACAGGAGATGCAAGAAATTTTTTCAAAAAAAGTAAGAGCAGGAAGAAGAACCTATTTTTTTGATGTGCGATCGACCAAAGCTGGAGATTATTACATGACAATTACGGAAAGCGTAAAGGATGTTACTGATGAAGGAGTCTCGTCATACCGAAAACATAAAATATACCTTTACAAAGAAGACTTTAGTAATTTTAAAGAAGCATTTGAACAAGTAAATAGCTATATTATTGCAGAAAAAGGAGAAGCAATAATTTCGGATAAGAAATTTGAAAAAAATGAAGAAAAAAGTTCCTTTGATACCAAAAAAGAATCATCAACTGATTTTACTGAAGTTAATTTTGAAGATTTAGGAAAAGATTAAAAGAAATACACTAACAACAAGTAAAAACCCCTATTTATAGGGGTTTTTTATTTAGAAAAACTTTTAACAAATCATGATTTTGTTGATAATTTGATACTCTTTTAAAATTGAAAAAGTGCAAATACTGTTTACTTTTATACCCGTAAAACAAACTATACAATGGGAAGAATAATTGCAATAGCAAACCAAAAGGGGGGAGTAGGAAAAACAACTACAGCTATGAACTTAGCGGGTAGTTTAGGTATACTTGAAAAAAAAGTGTTACTCATTGATGCCGACCCTCAAGCCAATGCTACATCAGGAGTTGGTCACAACCCTCAAGAAATAAAACAAGGGATATACGAATGTCTTATAGGAAAAGCAAAAGCTAGTGATTGTATAATTAGCACCCAAAGTCCAAATTTAGATTTACTTCCAGCCAATATCGACCTAGTTGGTGCAGAACTGGAACTTGTAAATCTTGAGCAAAGAGAATACCAAATGCAAAAAGCATTAGCTCCAATAAAAGACAATTACGATTACATTATTATAGATTGTGCCCCATCATTAGGATTGCTTACTCTTAATGCTTTATCAGCTTCCGATAGCGTTATAGTACCTATACAATGCGAATATTTTGCTCTAGAAGGTTTAGGAAAATTACTAAATACCATAAAAGTAGTACAACAAAGACTTAACATTAACTTAGAGATTGAAGGGCTATTATTAACTATGTACGATACCCGCTTACGATTATCTAACCAAGTGGTTGAAGAAGTAAAAACACACTTTCAAAATATGGTTTTCAAAACAATTATTCACAGAAATGTGCGTTTAGGAGAGTCACCATCATTTGGAGAAACAATTGTAATACATGATGCTACAAGTAAAGGAGCAATAAACTATCTTAACTTAGCTAACGAATTATTGCAAAAGCTAGCAGTAACAGTTTAAAATATGACTAAAGAAAGAGGGGCATTAGGAAGAGGCTTGGCATCAATCCTTGGCAGTAGCACTACTGATTTCACAAAGGATTCAACTGAAAAAAACACAAATCAATCAGCTGTAGTTGGCAGTACACATGAAATACTTATTTCACAAATAATTACTAATCCTTTTCAGCCCAGAACAAAATTTGATCAAGAAAAATTAAACGAACTTGCTATTTCCATTGAGCAATTAGGAATTATACAACCTATTACTGTTCGTAAAATGAAAGAGGATGAATTTCAATTGATTTCAGGAGAAAGAAGATTTAGAGCTTCAATGCTAGCAGGACTTGAAAAAATACCCGCTTTTATAAGAATAGCTAACGACCAAGAAATGCTTGAAATGGCATTGGTCGAAAATATTCAAAGGGAAGATCTTAATCCAATTGAGGTAGCCCTAAGCTACCAAAGATTGATTGAAGAAATAAAACTAACCCAAGAACAGTGCAGTGAGCGTGTAGGCAAAAACAGAAGTACAGTAACTAATTTTTTACGCCTTTTAAAACTCCCTGAAGCAATACAAAAAGGATTGAGTGATGGCACAATTAGTAATGGACATGCTAGATCACTGCTCTCCATACAATCAGAAGAATCGCAAATTAATTTATACCATGATATTGTTGCAAATGGCTACTCAGTAAGAGAGGTAGAGCAACTAACAAAAGAATTTGCTGATAAAACCTATAGCAGAACTTCAAAAGTTAGTAGCATTGCTACACCACTTCCTTTTTCACAACAAAAAATGGTACACGATTTATCAAAAAATCTTAATGCTTCTATAGAATTAAAACGCAACAAGAAAGGAAAAGGAAAACTGATGATTCCTTTTAATAATGATGAAGATTTTGAAAGAATAATTGGCATTCTAAACAACTAATTTGTCAGCAATCAAGCAAATACTAATTGTTCTTTTTTGGAGTGCTTGCACTATTGTTTCAGCACAAGAAACAGAAAATAAAATTCCTAAGAAAGCGGGACTTTATTCGGCTATACTACCTGGGGCTGGACAAGTTTACACCAAAAAATATTGGAAAGTCCCAATTATTTATGCAGGACTTATTACCTCAGCCTATTACATAAAAGAAAGTAATGACTTTTATCAACTTTATAAAACAACCTACTTAAACCGACTTGACGGCAATAACTCTGATGAATTTTATGGAAAATATTCTAATCCACAATTAATAGAATTAACCGATCATTACAGAAGAAATAGAGAAATCTCCATTCTTTGTTTTGTTGGAACATATATTTTAAATATTGTTGACGCCTCAGTAAACGCTCATCTTTTTGATTATGATGTAAGTGATGATTTATCCTTACATATTCAGCCCGTATATTTTTCAAAAGAAAATGCTACCGGTTTATCATTATCCTTTAATTTGTAAGTTAGCGCTATGAAAATTGCAATACTTGGTAATGGCAAAATGGGCAAGCGAATTAGTGAGTTAGCCATCAAAAAAGGACATAGTATTGTTTGTATTTCCGATTCCAAAACTCCAGCAAAATCACTTGATTTAAGCATAGCTGATGTGGCAATTGATTTTAGTACACCTACTACTGCTTTTGAAAATATTTATCATGCAATTAATAGCGGTATTCCAATAATTTCAGGCACAACAGCTTGGCTTGATAAATTGCAAAACATAAATGATTTGTGTATTAAAAAAGAAGGCGCTTTTTTATATGCTTCAAATTTTAGTTTAGGCGTAAATATCTTTTTTGAACTTAATAAAAAACTAGCTACACTGATGAAAAATCAAAGTTATGAAAGTAAAATACATGAAATTCATCACACTCAGAAACTTGATTCTCCAAGTGGAACTGCTATTACTTTAGCAGTACAAATGAATGAAATATTAATGACCAAAACTAAAATAACTGCTGATAGAATTGATGATATTCCTGGCACACATCAAATAACTTACTCATCAAAAGTAGATAAGATTGAAATCAAACATACGGCTAATAATCGTGATGGTTTTGCAATGGGAGCAATTATAGCTGCAGAATGGATAATAGGTAAAAAAGGCATTTATAGCATGAAAGATGTATTAGCACAATAAAAAAAATTAAATTCGTTTTAAAGAATATGAAAAAATTAAAAGAACTTTTAGGCAAATCATTTAAGGTAGTAGTATTTATTATTGGAACAATTATATGGAGTGTATTTGTTTACACAATTGATGGAGAATGGCTCTATTTTATGCCCTTAATAGCTGGAGATATTTTATTTTGGGAAACCATTTCATGGCAATTCTGGAAAAAGAAAGAAAACTCCCCAGAAAAGAAGAAAAAAAGTGAGGGAGAATCATGGTTTAATGCCATTTTGTTTGCTGTTATTGCAGCAACTATTTTACGAACTTTCCTTATTGAAGCCTATACCATTCCAACTTCATCCATGGAAAAATCAATGCTTGTTGGCGATTTTCTTTTTGTAAGTAAATTAAGTTATGGTCCAAGAGTTCCTATGACTCCTTTGGCATTTCCACTAGTACATCATACCATTCCTTTTTTTGGAACTAAATCTTATTCTGAAAGTATACAACTTCCTTACCACAGAATGAAAGGATTAGGAAAAATTGAAAGAAATGACTGTGTGGTATTCAATTGGCCAGCCGAAAACATAGGAAGACCTGTTGACAAAAAAGAGAACTATGTAAAAAGATGTGTTGGAATTCCTGGTGATATACTGGAACTTAAAAATGCAGATCTTTTTGTAAATGGAACTCCACAAAAAGAATTTGAGGGCATGAAAAAACAATGGGTTTATGATGTAAGCACTACAGGAACTGGTTTAAATCCAAACATCCTTTTGGAAAAATATGATATTACTGAAGGTGGCTATGGGCGCAATAGAAATGAATACATTCTTACTCTGACAGATGCTAATCGTGACGCATTAAGTACTTTTCCAAATGTAACTAAAGTAGAAAGAAATGTAAAAGAATTAGGAGTATATGAAGATTATATTTTCCCTCATGATGAAAATTACAAATGGAATCTAGATAATTTTGGTCCTATTACAATACCAGAAGCTGGTAGTACGGTTGAACTTTCAACTGAAAATATATCCATATACAAAGAGATTATTGAGCGCTATGAAAACAATAAGCTTGAAATAATGGAAGGTGGAATTTACATCAATAATAAAGTGGCAACTACTTATACTTTTAAAATGAATTACTACTGGATGATGGGAGATAATCGGCACAATTCTGCTGATAGTAGATTTTGGGGATTTGTACCTGAAAATCATATTGTGGGCAAAGCTTTATTTGTATGGATGAGCTGGTATAAAAATGCAAAAGGACTAAAAAAAGTCAGATGGAACAGGTTATTTACTAGTGTTAAATAAACCCTTATTAGCTACAGCATATCTAGCGCCAATCGGCTATTACGCAATACTTTTACAAAATACAGATTGCAAAATTGAACACCATGAGCATTTTGTAAAACAGAGTATTCGAAATAGATGTGAGATTTATAGTGCAAATGGAAAATTACGCTTAACAATACCAAAACAGGCACAAGGAAGCAGCAAAACCCTAATAACTGACATTAAAATTGCTTACAAGCAGAGATGGCAGCAAGAACATTGGAATGCAATTGTATCAGCTTATAACTCCTCCCCTTTTTTTGAATATTATAAAGATGAACTAAAACCTTTTTTTGAAGAAAAAGAAGTTTACTTAACCAACAATAACAATGGATTGCAGGAAAAGATTTTAAAGTTTTTGAAAGTAAACGCAAAGCAAATTCCTAGCACTGAATACAAGCACACAGGAGATTTTACTGATTTAAGAAATCATAAATTCGTAAGTAAAAAAATGGAAAAATACGATCAGGTTTTTATGGAAAAACATGGCTTTATTGCTAATCTTTCTATTTTAGATTTGCTTTTTAATTTAGGTCCTGAAAGTGGAGCATATCTAGCCAATATGGACACTAGTTTTGACATATAAAATAGTAGACAAGATAAGTCTCTCTATTAAATACTAATTTATAACATCTATTTTTTATTTTTGACAAAAATTAACCTAATGGCAGATTTAGAATTCAATAAGAATGATGATAGCTTGAGATTACTCATTTCAGAGATGAAAAGAAAACATGCTATTATCTCATTGGGTGGTGGAAAGAAAAAAATTGAAAGCCAACATGGCTTAGGAAAACTTACTGCAAGGGAGCGTATCGGATATCTAAAAGATGCCGATTCGGATTTTCTAGAAATTGGTGCTTTTGTTGGGGAAGGAATGTATGAAGAATATGGTGGCTGTCCCTCAGGTGGGGTTGTTGCCGGAATTACATATGTAAAGAAAAGACAGTGTATTGTTGTTGCTAATGATGCAACTGTTAAGGCTGGAGCTTGGTTTCCAATTACTGGAAAGAAAAATTTGCGTTTGCAAGAAATTTCCATGGAAAACAGATTGCCGATTATCTACTTGGTAGATAGTGCTGGAGTTTTCTTACCCCTACAAGATGAGATTTTCCCAGACAAAGAACATTTTGGAAGAATTTTCAGAAACAATGCTCGTATGAGTTCTATGGGAATCACTCAAATTTCTGCCGTTATGGGCTCTTGTGTTGCTGGAGGAGCTTACCTCCCAATTATGAGTGATGAAGCACTTATTGTTGACAAAACAGGAAGTATTTTCCTAGCAGGAAGTTATCTGGTAAAAGCGGCTATTGGCGAAACTATTGATAACGAAACTTTGGGTGGTGCTACTACCCATTGCGAAATTTCTGGTGTAACCGATTATAAAGCTAAAGATGATAAAGCAGCTTTGGATAAAATCCGTGCTATTATGGATAAAATTGGCGATTATGACAAAGCCGGTTTTAACAGAGAGGAAGCTCACCTTCCAAAAGAAGATGAAAAAGAAATTTACGGAATACTTCCAAGAGATAGAGCCAAGCCATATAACATGAAGGACATTATTGCTCGGCTAGTGGATAAATCAGAATTTGAAGAGTACAAAGAAGATTATGGAAAATCTATAATTTGTGGTTATGCTAGAGTAGATGGCTGGGCAGTAGGGATAGTGGCTAACCAGAGAGAAATGATAAAAACCAAAAAAGGGGAAATGCAATTTGGTGGGGTTATTTATTCCGATTCTGCAGATAAATCAGCTCGTTTTATTGCCAATTGCAATCAGAAGAAAATCCCTTTGGTTTTCTTACAAGATGTTACTGGTTTTATGGTGGGTTCCAGATCCGAGCATGGAGGCATTATTAAAGATGGCGCCAAAATGGTAAATGCCATGGCAAATTCTGTGGTTCCTAAGTTTACCATTATTATTGGCAATTCTTATGGGGCAGGTAATTATGCTATGTGTGGCAAAGCTTACGATCCTAGGCTTATTGTTGCTTGGCCAACAGCTGAACTTGCCGTTATGGGAGGAGAGCAAGCCGCTAAAGTTTTATTGCAAATTGAAAAAGCTTCTTTAAAAGCTAAAGGAGAAGAAATTGATGAAAAAGCGGAAAAAGCACTTTTAAAAACCATTACTGATAGTTATGATAAGCAAGCCTCACCTTATTATGCAGCATCTCGTTTGTGGGTAGATGCCATTATTGATCCTTTAGATACTCGTAAAGTGATTTCTATGGGAATTGAGGCCGCAAATCACGCACCTATAAAAGAGGTTTATAATCCTGGAGTTATTCAAAGTTAAAAAAATTATTTAAAAATTAAATTTAAAACTAAATGATTCATCCAAAAACAGAATTAAGATTTATTAGCAATGAAGTTGGTTATGGTGTTTTTGCCACCGATTTTATTCCTGCGGGTACAATTACTTGGGTCTTGGACAAGTTAGATAGAGAATTTCGTCCTGAAGAATTCTTTGCAATGGACCTTGTTTATCAAAATATTATTGACACCTATACTTTTCGCAACAACATTGGAAACTATGTACTGTGTTGGGACCATGGTCGATTTGTAAATCATAGTTTTAATGCAAATTGCCTTACAACAGCTTATGATTTTGAAATTGCTATTCGAGATATACTTCCTGGGGAGCAATTAACAGATGACTATGGCTATTTAAATATTAAAGATCCGTTCACAGCAGTAGATGAAGGCACAGAAAGAAAAATAGTATATCCGGATGACTTGGTGAGGTATTATAAAGTCTGGGATGAGCAAATTCTAAAGGTTTTTGGAAAAATCAATGCCTACGAGCAGCCAC
Source organism: Chryseobacterium gleum (assembly GCA_945865535.1). GTDB lineage: Bacteria > Bacteroidota > Bacteroidia > Flavobacteriales > BACL11 > BACL11. The sequence continues at coordinate 29,807 of CAMBDW010000011.1, read as the reverse complement.
TAAGAGTATTGATTAAAGATGAGCTCTGGGATAAAGTTCAAAAAATTATCGCAGGAAAACAGCAAATAGACTCTATTTTGAACAACTATTATGAGGATCCATTTTTAAAAACTAAAGCTTAATAGCAGGACAAATCTCACTACTAATATCTAACTTCTAATCCTTATATTTGCAGCCTTTAACACAAACAAATGATTAACATCACCCTTCCTGATGGAAGTATCAAGCAAGTAAAAAGTGGAACTACAGCAATGGATATTGCTATGGTCATTTCTGAAGGTTTGGCTCGAAATGTGCTTTCAGCAAGCGTAAATAATGAAGTTTGGGATGCTTATCGCCCTATCACTACTGATGCCACTCTTACCCTACATACTTGGAATGATAAACAAGGAAAAATGAGTTTTTGGCATTCTTCAGCACATATTATGGCAGAGGCATTAGAAGCACTTTACCCTGGAGTAAAACTTGGTATTGGGCCTGCTATTGATAATGGTTTCTATTATGATGTCGATTTAGGCGATCGTGTACTTTCTTCTGATGAATTGCCAAAAATTGAGCAAAAAATGAAGGAGTTGGCTGCTTTGCAAATGACTTTTGACAGAAAAGAAGTTTCAAAAAAGGAAGCTATTGCCTACTTTACTTCTAAGGGAGATGAGTACAAATTAGAACTATTAGAAGCTTTAGAAGATGGAAATATCACTTTCTACACCCAAGGTAATTTCACCGATTTATGCAAAGGACCTCACCTTCCTTCCTCCGAAAAAATAAAAGCCATTAAGTTATTAAATATTGCTGGTGCCTACTGGAGAGGAGATGAAAATCGCAAGCAACTTACTCGTATTTATGGAGTTTCATTTCCTAAACAAAAAGAACTTACTGAACATCTAGAACTTTTAGAAGAAGCAAAAAAACGCGACCACCGCAAATTAGGTAAAGAAATGGAACTATTCACTTTCTCTCAAAAAGTTGGTCAAGGATTGCCACTATGGCTTCCTAAAGGTGCTCAACTAAGAGAAAAACTAGAAAATTTCCTGAAAAAAGCACAAACAAAAGCAGGCTATCTTCCAGTTATCACCCCACATATTGGAAATAAAGATTTATATGTCTGTTCAGGCCATTATGAAAAATATGGAGCAGATTCTTTTCAACCAATTAGAACTCCTAATGAAGGAGAGGAATTCTTCTTAAAACCTATGAACTGCCCTCACCACTGCGAAATTTACAAAACAAAACAATATTCTTACCGTGATTTACCTGTTCGTTTTGCAGAATTCGGCACCGTTTATCGTTACGAGCAATCTGGCGAATTACACGGACTTACTCGGGTTAGAGGATTTACTCAAGATGATGCCCACCTTTTTGTTCGTCCTGACCAAGTAAAACAAGAATTTATAGCAGTTATTGACTTGGTACTTTATGTATTCAAAGCTCTAGGTTTTACCAATTATAAAGCTCAAATTTCTTTGCGCGATCGTGAAAATAAAGCAAAATATATAGGTTCGGATGAAAACTGGGAAAAAGCAGAAGCTGCAATTATTGAAGCTGCTGGCGAAAAAGGATTAGAAACAGTTATTGAATATGGAGAGGCCGCATTCTATGGTCCTAAGCTTGATTTTATGGTAAAAGATGCCCTGGGCAGAGAATGGCAATTAGGCACAATTCAAGTAGATTATAACCTCCCTGAGCGTTTTGAACTAGAATATACAGGGGCCGATAATCAAAAGCACAGGCCAGTAATGATACACAGAGCTCCATTCGGTTCCATGGAAAGATTTGTAGCCGTTTTATTGGAACATTGTGGTGGTAATTTCCCTCTTTGGCTAGCCCCCGATCAGTTTATCATAATCCCTATCAGTGAAAAATATCACGATTATGCCGAAAAAGTATCTCAATTTCTAAAAAAATACGATATTTGCGGCCCCATTGACTATAGGGCTGAAACTACAGGTAGAAAAATTAGAGATGCAGAAGTTTCAAAAAGCCCTTATATTATTGTTGTGGGAGAGAGAGAGGAAAATGAAGAAAAAATCTCTGTTCGTAAACATGGAGGAGAGGATTTAGGAAGCATAAAAGTAGAAGATTTTGGAGATTTAATAACAACAGAAATAAATAAATTAATTATATTTAATAACTAAAACAAATAAACAATCGCACTAGCTAAACCATTCAGAGGAAGAGTAATTCCGAAAAAATTACATAGAACTAACCAAGAGATAACATCTGCATTCGTAAGAATGGTAGGTGAAGAAGTAGAACCAAAAATATGTTCAATTGATGAAGCTCTTAAGATCTCTAGAAACCTAGGACTAGATTTAGTAGAAATCTCACCTAATGTGGATCCTCCAGTGTGTAAAGTTATTGATTATAAAAAGTTTATTTACGACCAAAAGAAAAAACTAAAAACAATCCAAAGTAAAGCACAAAAGGTTGTTATTAAAGAGTTAAGATTTGGTCCAAATACGGGAGAGCATGATTTTGAGTTTAAATTAAAACATGCAAAAAGCTTCCTGCAAGATGGAGCAAAAGTAAAAGCTTTTGTATTCTTTAGAGGCAGAACTATTGTCTTTAATGAGCAAGGTCAAATTTTACTTTTAAGACTAGCGCAGGCGCTAGAAGATGTAGGAATTGTAGAGGATATGCCTAAATTAGATGGGAAAAAAATGATAATGATTATAGCACCAAAAAAGAAGAAATAAAAAAGAAAGACTATGCCAAAGATGAAAACAAAAGCTGGAGCCAAAAAAAGATTCAAACTTACTGGCTCTGGTAAATTAAAAAGAAAGCAAGCGTTTAAGTCACACATCTTAACAAAGAAAGAGACCAAACAAAAGCACAACTTAACTAAAACAGGATATGTATCAAAAGTTGATACAAAAAGCGTAAAACTACAGTTAGGTATTTAAAAAAAGTAAACTAGGTTATTAACCAGGTATATAGTTCAATTAAGAGCAAAAAATCAAAAGCCACTATCTACCAAAAAACAATTAAATTATGCCAAGATCGGTAAATGCAGTAGCTTCAAAAGCTAGAAAAGACAAACTTTTAAAAGCCGCCAAAGGGTACTTTGGAAGAAGAAAAAATGTACATACAGTAGCTAAAAATGCTGTAGAAAAAGGTATGGTATACGCATACCGTGATAGAAAAAATAAGAAACGAAATTTCAGAGCATTATGGATTCAAAGAATTAATGCTGGAGTAAGACAATACGGAATGTCTTACTCAGAATTTATGGGAAAAATTCACGCTCATGGAATTGAACTTAATAGAAAGGTTTTAGCTGATTTAGCAATGAATCAACCAGAAGCTTTTAAAGCAGTTATGGATAAAGTAAAATAAACTTTTAGCTGTGCAAAAAAGAAAAGGCGAACATCTGTTCGCCTTTTTTATTATCAATACTTTAATAAATTACGTAAGCTCCTCTCTTACTAATCTGGAAATTAGCGAACCCTCAGCCTTTCCATTTAATCTTCCCATAAGCGGACCCATACATTTTCCTGTATCAGATGAAGATGATGCCCCAACTTGAACAATTACTTCTTTCACAATTTTCCTTACCTCATCCTCTCCCATTTGAGAAGGTAAATATACTTCAAGATAAACTAATTGGTTAATCTCATCATCAGCAAGATCTTGTCTTTTTTGTTCGATATAAATAGCCGTAGAATCTTTTCTTTGCTTTACCAACTTAGCAATTAACTTTAAAGAAACCTCATCAGAAACTATTGAAGATCCATCCTTAGTAGCTTCTAACATTATCGCAGATTTTACAGCTCTTAATGCTGCAAGCTTATCTACATTTTTGGCTTTCATGGCCTCTTTTATATCATTATTAATTTGTTCTTGAATACTCATTATTTATTTTTTTTATTGTATTTTTTATTCTTTGCTCTTAAACTTTCTAATGCTTCAATTGCATAAGTATATTCAGGATTTATCTCAATTGCTCTTTTATAATCAGATTCTGCCTGAGCAATATTTCCTAAAGTTTCAAAACAATTTCCTCTAGAATAATAAGCCTCATAAAACTCAGAGTTAGAATAAATAGCATCTGAGAAATTATTAGTTGCAACATCATAAAGCTCTATTTCCATATGAATAAATCCTAAATTATAATGGCCACTACTATGAAAAGGACTTACTTTATGTAATGCTGCATAAGCCTCTAAAGCTTTGTTCCATTCTAGCATACTCTGATAAAATAGTGCTTTATTATACAAAACCATCTCATCTTTAGGTTTTAAATTGAGTGCATTATTGTAATATATCAGTGCTGTTGTATCTCCTAAAAAATGAAAAATGAGACCCAATTGCATATGAGCCTCAAAAAAATCAGGATTTATATTTACAGCATTTCTAAAACAATTAATTGCATCATCAGTTTGTTTTAATTGTTTAAAGGCATAACCCATCAACATATGCGTTTTTTCCTGATTATACTCTATTTTTAAGGACTCATTAAACGATTTTATAGCATCTTGATATTTATTATAGGCTAAAAGCAACTCCCCCATTAAAGCAAGCGCTTTTTTGTTTTTAGGATCAATCTTAACTGCCTTTTCAAGATGATATTTAACTAATGAAGGATATTGAGGATTTGGATTTTGAACTTTGGACAACTCAAAATAAACCTCAGCAATATTATAGTGATTATTTGCATCTAATGAATCTAGCCTAACAATTTCTTTTAAATCAAACAAAGCTGATTCTAACTCATTTTTTGATTTATTATAATCCACCCTACTATACAACAAATAAATGTCTGTAGGATTTTGAGCAATCTTTTCGGAAAGTATTTGAATTTCAGATTTTTGTTCTTTCTGCTTAAAAGAACTACAAGAAGCAAGAATTAAAAGTGCAATAAATGCAATTTTACCAATCATGTTATGCTGAAGTTAATACTTCTTTAATTTTTGTTTCAATCACTAGAGAAAGTTCAGGATTATCAGCAATCATTTGTTTTGCAGCATCTCTACCTTGGCCAAGTTTTGTGTCTTCATAAGAAAACCAAGAACCAGATTTTTTAACAATCTCTAAATCAATTGCCTTATCTAATACTTCACCTGAGCGAGAAATCCCTTCCCCAAACATAATATCAAATTCAACATTTCTAAAAGGAGGAGCTACTTTATTCTTAACTACTTTTACTTTAGTTCTATTACCAATGACCTCATCTCCATTTTTTATGGAACTTACCTTTCTAATATCTAATCGAACAGAGGCGTAAAACTTTAATGCATTCCCACCAGTAGTTGTTTCAGGATTGCCAAACATAACTCCAATTTTCATCCTTAACTGATTGATAAATATAACTGTACATTGCGTTTTGCTTATAGTAGCAGTCAATTTTCTTAAAGCCTGAGACATTAACCTTGCATGCAATCCCATTTTGCTATCTCCCATCTCTCCTTCAATCTCTGCTCTAGGAGTAAGCGCAGCAACTGAATCAATAACAACTAAGTCAACAGCACCTGAACTAATTAAATGATCAGCTATTTCAAGTGCCTGCTCACCATTATCAGGTTGGGAAATATAAAGATTATCAATATCAACACCTAATGCAACAGCATAAGAAGCATCAAAAGCATGTTCAGCATCAATAAATGCAGCTACACCACCTTGCTTTTGGACCTCTGCAATGGCATGTATAGTTAATGTAGTTTTACCAGATGATTCTGGACCATAAATTTCAATAACTCTGCCTCTAGGATAACCACCTACTCCTAAGGCTAGATCTAAGTTTATAGAACCTGTAGGAATTGAAGCAATATTCTCAACTACCCTATCTCCTAATTTCATTACTACCCCTTTACCGTATGACTTTTCTAACTTACCTATTGTAAGTTCTAATACTTTTAATTTTTCGCTTTGATCCTTGTTACTCATAATTTATTTATTTTATACAAATTAGAGAAATTCTTTTCCAAACATGAAAAAAAATAAGTTTGATTTATTAACAAAATTACTTTTTTAAAAAAAAATTACAAATAGATGTAATGCCACATCTTTCACATTCAGGTCTTCTTGCTTTACAAAGATATCTTCCATGTAAAATAAGCCAATGATGAGCAATATTTAATTTTTCCTTCGGGAAAAGTTTTAGCAATTGCAATTCAGACTCCAAAGAATTTTTAGCATTTTTAGTAAGCCCAATTCTGTTTGCTACACGAAAAACATGAGTATCAACTGGCATTGCAGGAATATCAAAGTAGACTGACCCAACTACATTAGCGGTTTTTCTTCCTACACCAGGTAATTTTTGTAAGTCCTCCAAATTTGCTGGGATTTTACCATTAAAATCTGCAATTACCATTTTGGCTAAACCAGAAAGATGTTTGGCTTTATTTCTTGGATAAGAACAAGATTTTATCAACTCAAAAATAGCATTAATGGAAGCTTCAGCCATTACCTGAGGCACTGGCATTTCTTTAAATAAATTTTTAGTTATAATATTTACCCTCTTATCGGTACACTGGGCTGAAAGCACTACCGCAACTGTGAGTTCAAAAGCATTTTTATACTCTAATTCTGTTTTTGCCTCAGGCATATTTTCAGAAAAATGCGCAATAAATTGCTTGATTCTTTCTTGCTTATTCACAGCTACAAACTTAAAAAAAAAGAGGCAGCTGCCTCCTTTTTTTAACCAAAACCACTTAATTTAAAGATATTAAAATCTTATCATTCGATTTCATTTTAATTCCTCTTACCGACATTGCGTAAGCAAGAATTTTATTTATTGTTTCTTTTTTGGGTTCTAACTGTGTCGTAGAAAGAATTTTGTGTACTGATCTATCAAAGGCCGAATATTCCTCTTTTAAAAGTAAGTCCCACAATTTTAGCGTAGCGTTTTTTATCATATTTAGTGTTTTTAATGTTCATACACCAAATTAACGCCCCCTACAATTTTATATTATATAATATGTAGATTATTTTTGAGAAAGGTCAATATTTTGTGCCTCAGCCAAATTTCTTAAATTAATAAGAGCATATCGCATCCTACCTAGTGAAGTATTAATACTGACACCCGTTATTTCTGATATTTCTTTAAAGGACATATCCTCAAAATATCTCATTTTTAATACTTCCATTTGATCCTCAGGAAGATCTTTAATAAGCATATTTAAATCGGCATGGACTTTTTCACGAATCATTTCTTCATCTTGCCCTCTATTACCATCATTTATTATATCAAATATATTAAAGTCATCAGTGGACCGAATATTTTTCATTTTAGATGCCGCACGAAAATGATCAATAACTAAATTATGAGCAATTCTCATCATCCATGGCAAGAATTTTCCTTCCTCATTATACTTGCCTTTTTGTAAAGAATTAATGACTTTTATAAAAGTGTCCTGAAAGAGATCTTCAGTAATATCTCTATTCTTAATTTTAGACATTATAAAAGCAAACACTCTGCTTTTATGACGTTTCAATAATATTTCAAATGATGAATTATCACCAGTTAAATACTTTTTTACTAATTCTTGATCGGATAGAACGCTAGTTGACATATACTCAGTTTTTAGTTAATAAAAATTTAAAGTAGATGTTTCTTTATAAGCGTATTTTTTGGTTATTAATTAATTTAATAATTGTTAGGACAAATATAGTAAAACATTTTGAATTAAACAAATTGAATTGCTTAATTTTGCAAATCTGCTAAATATTGATGCCAAAAACACACAACAACACTACCGATAATATTGAGATTAGAGGGGCGAAAATACATAACCTCAAAAACATCTCAATTAAGATCCCAAAAAACAAATTAATTGTTATTTCTGGAGTCTCAGGAAGTGGAAAATCGTCATTAGCCTTTGACACTTTGTTTGCTGAAGGGCAAAGAAGATACATTGAAAGTCTGTCATCATACGCCCGGCAATTCCTTGGAAAATTACAAAAACCTGATGTAGATGAAATACTTGGCATTTGTCCTGCAATTGCTATTGAACAAAAAACAACTACTAACAATCCAAGATCAACTATTGGTACATCAACTGAGATTTATGACTACCTAAAATTGCTTTTTGCAAGAATAGGAAAAACATATTCACCAATATCAGCTAAAGAAGTGAAACGACATCAAGTTAGTGATGTTGTTGATTTTATCACTCAACAAAAAGAAGGCACAACTATTGTAATCCTTGCAAAATACCCAAAAAAAGATACTGATATATTAACTACTCTAAACCAACAAGGGTTTTCTAGGATTTATTTTGATGGAGAAATTCATAAAATAAATACTCTAATAAACGAAAACATTAGTATTACTGAAAAAGAAATAGCAATTGTAATTGACAGAATCATAATTGATCAAATTAATAATGAGAGTAGAATTGCTGACTCTGTGCAAACCGCTTTTTTTGAAGGACATGGAGAATGCTCTATACTAATTGAAAAGAGTATAACAAACTTCTCAAATAAGTTTACACTTGACGAAATTATATTTGAAAATCCATCAGCTAACTTCTTTGCTTTTAACAATCCTTATGGCGCCTGTAAAGTATGCGAAGGGTATGGTTCAATTTTAGGGATTGATCAAAAAAAAGTAATTCTGAATGAAAAATTATCTGTTTACCAAGGGGTAGTCGCCTGTTGGAGTGGAGAAAAAATAAGCGTATGGAAAGATAGATTTATTATACGTTCCGCCAAATATGATTTTCCAGTTCACAAAGCCTATAATGCTCTTTCAGAAGAAGAAAAAGATTTGTTATGGAATGGAAAAGATAAATGCAAAGGAATTCATCATTTTTTTCAAAAACTAGAAAGCGATAAATACAAAATACAAAATAGAGTGCTTATTGCTAGATACAGAGGAAAAACGCACTGTACTGATTGTGGAGGAAGCAGATTAAGAAAAGATGCGCTTTATGTAAGAGTAGATGGCAAAAATATTGCTGAAATCAACAAAATGAGTATTGCGATAGCAATAGAATTTTTTAATACCATCAAACTAAATGATACTGATAAAAAAATTGCAGACAGATTAATTTTAGAGATAAAAAGTAGACTATACTACCTAAATGAAGTAGGTTTGAGTTATTTAACCCTTGACAGAAAGTCAAATACTCTTTCAGGGGGTGAATCACAAAGAATTAATCTTGCCACATCAATTGGAAGCTCACTTGTAGGAGCCATGTACATTCTAGACGAGCCAAGTATTGGATTACACTCTAAGGATACCGAAAGACTTATCAAAATATTAAAAGAGCTCAGAGATATCGGTAACACAGTAATTGTAGTAGAACATGATGAAGAAATAATGTGGGAGGCCGATCAAATAATTGATATCGGACCAGAGGCAGGGCTTAATGGTGGAGAAATAATTTATCAAGGGCTCTTAAAAGATATCTTTAAAGAAAAGAAAAGCTTAACTACTAAGTATTTATCAGGAAATTTACAAATTCCAATACCAAAAATAAGAAGAAAATTAAAGGATAAAATCTCATTAAAAGGAATAAATCAGCACAACTTAGAAGACATTAACATTAACATTCCTATTGGTGGCTTAACCCTCATAACTGGAATGAGTGGTTCAGGAAAATCAACACTTGTAAGAGATGTTTTAAAGCCGGCCATCAATAATTATTTTGGCCTCTATTCAAAGGAAAATAAAAATTATGAAAGCATAGATATCAGTGCCAAATCATTAAGTAAATTAGAATTTATTGATCAAGATCCAATAGGGAAATCCTCACGATCAAACCCATCAACATATATAAAAGTATATGATGATATTCGTAAGTTATTTGCAAGCCAACCACTAGCGGAACATAGAAAATATACGCCTGGTTTTTTCTCTTTTAATGTTGATGGTGGCAGATGTGACAACTGCAAAGGTGAAGGAGAAACTATAGTTGAAATGCAATTTATGGCTGATGTGTATTTGGAGTGTGAGCAATGTAAAGGAAAAAGGTTCAAAGAAGAAATCTTAGAAATAAAATTTTCAGATAAAAATATTGCTGATATTTTAACCTTATCAGTTGATGAAGCAATTGAGTTTTTTAATAGTAATAATCAACCAACAATCGCCAAAAGGATTCAACCTCTCAAAGATGTTGGGTTAGGCTATGTAAAGCTAGGGCAATCTTCTAATACCCTAAGTGGTGGAGAGGCCCAAAGAATTAAATTAGCTTTATTTCTAAGCAAAGGAAATACGCCAGATAAAACACTATTTATTTTTGACGAACCCACAACCGGCCTGCATTTTCATGATATAAATAAGTTGCTAAATTCCTTTTATGCATTAATCGAAAAAGGACATTCCATTATTTGTATTGAACATAATATGGATGTAATAAAATGTGCTGATTGGATTATTGACTTAGGACCTGAAGGAGGAGATAAAGGAGGTAAAATAGTTTTTGAAGGCACTCCAGAGAATATGATTGAATCAAAAAAATCAATTACTGGAGAATATCTAAAAAAGAAATTAACTAGCGGTAATCTAAATAATTTTGTAAAATAATAGTTGCACTCAGCTTATCAACTAGGGCTTTATTTTGCCTTGATTTCTTTTTAACTCCACTAGCTAATATACTTTGCTTAGCAATTTTAGAAGTAAATCTTTCATCAATTTGATGAACAAGAGTTGTTGGATATAATTTTTGCAATCGTTTTACAAAACCACTTACATGTGCTGTACTATCAGTGTTTGTGCCATCCAAATTTTTAGGATCGCCCACTACAAAGCAATCAATATCTTCTTTGAGTACAATATCAGCAATAAAATCATCAAGGGTATGAGTGGCAACAGTAGTTAATCCTGTAGCTATAATTTGCAGAGCATCCGTAATTGCAATACCTGTGCGCTTTGTACCATAATCAATACCGAGCGCTTTGCCCATTACTGCTTTACAATTTGATAAGTAATTGCCTCAGGCATTACTTTTATAGTGTAAGTTCCTGCTGAATATTCTGTCAAGTTTACAACAGTTTTTACTGACTGATTATTTAAAGATGAAATCCGCTTACCATTAGTGTCAAACACTTCTACAGTATGATTCTTAGCATCATTAAAAGTTAAGTTAAAACTACCCATAGTAGGGTTTGGAAAAAGTTCAAAATTAAAATTAGCCTCATCAATATTTGTTGTTTGACCTAAATCAATTGGAGGAAAAACAATATAATCTAACCAAGCACAATCCTCACCATAATACACGCTTCCATCTTTATCATATTCCCACTCAAAATTATGAGTCCCCACTGTTACTGGGAAAGAAGCAAAACTCCAAGAATTATCAATACCTGACCACTCTCCTTGTTTGTTCCCATCAATATAGAATTGCAAAAAGTCATATTGTTCAGAAGAAACAAATTTATAAAATGAAATATCACCCGGAGCTGTTACATCTACATTGATCTCAAGGTTTGAAACCAAACCATCAGGTAATCCAGCTCCTGATTTTGTAGAGTTACTGCCTTCATAAACATTTACATTATCTATAGTCCATGGGTAATCAATATCATTTATCCAAGCATATTGTGTAAAATCACCCGTTTCGTAATCCTCATCAATAATTCCTATAACTTGACTAAAAGTATTATTGTAAGAATAAAAACCATCTGTTAGATCAAATGGAAACTCAGCAAATGTGCCCACTGGAGTGTTTGGATTAATTGTGATGTTAAAAGTAGTAGCCTGTTGTCCATTCACAGCCAAAGAAGCAACATTTGATGTTGTAGAATTAACTGTAACATAAGAAGATAAGCATCCTAAAGTAGCTATTAAACTAGCTATATCAGCATGACCTGTATTTGTTACATCAACAACTAAATCTAAAGTTTCGCCTGCATCCAAAACACCATTCCCATTGCCCAATACGGCATCAGCAACTGTAAAATTAGTATGATCTAATACTGGAGCATTTAGTAATACGTTTACCGTTGAAGTCCAAGTGTTTCCTAAATTATCAGATATGGTCAATGTGAAAGTAGTAATATGCTGATCAGGAACAAAAGAAGCAACTTGAAAACTAAAAGGAGTTGGTATTGAAACAACCTGTGAGGTATTAATTAATGGTATATTTACACTAGTATTAATTAATGTCACATAAGGATCTGTAGTAGTTATTACTACACTAACACTGGTTGCGTTAACCGAGCCTACATTATGCAAATTAACCATCATATCAATAAGTTCATTATAATCAACAAGTGAGTTATTATTTCCTGCCATATCATTAATAACACTAGAAGAATAAATTACATACGGTCCATTAGGAGAAATAATTTGGACTGTACCTTCATAGGGTTGTTTGAATTGTTTGGTAATTACAATATCAGCAACTCCAACATTAGAAATCGCAGGGAAAGTTAAGTTTACTATTCCTGTAGCATCAGCAAGCTGTGCATCAAAAAGAACTCCATTCATTGATATTGCAACATAAGCATTTTCCTCAGTTGTAACTGTAAAAGTAGTGGTGCCTACTGGAGTTGCAGCACCATGAGATGCAATAAGTAAAGTGGGTACACCAATATATGGCATTAAAGAGGGGTCTCCCATTAAATGATAAATTTCCCAATAATACTGCTCGGAACCACCAGCTTGAGTAACTGCTAAATTTCCTGAATGCAACATTTGTCCGGTTGTAATAAACCAATCATCTTGCTGCTCTCCATTCTCGTGCATCAAACAATCATAGACTGCCAAACCAGTTCCGGCATAGGTAGGATTAGCAGAAATACTGCCATTACCAACAGCCCACCAAAAATCTTCATTCCAATAAGTATTATTTGAACCTCCAATATATGCTACAGCCCCTTTATTACTTGCTCTTAAAATTGCTTCACCAAAACACACTGCCACATCAAATTTATTGGATTGGCAACAATTTCCTATCATTACACCATATTGATCAAAATTTTGTAACCCACTAATATCAGATGTTTCAAAAGAAGGATCAGACCAGCCCGAACTACCACAATGTGCCGAATAATTTGCAAAACCTACTCCAGCACTCACATCTGCAATAATAGCAGCTGAAGCTTGTGGCATATCAGAGGTAATTGGAGTTCCTGAACCATATAAATAATTATGAATAGTTAATCCATGTGCTGCATTAAAATAATTATCTGTTCCATAATTTATTTGACCATTACCATAAGTTGGCGCCATAGAAGCATCCACTCCTGCTACCAAAACTACCTCATCTAAAAAAGAAGGATCAGTAAAAGTATATTGCTCGTGGGTTAGTGTTTTCTGTACTTGAACTTGAACCTGTTCAGGAATAGTTGCTGAAAACCTCCCATAATACATCTCTGGATAAAAATCGCCACCACCATCAAATTCACAATAATACATATCGGAAAGATGCGAACCATTATCAAATGATGGGACCTGTCCATCATCTCCTACAATTAACAAATAAGTTGGAGCAGGATCACTAGGCGTAGCATTGTCATACATATTTTTAATAAATGCATGTATTGAAGTAGTTGTATTTCCTACTAAGGGGTCATTCGTATATCCCTGAACCACCATAAATCCCTTGCGAGTTTTCCAATCTACTAAAGGCTGTATAGCTGCTTGAAAAGCAGGATCAGCAATAATCACGTATTTCACTGGATAAGTTGTAATGACATCCTTTTGTTGTGAAGGTATGTAATTAATACATGTTTTAAATAAATGGTTAAATTCTGCAGAATAGTATTTTTGTTGGTTTGTTTTATGACCTTCAAGATCAATATTCTTAAAAGTAATTTTCACCTCTAATTTTGTAATAACTTTTAACTCATTAGTAGTAGGATTGTATTGAAAAGGAGCTACTGAAAGTCTTGCTAACTGTTGCCCTCTCATTTTGCCTAAAAGTTCAGTGGTTACTATATCTGTATCATAAAAACCATCATTACTATAATATGCTTTATTAAAATAAAATGGTGCATCCTCAGCATTCTCTCCTTTTGAGATTGATGGTTGAGATGGAAAAACTAAATTATCAATCCCATAATCTGACAAAGAAATGATTTGCTCTTCTTTATTCAAAATCTTTATTGCAACAGTGGCACCAAAAGGAATATTAATCAACTCTTCCAAAACTGGTAATTCAGCATTTCCTTTTTTAGCATTTTCACCATAGCCACTAACGATTAATTTAACAAATTCGTTAGCATCTTTTTTCACTCTCAATGTATTAATCTCTGATAAGTGATTTACAAAAGTAAATTCAGATAATGATTTTGAGGTAATTACAAACTGATTGGAGGTTTCAGTTAACTTTATAACTTGTGCATTTACTGAGATAGATAATAAAGTAATGAACGCAAATACTAATTTTGATAATTTCATAATAAGTTTTTATTTACTACAAAAGTAGACTAATTATTTCTTACATCACAACTTTCATTATAAAAATCTTATCCATTCAAAATGTTGTTATATCTCTTTTTATCCAATTCTTATTTCTCTTTAAGTTCTAAATCAAGAACATACAATTTCTAGTAATTTTTATTGTATAAAACCAATCAGAATCTAATTAACAAACAATTGCATTTTTGTTGAATTTTATTTCATTTTATCCACAATATATTGAAATTAGTTTTGTTTTTTTGCATACACTTTTAAAAATCTATTTTGAACTCCTCTTATTTTAAAAACACAACAAAATCTACTCTAGTAATAGCTTTCTTATTGTATTCATTTAGTGCTATTGCACAGAATCAATATACTATTAGTGGCTATGTTCAAGATAATGAATCAGGCGAAAACCTAATAGGTGTTTCTATTTATGATCAGAAAACATATAAAGGTACTGCCAGCAATCAATATGGATTCTATTCTCTAACTATGGAAGAAGGAAATTATATGATTATGTACTCATTCATAGGATATAAGACTATTACTAAAAACATTACTTTTAATAAAGATCTCCGATTAAATGTAGGATTAAATAATGATGCTATTCTAACAGAAGAAGTAATTGTAACGGGTGAAAGATTAGATAAAAATGTAAGCAGTTCTGATATGAGCCAAGCCAAACTAGAAGTTGGAAATATCAAACAACTACCTGTAATTTTTGGAGAGGTTGATATTTTAAAATCAGCACAACTTTTACCTGGAATTCAATCAGGTGGAGAAGGAAATTCAGGCCTATATGTAAGAGGTGGTGGTCCTGACCAAAACTTGATATTACTTGATGAAGCAGTAGTGTATAATGCTGCCCATCTTTTTGGCTTTTTCTCGGTATTTAATGCAGATGCTATTAAAGATATCAACATCATTAAAGGAGGTATGCCTGCAGAATATGGAGGAAGACTTTCTTCCGTTTTAGACATTACTATGAAGGATGGTAATAATAAAAAATATGAAGTTGATGGCGGTATTGGTTTGCTTTCCTCACGCTTAACTATTCAAGGACCGATTCAAAAAGAAAAAAGTTCTTTTATTGTTTCTGGAAGAAGAACTTATATAGATGTGCTATCAAAACCATTTATACCTAAGGATAGTCCATCTTATGGTTCAGGATATTATTTTTACGATTTAACAACCAAAGTAAATTACAGAATATCTGATAAGGATCGTTTGTATTTAAGTGGATATTTTGGGAGAGATGTTTTTAACTTTGCTAATACCGATAACGGTATTGGAATAAAAATCCCATGGGGAAATGCTACTACTTCATTAAGATGGAATCATTTATTTACTGATAAATTATTTATGAACACATCACTTATATTCTCAGATTTTCGCTTTGAATTTAATATTGCTCAAAGTGAATTTGAACTAAAAATATTCTCAGGAATTAATGATTGGAATACTAAGGTTGATTTTTTGTATCAACCCAACCAAAGACACACTGTAAAATTCGGAACCAATTATATTTATCATGAATTCAGCCCAGGTAATGCTACCGGAAAATCAGGTGATGTAGTTTTTGAACCGGATCAAATATTTAAACAGTATTCCAATGAGGGGGCTTTGTATTTATCAGATGATTTTGAAGTTTCGGATGTATTAAAAATACATGCAGGATTAAGATATTCTTCTTTTCAACATAGCGGATATATCAGTTTCCGTGACTATATAAAAAATGATTTTACTAGAAGTGATGATAATTACAGGCATATCGAGCCTAGATTATCATTTAGATATCAATTAACACCTACAAGTTCTATTAAAGGTGCTTATACTCAAAACTACCAGTACATTCATTTAGCATCTACTTCAAGTGTAACTTTACCAACAGATCTTTGGATTCCAAGTTCTGCAGGTATAGAGCCAAAATTTGCCGATCAATATGCAATAGGTTATTTTAAAAATCTAAATGATAATATGTACGAAACTTCTATTGAGGCCTAT
Source organism: Chryseobacterium gleum (assembly GCA_945865535.1). Classification (GTDB taxonomy): domain Bacteria; phylum Bacteroidota; class Bacteroidia; order Flavobacteriales; family BACL11; genus BACL11. The sequence continues at coordinate 13,510 of CAMBDW010000011.1, read as the reverse complement.
TATAAAGAAATGACCAATCTCATTGAGTACAAAGAAGGGGTTTTGCCAGAGGATAATACCAATACAAGTAGTGATGATGCTTTTGCTTTTGGCAATGGTGATTCTTACGGAATTGAATTATTACTTAAAAAGAACAAAGGAAAAACAACTGGCTGGATTGGTTACACCCTTTCCAAAACAACATTATTCTTTGATGATGTAAATAATGGAGATCCTTTCCCTGCTAAATACGATAGAAGGCATGATCTAGAGATAACCGCTACACATAAACTATCTGATAAATGGAGCTTTAGCAGTGTTTTTGTTTATGGGACGGGCAATGCAATTACACTTCCTAATGAAAGATATGCAATAGGAGAAAATATTTATACCGAATTTACTTCTAGAAATGGATTTAGAATGGACCCTTATCACAGGCTTGATATAAGTGCTACATATACCCCTCAAAAGAAGAAAAAATTCCAATCTTCATGGAACTTCTCAATCTATAATGTTTATAGCAGAAAGAATCCTTATTTTATTTATTTTGCATTAGAAGCACCAGAAGGAGTTGAAGATGGGAGTTTTGTAGAAGGTAATGTAACTCCAAAAGCCTATCAAGTTTCCATATTCCCAATTTTACCATCTGTTACCTGGAACTTTAATTTTTAAATTATGAAAAACTATTTAATGATCTTTTTTAGTTTGATTCTTTTTTCCTGTCAAGAAGAGATAACACTAGACTTACCTCAATCAGCAAGCAAACTTGTTGTAGAAGGCTATATTGAACCTGGATTTCCACCTTATGTCATTTTAACAAAGAACCAGGGATATTTTGATCCGATTGACCCTAATACTTATAATGATTTATTTGTAACTGATGCTGACTCAGTTATAGTTTGGTACTATAATGATAGTGGAGAAAAAGAAATAAGAATTTTAGAAATAATAGATGAGCTAGATACTTTGATACCTATTTATACCGATAAAAGCTATTTTGATAATCCTAATGCATATGAATTTAGTAAAGCAGAAAGAACATACTATTTAGAAATTAAGTGGAATAATCAAAGAATTACAGCAGAAACATTCATTCCTAAAGCAACACCATTAGATTCTCTTTGGGTGGAGCAAAGTGAAACAGCTGATTCAACTTATAAATGTGATATAAGAGCTGTATATTCTGATCCAGCTGATCAGCAAAATAATATATTGGTTAAAAGCAAAAGATTGCAGCACTACACATTTAATGAAGATAGTTGTAAGAGTAAAAACAGAACAGATTTTCCATTACAATTGGTAGATGCTGGAAGCGATATTTTAATTAATGGAGAATCCTTTGAGACCTACTTTCCAAGACCTGGAGATAATGGAGGATTTCCTAATGGGAAGTACAATGCTTATCATACTAGAGAATGTAAAGATGGTACTATTTTAGAGCGTGATAAAGACATTGTATTAATCAAGTTTTGTCAGATAGATGAGCCATCTCTTAAGTTCTGGAGAGGCTTAGTTAGGCAAGCAGGTACAAATGGAAATCCATTTGCCGAACCTGCAAATTTAGTAAGTAATATCAATGGAGGATTAGGCGTTTGGACAGGATATAGCCCAGTATATTACTTAGTGCCTATTGTAAAAGACACTACTATTTTTGAGCAATATACTCCAAAAATTGAAGATATATTTTAATTTTACAAAAAATGAATACAGCAATTGAAAAAGTAGAAGTATTAATAATTGGTTCAGGTCCTGCTGGCTATAGTGCAGCAATTTATGCGGCAAGAGCTGATATGAACCCAGTTGTTATTCAAGGATTACAACCAGGAGGTCAGTTAACTACTACTACTGATGTTGATAATTACCCTGGATATAAAGATGGAATTAAGGGCCCTGAAATGATGGAAGACTTTAAAGCTCAAGCTGAAAGGTTCGGTACAGATACAAGATGGGGAATGGTTACAAAAGTAGATTTTTCTGCGCGCCCTTTCAAAGTGGAAGTAGATGAAAAAGATATTATTTTAGCTGAAACAGTCATTATTGCAACAGGTGCATCTGCCAAATGGTTAGGAATGGATGATGAAAAAAGATTAAATGGATATGGTGTATCGGCTTGCGCAACTTGTGATGGATTTTTCTACAAAGGAAAAGAGGTTGTAGTTGTTGGTGCAGGAGATACTGCTGCTGAAGAGGCTACTTATCTTGCAAAGATGTGCACTAAAGTAACTATGCTAGTGCGTAAAGATGAAATGCGTGCCTCAAAAGCCATGCAACATAGAGTATTTAAGACTCCAAATCTTAAGGTGCTGTTCAATTACGATACCAAAAGTATTAATGGAGAGCCTGGTGTTATAGGAGTTGAAAGTGTAACTGCAGTAAATAATAAAAGTGGTGAAGAAATTACTATTCCAGCTTCAGGTTTTTTTGTAGCTATTGGGCATAAACCAAATACTGATTTATTTAAAGGGCAATTGGATATGGATGAAAATGGATATTTAATTGTTGAAGCGGGAACCTCAAAAACTAAAATAGCTGGAGTTTTTGCCGCAGGTGATGTAGCAGATCATGTTTATCGCCAAGCAGTAACATCAGCTGGAACCGGATGTATGGCCGCCTTAGATGCCGAACGATTCTTAGCCGACAACAAGTAAACATACTTTGTAATTTTCTATAAAAAATTCTATATTCTAGAGGTATTTTTTATTTTGTACTTTTGGTTTTAATGAATGCGATTGATGTATTAATAAAATATTGGGGACACACTCAGTTTCGCTTAAAGCAAGAAGAAATTATAGACCAAATCATTGAGCAAAAAGATACCCTTGCTTTATTACCAACTGGTGGTGGAAAATCAATTTGCTACCAAGTTCCCGCACTTATGCAAGAAGGAATATGCTTAGTAATTTCCCCTCTTATTGCTTTAATGGATGATCAAGTAAGGCACTTACAATCAAAAGGAATAAAATCTGTAGCTATAACCAGTAATATGCATTATTCTGAGATTGATACAGCACTTACTAATTGTATATATGGAGGTGTGAAATTTCTGTATTTATCTCCTGAAAGATTACAAAATGATTTGGTCCAAAGTCGCATTAAGGAAATGAATATTAATTTGATTACCGTTGATGAAGCTCACTGTATATCAGAGTGGGGGCATAATTTTCGGCCCTCTTACCGCCATATTTCTGAAATAAGAAGTATCATTCCAGATGTACCACTTCTAGCCCTTACTGCCACTGCTACTGCTGATGTAATCAAAGATATCCAACAGAACCTTTTATTTAAACAAGAAAACTTAATTAAATCCTCTTTTACTAGAGTTAACATGTCCTATGTAGTAGATAATATTGAAGATAAAAATTCAAGATTATTGAAATTATTAAATAAAATAAAAAGTTCCGTAATCATTTATGTGGGTACTCGAAAGAAAGCCAAAGATATAACAGACTTTTTAGTTACTAATAACTTTTCAGCCAATTATTATCATGCTGGATTGTCAGCTGAAGTAAGAACTACTAGACAAGAGAGTTGGACTAAAAATCAAACAAGAATTATGGTTGCTACCAATTCTTTTGGAATGGGGATTGATAAAGCAGATGTTAAACTTGTAGTTCATCTGGATTTACCCTTTACAATTGAAGCTTATTTCCAAGAAGCTGGTAGGGCTGGTAGAAATGGGAAACAAGCTTATGCGTTTTTGCTTGCAAATAATAGTGACATTAAAAAACAAGAAGATTTATTAAAACTTAAGTATCCTACTATTGAAGAAATATTAGAGGGTTATCAAAATATAGCAAATTATCTTCAAATTGCTATAGCTGATTTTCCTGAGGATCCTATTCCTTTTGATATTGCAGCATTTACCGAAAGGTATGAAACCAATAGCTTAAAAACCTATAATATTCTTAAATATCTAGAAAAAGAAGAAAAAATAAAACTTTCGGATGGGATAAACTCTCCTTCAAAAGTAAAGATTACCATTCCAAGCTCAGAGTTATACAAATTTCAAATAACAAATAAATTTTATGATCCCTTTATAAAATTACTTTTAAGATCTTATAATAATCTTTTTAATCATCTTGTTGTAATTAATGAAAAAGAAATTGCAAGTCGTTTTAACAGTTCAATTGATGAGGTAAAAACAATATTATCTAAACTTAAACAACTAGAGATTATAGATTATCAAGAACAAAACGACCTTGGTCAACTTACATTTTTGCAAGCTCGACAAGATTTAAACAGCCTGCACCTAAACGAAAAAAAATGGGAAGAAAGAAAGGCCTATGAAAGTAAAAAACTAAGTGATATTGCAAATTACATAAACAAAAAAGACAGCTGTAGAAGTCAACTATTACTCCATTATTTTGGAGAAGAAAAATCAGATAAATGTGACCTTTGTGATGTATGTATTATCGAGAAAAGAAATGCTATAAAGGATAAAGAATTTAAAGAAATTTCCGAAAGAATTAGACAGCTCTTAAGTGATACTGAAATGACTTTAACAGAACTCTGCAATTCAATATCTGATGTTAGAGAACAAGAAATCATCAATATATTAAACTTTTTATTTGATAACGATAAAATTGCAAAGTTTGGGAATAAATACCAATGGAAAGGATAAATTTGTCTTATGAAAATTGTATTTTTTGGAACTCCAGAATTTGCTGCAGCTAATCTTCAATATTTAATTGAGAATGGAAATGAAATCGTTGCAGTGGTAACTCCTGCTGATAGTAAAACTGGTAGAGGTAAGCAGCTAAAAGCTTGTGCAGTTAAACAAGTTGCTTTAACAAATAACCTTCCAGTTTTACAACCCGAAAAATTAAGAGCAGATGGGTTTGTTAATACACTTACAAATTTTAAGGCCGACTTATTTGTTGTTGTAGCCTTTAGAATGCTTCCTGAAGTTGTTTGGAAAATACCCACAAAAGGAACTATAAATCTTCATACTTCACTACTTCCAAATTACAGAGGTGCAGCTCCAATAAATCGAGTATTAATTAATGGCGAAAAAGAAACTGGGATTAGTATTTTTTTTATCGATCAAAACATTGATTCAGGAGCAATTATTCAGCAAGAAAAAATTCAATTAACTGATACAATTACAGCTGCACAATTGCATGAAAAACTAGTAAGTAAAGGAAATAATCTACTTATTAGCACACTGAATGCAATTAAGAATGATTCTGCAGTCCAAATACCTCAAAAAGCTAGTAAAGCTATCTTAGAGGCTCCCAAATTAACTAAAGAACTACTTCAAATAAATTGGAAAAAATCAGCTATTGATATTCACAATTTGGTAAGAGGCCTCTCCCCTTTTTTAGCTAACAACATCATGTTAAAAGATGTCGCTATTTGTCCTTCCGCTTGGTTTTATTTAGAAGATAATATGAGTAATCAAAAAAGAATAAAATTGCATCTGACGGAAGTTATTAAATCAGAATCAAAAGATCTTTGGGGTATTAAGACTGATAATAAAACCTACTTGCATATCAATACCAAAAAAGATGCAATTGCTATCCTTAATTTACAAGTTGAGGGGAAAAACCCTATGACCATTCAACAATTTCTACAAGGAAATAAAATCACTGAACAGCATAAAATAGTATGCCTGAATTAACTGCTGATTTAGTGGAACATCTTAAAGGGTTTGTATTAGATGAAAGACGCAAACTTTTTGAAGCTAAAATCCAAGAAAGAACCCAACACCTTACCATTGTGCTTGAAAATATTTTTCAAGGAAGAAATATTTCTGCCTCAATAAGATCGGCTGATTGTTTTGGGATACAAGATGTACATATTATCGAAAATGACAACCTCTTTAATGATGATTCAGAAGTATCAATGGGTGCAGAAAAATGGATTACAACAAAACGATACAACCAAAACAAACATAACAGTATTGAAGCTATTGAAAATCTTAAATCAAATGGCTACCAAATAATTGCAACTACACCGCACAATGCTGATTGTGATTTATATGATTTAGATATCACAAAGAAAACTGCTTTATTTTTTGGAGCTGAAGTGAAAGGTTGTAGTAAAGAAACATTAACCCTGGCAGATAAAAGAATGAAAATACCAATATATGGATTTACAGAAAGTTATAATATTTCGGTTTCGGTATCATTATGTTTACAACATTTAACTTATAAAATGAGACAATCAAATATGGATTGGAAATTATCATTAGATCAGCAAGAGAAAGTAATGCTGCAATGGCTAAGAAATAGCATTAAATCAGCAGCAGAAATTGAAGAAAAATACCTAAGCGAGCACACTAAATAATAATTTATATCTTTACCAAAATTAATACACTATAAATACACTATGGGAAAAGGCGATAAAAAATCAAAAAAGGGTAAAATATTTAAAGGCAGTTATGGAGTTTCAAGACCTAGAAAAACGGATGTAGCAATTATTGTTCCTAATAAAAAGAAAGCAGCACCTGAAACGCAAGCTGTTGCAAAGAAAGCAGCACCTGAAAAGAAAACTACTACAAAGAAAAAAACAGTTGCAAAAAAATAAAAGTATTTTTTGATGAATTAAAAACTAAGGTTAGCATTAAGGTGCTAGCCTTTTTTTATGCCAATTTTCTCCATCAAATTCATACAAAATCCTGTCGTGAAACCTTGAAGGTCTTCCTTGCCAAAACTCAATTTTTTGAGCATCTATATTATACCCACCCCAGTGTAAAGGACGCTTAACTTCCTTGCCTTTAAATTGATTTTCTAATTCATTAAATGATGCTGTAAAATTGTAATTCAAATCAATTGCAGTGCTTTGATCGCTTAACCAAGCTCCCAACTGACTTTCTCTTGGTCTAGATTTAAAATAAGCATCCGAATCTTTAGGATTTATTTTCTTGGCTTCTCCATTTATTCTCACTTGACGTTCTAATTCTGGCCAGTAAAAATTAAGCGCTACATACTTGTTAGTTGTAATATCAATCGATTTATCACTTTTATAATTCGTAAAAAAGGTAAAACCCTTATCACTTACAGCTTTTAACAAAACTACACGTGATGATGGTTTATGATCAGAAGAAATAGTAGCTAAAACACAGGCATTTGCTTCATTTTTATTAGTTTTTAAAGCATCATCAAACCACTTTAAAAAAAAAGTAATAGGATTTTCATCTAAATTCTCAAAATCAATCTTTGATTTTTTATAATCAAGCCTCATATTTTTTAAATCCATGATATATTTGCCTTCAAATTGTACATTTACATAACTTTAACAAAAGTAATTTAATTATGCTTACTATCAAAAAAGGACGCTTATTGATTTCAGAGCCTTCTTTAAGTGATCCAACATTTTTTAAAAGTGTTGTTTTAATTACCCATCATAGTGCTGATGAAAGTATAGGATTAGTGTTAAACCATGGCACTAAAATTAACTTAAATGAAATACTTAATGATATCCCATTAAGTGATTTTCCTGTTTATATTGGAGGACCAGTAGAAAAAAATGCTGTTCAGTTTATTCATACCTTAGGAGATATGATTTCTAATACTAAAGAGATTGCTAAGGGACTCTACTGGGGAGGTGATTTTGATAAAATTTTGGAGTTAATAACTGAAAACAAAATTTCAAAAAATCAAATAAGATTCTTTGCAGGCTATTCTGGATGGGGTGAAGATCAGTTGAATAATGAAATTAGAGAAAATGGCTGGATAATACATGAATCTAATGTTGATCTTTGCATGGATTATTCTAGTGAAAAACTTTGGAGTGACTTGATAAAAACAAAGAATGAAAAGTATGCTATCTGGGCAAATTTACCTAAAAATCCAAGCTTGAATTAATTAACTGCTGCTGAATAAAATTAGCTGTATTAAAGCAATAAAAAGAGGTGTTTTCTATGCTTTTTACTGATGTAATTCCACTTGTTGAATTAGTAAGAAATACCTCATCAGCATCCAGTATTTCATTTGAAAAGATTGATTTTTCAATAATAGTTATCTCTTTACTAAGCCATTTTCTCATAGTTCCATCAACACAGCCATCAGAGAGTGATGGTGTGTATATTTTTTCATCTTTTACAATAAAAATATTAGCATTAGTCGCTTCAATAATATTGCCTGAAGTATTTAATAGTATTGCATTATCAAAATTATGCTCATTGGCATGAATTGATCCTAAAACGGAAACCAAAGAGTTGACAGATTTAATATTTGACAAAGAACCAAGGGCTTTACATTGATTATCATAAAAACATAAAGAAATGGAATTGTTGTGTTTATATCCAAGCCCATCAATAGTACAAATAAATAAATCTGACTGATTTGATTTTGGCAAGTATCTACCAGCTCCACTTCTGCTAATATGAATTTTGATACTCCCATTTATCATTTTATTAAGCTTTAGCAATTGAGATATTTGTTCTTGAAAAAATATTGAAGTATAATTATCACTTATTTTTAAAACACTTAAACCAAGTTTAATTCTTTCAAAATGGCAAGAAAAATTAAATGGTTTTGAATTAATTATTTTAACCGTTTCAAAGAAACCATCTCCATAATTAAAAGCTCTGCTATTACTAGAAATGGAAAAATCTTTTTCAGTGATAAATGCTCCATTATAAAATACTACTTTCATTTTGCTAATTATTTGTAAATTGCGAACCTACAAAAATCCTGATGAAGAAACTTTTACTACTTACTTTTATTTTGATTGATTTTTCAATTTATGCCCAAATACAAATAAAAGGAATAGTTATTGATGGATTAACAAGCGAAACTCTAATTGGTGCCAATGTAATTGTAAAAGGAACAAATAATGGCACTGCAACCAACTTTAATGGAGAATATACAATTATTCATAAAGGAACTCTCCCTACAACTTTAAGTGTAAGTTATCTGGGCTACAAAAACTTAGACATTGAGATAAATTCAAAAAATCCAACACCTATAAAACTATTTTCTGATAGTAAAAACTTAAAAGAAGTAAAAGTAGTGGACAGCCGAATAACTCAGAAACAAAAAGAATCGGCACTTACTGTTGAAGCTTTGGATATGATTGCCATAAAAGAAACCCCTTCTGCTAACTTTTATGATGGTTTGGGAGCCTTGAAAGGAGTTGATATTACGGCTGCTAGTTTAGGATTTAAAGTAATTAATACTAGAGGATTTAATAGCACCTCTCCTGTTCGTTCGCTTCAAATTATTGATGGAGTAGACAATCAATCTCCAGGACTTAATTTCTCTCTGGGTAACTTCTTAGGATCATCTGAGCTAGACATTATGAAAGTTGAAATCATACAAGGTGCTAGTTCGGCTTATTACGGTCCAAATGCCTTTAATGGGGTAATTAGCATGACAACTCTAAGCCCATTTATACAACAAGGATTAACTATTCAATACAAATTCGGAAGCAGAAATCTTTTTGAGAATTCTTTTCGACTAGCTAAAAAATTTCAAAATAAAAAAGGAGAAGATGTATTTGCCTATAAAATAAATGTTTCATATATGCAAGCTCATGATTGGGAAGCAGATAATATGGCTGCTGTAGATGGAACAACTTCAGCTAATAATCCTGGAGGTTATGATGCAATTAACAGATATGGTGATGAAGATACTGATGGAGATTTAAATGATGTGTCTGAGGATTTTAATCAAAATTACTTTACACATCCAGGTTTAAAAAAATTCCACAGAACTGGCTATATGGAGAAAGATATTGTTGATTATGATACTAAGAACTTCAAAGCGCAAAGCTCCTTGCATTATATGATTACACCCAAAATAGAAGTAATCTATGGTTTAAATTACAGCACAGGAACTACTGTTTATCAAGGAGATAATCGTTTTAGCTTAAAAAACATACAGTTCTGGCAAAACAAATTTGAAATTCAACAGAAAGATAAATTTTTTATTAGAGCTTATAGAACTCAAGAGGATGCTGGAGATTCTTATGATGCTGTTTTTACGGCTTTAAGATTACAAGAATACAATCAGACTTCAAATCAAGACTGGTACACGGCTTATAAAAACAATTGGAGAGATCAATTTGAATGGGAAGATGTCAATTGGGAAGCTGCTGAATATAGTTTTCTAAATCAACAATGGATGTTTCAAGGAAATCCTATTGATATAAATGACTGGATGGTAATGAGCGATTCAGTATTAAATGCAAATTCTGATTTGATAATTGCTAACCATAGCTCAGTTCGAGATTTAACCGATTTAGCAACCAATAGACTTGTTCCTGGAAGTGAAGAATTTAAAGTAGCGCTAGAGGATATTACTTCCAAAACTGCTAGTGAAGGTGGTACTGGTTTTTATGATAAATCAGCTCTTAATCATATTCATGGAGAATATTTTTTAGTAAACAATGATATTGATAAAATTAAGATAGGCGGAAATATTCGCGAATACAAACCAGATACAAAAGGAAGTTTATTTATAGATACTACTGATATGATATCTAATACAGAAATGGGAATCTATATGGGTTTTGAGAAAAAAAGTGATCAAGGTTCTTTTAATATAACTTTTAGATATGATAAAAATGAAAATTTTGACTTGAACTTCTCTCCTGCAGTATCACTTGTCCTTACTCCAAGCGAAAAAGATGTAATCCGGTTTTCATTTTCATCAGCCATCAGAAACCCTACTCTAGCTGATCAATACCTTTACTATAATGTTGGTAGAGCAATTTTAATTGGAAATCTTAAAGGGCATGGTACAGATTATGGGGAGAATCTAGTTACTATTGAATCATTAATTAATTATTATTTGCCTGCAGCATTATCAAAGGACAGTCTAAAATTCTTTAGCGTTAAACCCATACAGCCTGAGAAAGCAAAGTCAGCCGAAATAGGATATAGAACAACTCTTTTTAACAAAGTGTATATTGATGCAAATTATTATTATTCTCGCTATACTGATTTTATAGGATATAAAATTGGGGCAAAATTTAATACCACAGTTGATGATACCATTACTGGGGCTTATGAAATTGCATTACCCTCAATACAAGCTTATCGTATGGCGGCTAATGCTGAAAACACGGTAACAACTCAAGGGGCTTCAATAGCCATCAATTACTACTTACACCCTAACTATTCATTAAATGGCAACTATTCTTGGAATAAACTGAATGAAGAAGGAACAGAGGATCCAATAATCCCTGCTTACAATACCCCAGAACACAAATACAACCTAGGAATTATTGGTAGAGATATTCATTTATCAGCAACCAAAAATATTTTTAGAGATTTTGGATTTAGCATAAACTACAAATGGGTTGAAGAATTTACATTTGAAGGATCGCCACAATTTACTGGCATTGTACCTACTTTTGACTTAGTGGATATACAAGTAAGTAAAAAACTACAAGAACTAAATGCTACTATAAAAATAGGATCTTCAAACGTATTAAACAATATGCATTATGAAGTTTATGGAGGGCCTTACATTGGAAGAATGACTTATTGTTCAATATTATTTGATATAAAATAAATTGTGTAATATTGTAGCTTAATAACCAAAATTTGAAATTATGAAAAAAAATTTACACTCAACCTTAGCAATTATTCTAGTTACTCTAGGGTTTTCTGCTAATTCACAAACAAGATATCTTGATGATGTCTTTTCAGCAGTAACAGTTACTTCTGATGTTACTTATGCTACAAATATTAGCATATTACCTATGTTGATGGGACAAGCTCCTGCGCCAGCGCCTATATTATGCGACATTTATGAACCAACTGGAGATACTGAAACAAACAGACCTGTAATTATTTTAGCACATACAGGAAGTTTTTTACCACCAGTACTAAATGGACAACCAACAGGATCTAAATCAGATTTATCAATTGTAGAGCAGTGTACAAGATGGGCAAAAAAAGGCTATGTAGCTGTTGCTATGGATAATCGTTTAGGTTGGAATCCTACTTCAACTGATCAAAATGTAAGAACCTCAACACTTATTCAGGCTGCTTACAGAGGCATACAAGACGCTAAAGCTATGGTTAGGTATATGAGAATGACAGAGGCAACTGGAAACCCTTATGGGATTGATCAATCAAAAATTGTTTTAGGTGGTCAAGGTACTGGAGGATATATCTCATTAGGATATGCTGCACTAGATAACCCTGGCGTAGAATTAAATCTTATTAAATTCTTAAACTTAACTAATCCTGCACAACCAGTTCCTTATGTTTATCCTCCATTTTTTGGGAATCCTGACGGGACAGATTCTACTTATTTACCAGATTTCGCTTCTCCAACAGGTCAAACAGAATTATGGAACATTCCAAATAATCCATCTTATAGTTCTGAAATCAGTATGGCTTTTAATTTAGGTGGCGCTTTGGCTGATATTTCTTGGCTAGAAGCTGGTGATGTGCCGATAGTTTCTTTTCATTGTTATAAAGATGAATATGCTCCTATTGACACTGGTGATGTAATTGTACCAACAACAGGAGATTTTGTAGTTGAAGTTATGGGAAGTAGAACTGTTGCCCATTATTCTAATGCGTACGGAAACAATGATGTGTTTGTAAATGCTGATTTTACTGATAATTTTACAAATGCAGCAAATTTAAATAATAGTGGCTATGAAGGTTTATATGTATTTAAAACACCTGCTCCATTAACAACACCAAATGCATTTGGACAATTAGGAGAAGAAGCAGGAGCACCATGGGATTGGTGGGATAATGTAACTTATGATGCTCAGTTTGCTGCAGTAAATGGAGCTCCTGCAGGTTATGGTGCTGCTAACTCAATCTTAGGGAATCCTGATATGTCTGCTGAAAAAGGAAACTTATATATAGACACAATTCAAGGTTATTTAAATCCTAGAATTTTTGAAGTATTAGGTTTCAATATTTCTTCTGTTACTGGTTGTATTGATGCTACAGCATGTAATTATGACCCTACAGCTACAGTAGATGATGGTTCTTGTATTTACCAAGGTGAAGCTCCATTAGTAGCTTGTTATGAAACGGCTACTTGGAATGCATCAACTTGTGTATGGGATGTAACAGGGACACCGATACTTGCTTCTATTCTTCAATCAGGAAGTAATCTAACTGCAGTTACTAATCCTGTTGGACTTAGTGCAGATTGGTATAATATTCAAACTGAGAATGGCGCTACAAGAATTTGGCGAATGGAAACAAATGCTAGTTCATTTACTCCTACATTTGATTGTTCTTACTTTATTGTTGTAAGTCATAATGGATGTGTGGATACAAGTGCAATTTATAATTATGGGGAAAATGCTGCTAGAATAGGCTCATTTACCACCTCTCCAAATCCAACATCAGGCGTAATAAATGTAAAATTTGAAAACAGCAAGAATCAATTTGTAATGTTTGATTTAATAAGTAATAATGGAACTAAACTTGATGAGTTTATCACAATAGAAGATAATTTAAATATTGATTTATCAAAATATCCTTCAGGTACTTATTACTTATACTTTAACTCTGAGGATGCAGTACAAGGTTGTAGATTAGAAGAAGTGCAAAAAATATCAACTAAAATAATTTTAAACAAATAACTATGAAAAATATACT
>CAMBDW010000010.1 GCA_945865535.1 Chryseobacterium gleum | reverse complement strand
AAAAAATCTATTCATGGAAAGAGTTTATTAATTATTAAGCGGGTGTAAAGTTAACTTAAATTTATGAACTATTAAATAGAGATAACAATTACTCAATTAAAATAGGAAAACTAGTCAATAATTATTCTTTTTTTTAAATCTTATAATTAATAAAATGTTACTGTATTTTCTTGTTGATAGAATAAATTTCTTTAGCCTTATCCCAATAAACATCCATTGCTTGAAGATTCATCTCATCTAATTTTAAGTTTTCTTTTTCAATTAATGTTTCCATAATTTGAAAACGCTTAATAAAGCGCTTATTTGTTCTTTCCAAGGCATCCTCTGGGTTCACATTAATAAACCTTGAATAATTAGTTAGCGCAAAAAGCACGTCTCCAAATTCCGATTCTATTTTATCTTTATCTCCCTTTTTAACTTCAATCTTGAGTTCTTCAATTTCCTCTAAAACTTTATCCCAAACTTGATTTTTATTATCCCAATCAAAACCAATACCTCTTACTTTCTCTTGAATACGAAATGATTTTACTACAGCAGGTAGCGATTTTGGAACTCCTTCCAAAACTGACTTTTTACCTTCTTTTAATTTTAATTTCTCCCAATTCTTTTTTACTTCTATTGCATCTTTGACTTTTACATCTCCATAAATATGAGGATGTCTATGTACTAATTTATCGCAAACAGCATGAATTACATCTGAAATATCAAAATCATTAGTTTCTGAAGCAATTCTAGAATAAAAAACAATATGAAGCAAAATATCGCCAAGCTCCTTTTTAACTTCTTCCATATCTTTATTTAAGATAGCATCAGAAAGTTCATACAACTCCTCAATGGTAAGATAACGCAGGCTATCCATTGTTTGATCTTTATCCCAAGGACATTGCTCTCTTAACTCATCCATAATTTTGAGTAAGCGCTCAAATGCTTTTGTTTTATTTTCCATTTTTAATTTTTACCTTACAAACTTAAGTATTACTAGCATTTATAGTAATTTTGCATCAAATTATTTCAAATGGATTTCTCAACAATTTTTCTTATAACTATTTTTATGTTGGCTTTTGTATTTGCTGGAATAGGAATTAAACTACTATTAAAGAAAAATGGCAAATTCTCTGGAACTTGTGCTAGTCAAAGTCCATTTCTAAATAAAGAAGGAGAATCTTGCAGTTTATGTGGAGCTTCTGCTGAGGAAAAATGTAAAAATGAAGAAGTCTAATTAATAATCCTCTCTAACATTTTAGGACTAGTATAAGTCTTCCAATTCCCATCTTTTTCTGTATAAACCAAATAGATTTCAATGTCGGAATGTTGGGCGACAAATTGCTTTGTTTGCGCTACTCCCATCACCATAAATGCAGTAGCATAAGCATCTGCTAACATGCAATTATCATGGATTACCGTTACACTCAAAAGACTATTTTGTGCAGGAAAACCAGTTAAAGGACTTATAACATGAGAATACTTAACTCCATCTTTTTTGTAGAATTTACGATAATTACCTGAAGTAGCTAATGCCTTATTTTCCAAATCTAATATGAACTGAAAGCGTTCATTAGTATCAATATTTTCTAAAGGTTTATCAACCCCAACCCGCCAAATATTACCCTCATCATTTCTTCCTTTTGCTAAAAGTTCACCACCCACTTCAATCAAATAGTTGTGAATATCTTTACTCTCTAAAAAGCGAGCAATTAGATCCACTGTAAACCCTTGTGCTATTGCATTAAAATCCAAACTCATATTTTGTGGCATAATTAATGAGTTTCCTTTTAATTTAATTTTTTGAAAACCAATATCCTGCAAAATACTTCTAAATTTTGCAGAATCAATCACAAAAGAAGTTGCTGAGTTATCCTTTGGTGGCTTTATATTATCAACCAAAAGCATATTTTTTGGTTTATCTTTTTTAATCTTTAGAGTATCAATCACAAGAATATTCCTTGGTTTTGCTTGTTTGATTTTTGCAGAATCAACCACCAGAGAGTCTCCTAAATTATCCTTTTTTAACTTTGTAGAATCAACCTCTAATGAAGCTGCTAAGTTAGATTTGTAGAATCCCCATGCTTTTACAAGTGGGGAAATGGAACAATCAAAATTCCCTTCACTTTCCAAAAAGACCTTTTGAGCTGCCAAAAAAACTTCATTAAAAAGAGTGTCTGTTTTTAAATACTCCCCTTTATTCAGTTTCGAAATAAGAGAATAATCCTTATAAATTGAAAGTGAACTATCTACTTCTTGTAAAATACTATCAATTTGAAATTGAAAATCTTCTCCATTTTCCGACATGTATTTTATATGATAGTAACTCCCCTGGGCCTCTCCAGAATTAGTTACCAAAATAGTAGTATCAGAAGATGAACAAGAAAAGAGAATTAGAAGAAATAAATAGAAAAATTTTCTCATAAGAACAAAGATAAGAATTGTTACAAAGAATAAATACAGAAAAAGGAAGATTATTAAGAAATTATATCTTAACCTCCAAAATCATCCCATCGAACATTCTCATCAGGTATTCCAAAATCATCAGCCATTTTTATAATCGCTTGATTCATTAATGGTGGTCCGCAGAAATAGAGTTCAATATCTTCAGGAGATGCATGCTTAGATAAAAATTTATCAATAACTATTTGATGAACAAAGCCTTTAAACCCATCACCATTTGGATCATCAAGATCTTTCTTTTCCACCCAATTATCTTCTGGTAATGCATCTGATAAGACTAAATAAAATTTAAAATTTGGAAAATCTTTTTCTAAATCTCTAAAATAATGAATGTAAAAAAGTTCAGCTCTTGATCTACCTCCATACCAAAAAGTAACTTTTCTTCCTGTTTTAAGAGTTTTGAATAATTCATAAAGATGTGAACGCATAGGAGCCATTCCAGCTCCACCACCAATATAAAGCATTTCTGCATCAGTATCGTTAATAAAAAACTCTCCATAAGGACCCGAAATACTTACCTTATCACCTTCTTTTAAACCAAAAATATAGGAAGACGCTATACCAGGATTTACATCAGCCCAAGCATTTTTATTTCTATCCCATGGAGGGGCCGCAACTCTAACATTCAGCATTACTTTTTTACCTTCAGCAGGATAAGATGCCATAGAATATGCTCTAACAATTTCCTCATCATTTTTCATAACTAAATTCCTTAAAGCATAATTTCCTTCAGCCCAATCTTTCTCAAATTTATGAGGTTCTCCAGGGTGATCTTGAGGATGAGCGGTAACATCCATTTCTGAATACTTTACTTCACACTCTGGAATATTAATCTGAATATATCCACCTGCAATATAATCCATATCCTCTGGAAGTTCAACAATAAACTCTTTAATAAAGGTAGCCACATTATAATTAGATACTACAGTAGCTTCCCATTTTTTTACTCCAAAAATTTCTTCTGGAATATGAATTTCCATATTCTCTCTTACTTTAACTTGACAACTTAATCTGTAATTATCTGCAATTTCTTTTCTAGAAAAATGAGGCGCTTCAGTAGGTAAAATACCACCCCCTCCTGAATTTACTTGACACGTACACTGAATACAAGTACCTCCTCCACCACAAGCAGAAGGTAAAAAAATACCTTGATTTGATAAAGTTGAAAGCAAAGTGCCTCCACCATCAACAATAAGCTCTTTTTCTCCATTAATTTTAATTGTAATTTTTCCTGAAGGAGAAAGTTTTGCTTTCAAAAAAAGTAAGATAGCCACTAGTGAAAGAATAACTAGCAAGAAAACCACTATAGCGCTTAATAGTGTTGTTGAACTTAATAATATCATACTTTAATATTTTGAAATTATAATTTAATCCCCATAAAACTCATAAAAGCTATACCCATTAAACCTGTAATGATAAATGTAATACCTAATCCTCTTAAAGCGGGTGGTACATTTGAGTATCTTATTTTTTCGCGAATAGCTGCAATCCCAACAATTGCCAAAAACCAACCAACACCAGAGCCCACCCCAAATACCGTAGCTTCAGTAATGGTGCTGTAATCTGACTCTTGCATAAAAAGTGCCCCTCCTAAAATCGCACAGTTTACTGCAATCAGAGGTAAAAAGATTCCTAATGAGCTGTATAATGCTGGGGAGAACTTCTCGATAACCATTTCAACTAACTGTGTCATAGCAGCAATAACTGCTATAAACATTATAAAAGAAAGAAAAGATAAATCAACCGTTTGGAATTTTGGATCTAGCCAAACTAAAGCCCCTTCTTTAAGCAAATAATTTTCTAGTAAATAATTTATAGGGATAGTAATTCCTAATACAAAAATTACAGCTGCTCCTAAACCAACTGATGTTTTTACTGTTTTGGAAACTGCCAAATAGGAACACATTCCTAAAAAATAGGCGAATATCATATTGTTAATAAAAATTGACTTTATAAATATATTTGCTAATTCTTCCATATTTCTATTTATTTCGATTCTATTAATTTTTGATTTTTCATCCTTTGAATCCATATAATAATACCTACTGCAATCAATGCCATTGGAGGTAATATCATCATTCCATTATTTACATATCCGGCTTCATAAAATCCTAGCTTGTCTAAAACTGGATATCCAAAAAGAGTTCCTGATCCTAATAATTCTCTAAAAAATGCTACTACTACTAAAATTAACGCATATCCCAAACCGTTTCCTATACCATCTAAAAATGATTTCCAAGGACTATTAGCCATAGCAAAAGCCTCTAGTCTTCCCATTACAATACAATTGGTAATAATCAAGCCAACAAAAACAGAAAGTTGCTTACTAACATCATATACAAACGCTTTAAGCACCTGATCAACTAATATAACCAAAGCTGCAATAACTACTAATTGCACAATAATTCTAATTCGAACAGGTATTAATTTTCGCATCAATGAGATTATCACATTAGAAAAAGCAACTACGACCAAAACTGATATTCCCATAACAATTGCAGGCTTTAACTGAACTGTAATTGCTAATGCAGAACATATTCCTAATACTTGAACTGTAATAGGATTATTATCATTAAGGGGATCGCTTAATAATTTGATATGCTTTTTAGATAATAAAGAATCTTTATTCATAATCTTATTGTGTTACTTAATTATTAATAACTGCTAATGAATTTATTTGAACCATTACTTGCTCAACTTCACTTTTAGCTTTTATTTTTTCAAAATAAGCTAAGTACATACTTAATCTTTCTGATAGCATGTCAGTAACTCCATCAGAAGTAATGGTACCACCTGAAATTCCATCTACAGCATGCATATCTCCCTTAGAATAACCCACTTTAACTACCTTAATTGAAGTGAAATTTAAACCTTCAAAAATTGTTTTGCCTGCAAAAGGCTCTTGAAAAAATGGTTGATTAATCTCTGCTCCTAATCCTGGAGTTTCTCCTTTATGATCAAAAACAGCACCATAGACAGTAGTCAAATCATCTTTCAAGGCTATAAAACCCCAAATCGGTCCCCAAAGACCCTTTCCTCTTAATGGTATTATATAGCTTGTAGCTCCATCAATTTGACTAATAAAAAGTGGCAATAGTTGGGTATTCACATCTTTCTTCATCTCTTTACTTAAATCAATATCAAAAGCAGAACCCTCCACTTCTTCACCTTTATTGTTAAGTACAATCTCACTTTTAATATATTCGGAATATTTTGCTTGTGCATTTTCTCTATCAATAGTAATACCAACAGAACTTAGTATATTCTGTTTTTTCTCTAATACTATATTGCTATCTTGAAAAGGCTTTAACCCAATTGCAGCATAAGCTAGTGCAGCCGCTACAATAATTACCATTATTGATGCAAAAAAAACAGTGTAGGAATTTTTATTTATATCCATAATTTATGCTTTTACTCTTTTTAGTCTTCTTTTTATATTTGCTTCCACTACATAATGATCAACAAGTGGTGCAAATACATTCATAAATAAAATCGCTAACATCATCCCCTCAGGATAAGCAGGATTAAATACCCTAATTAGTATTGCTAGCATCCCAATTAAGATGCCAACAATTATTTTACCCTTATTTGTTTGAGATGCAGTAACAGGATCGGTAGCCATAAATACTGCCCCAAAAGCAAATCCTCCTAAAATTAAATGTATATGAGAAGGCAATAACATAAACTCATTAGCTCCCCAAAGATTAAATAATAATCCCATTATATAACCCCCTGCAAAAACAGCAAGTATTGTTCTCCAAGAACCAACACCCGTAAATATCAAAATAGCGGCACCAATTAATATTGCAAAAGTTGATGTTTCTGCCGCTGAACCTGGCATACAGCCGTAAAAGAAGCTACCTAGCATACTCATATCTAGTGGAATATTTGCAGCTAAATTGCCTAAAGGAGTCGCTCCCGAAAAACCATCAACAGTAGGAAGCCCACCTGTATGAATCCATACTTTATCGCCTGACATATATGATGGGTAAGCAAAGAATAAAAATGCTCTAGCAGTAAGTGCAGGATTCATAATATTCATTCCTGTGCCTCCAAATACTTCTTTGCCTATTACCACTGCAAATACAACCGAAATAGCCAGCATCCATAAAGGTACATCAATTGGCATAGTCATGGGAATTAACATTCCAGTAACTAAATATCCTTCATTTACGGAGTGTCCTCTATAAATAGCAAAAGCAAACTCAATACCTAATCCAACAGCATAGGAAACAATAATAAGTGGCAACATCTTTAAAGCCCCAAAAGTAAATGCTGACATTAATGTAAATTCTTGTCCTATTGCAGTAAAATGCTGATATCCTATATTCCACATTCCAAAAAACAATGCTGGCATTAATGCTAATAAAACTATAATCATTGTTCTTTTTAAATCAACAGCATCTCTAATATGAGAACCAGAATGAGTAGTATGAGCAGGAACAAATAAAAATGTTTCAAAAGCATCATAAGCTGGATACATTTTTTCGAGCTTTCCTCCTTTCAAAAAATGAGGCTTAACAGAAGCTAAAATGTTTTTAAATAATTTCATATTAACTATTTTCTTTTCTTATTAAATCCAAACCATGACGGATAATGGATTGAACTTCAATTTTTGAAGTGCAAACAAACTCACACAGGGCTAAATCTTCTGGTGAAACTTCATAAATCCCTAAATTTTCCATCAGCTCAATATCCTCAATCATAATTGCTTTAATAAGCTGAGTAGGATAAATATCCATTGGTAAAACTTGCTCATATTCACCAGTCATAACATAAGCTCGTTCTTCTCCATGCATGTTGGCATTAAGTTCATATTTTTTAGTTGGAGTCAGCCATGATAAAAATGTTTTTGATGCAGAGAATTTATGTAATCCTAACTTCAACCAACCTAAAAATTCTTGCTCTTTACCTTCTTCAATAACGGTTACTGTGGTATCATAAAATCCTATATTACCATCAATACTAATTTTAGTTCCTGTTAAAATATCACCAGAAATAATTCTATTATCTCCTTGTTTTAAATTATCAGTAATTAAATTAGAAACAGAAGCTCCAGAAATAGTTCTATAATATCTTGGTCTAGTAACTTGAGAGCCACTTAAGGCAACAATTCTTGAAACATCATACTTACCTTCAGTAAATAATTTTGCAATAGTAAGAACATCTTGAGGTTCAAGATACCAAATAGTTTCTCCTTTATTTATAGGTTCAATATGATGTATCTGAACCCCTACATTTCCTGCAGGATGAGGGCCTGAAATAGTATTTACTTCAACTCCTTTTGCTTGGGCAAACAACTTTGAACCATTAGTATTTCCATCAATATTTAGATGGGTTTTGCCTGAAGTCAATTTAACAATATAATTCAATCCTTTTTGAAAAAGTTCCTCCATACCATAAAGTGCAAAATCATTATCAATAGTAAGTGGAGCTGATTTAAATGTAGAGATAAATATTGCTTTTGGAATATCCACAGGATTTGCAATAATATCGTAAGGCTTTTGTCTTATAAATGGCCAAACACCTGATTTAAGCATGCCATCAATTATTTGTTCTCTTGATAAATCATTAGCAGATGAAATTGCAAAACTTTCATAAACAATCTCTGAATTCGCTTTAACTACTACTTCAAGTATTCTTCTTTTCTCTCCTCTTATAATATCTGAAATTTCACCACTTACTGGACTACAAAAAATGATTTTCTCATTAGATTTATCGAAAAAAAGTGGAGAACCAGCTTTTACTTTATCACCAATTTCTACAATTAATTTTGGAGTTAACCCGTGGAAATCTGTTGGCTTTACCACATATTTAGTGGTCCTATCGTTAGGCTTTAATGAAGCATAAACTTTATCAGCATCACCAACTAAATTGATGGTTAAACCTTTTTTTAAGCTTATATCTTTAGGCATCCTTTTTAAATTAGATTTTTCGTGTGCAAAGGTATAAATTTGCAATTAGCTTTAAGTAATTTATACCAAAATTTAAAATGCCTTTTAACAACATATTAACACTGTTTTTTTTAAGCACTTTTTTTATGTTTTCGTGCCACAGCACAAAAAAAGTTTATAAAGATGATTACAGCTCAGTAGATTCAGTTCTTATAGAGAAAATACAGCCAAAAATTGAAGAGATAATTACTTATAAAAATCAAACTTTAAATCCTAATATAAAAACTGTTCTTTGCCATAAAAAGGAAGATGAGCTTTCATTAGCTATTATTAATTTAGCCAGTGATGACAAACTTTTAATCAGTTTTGATGACCTTGATGGTGACAGAAAAAACTATTCCTATACCATTATTCACTGTAATTCAGATTGGACACCAAGCGATTTGATGCAAAGTGAATATATAGATGGATTTACTGAGCAAGCCATAAGTGATTATGAATTCTCTTTCAACACTATACAAAAATACACCCATTATAAATTTGAGTTTCCAGGGGCAAATATCAAACCAATAATATCAGGCAATTACATATTTAAAATTTTTGAAGAAAATGGCAAAACTATTTTTTACAAACGCTTTATGGTGCTTGATACCAAACTACATATTGACGCCAATGTAAGGCGTGCCACTCTAGCTGAAGACAGAGCTACCAAGCATGAAATTGACTTTACTATTAGGCATACGAATTTAGTAATTGCGGACCCTTTTGCAGATATCAAAGTCCTTATTAAACAAAACAACAAAGAGGATAATGCCATCACTGATTTAAAACCTCAATTTGTAAGAAATGATGAGCTCATTTACGATTATGAAGATGGCAATACCTTTTGGGGAAATAACGAGTTTCGTCATTTTGATTTTAAGAGTTTACGCTATCAATCTGAAAGAATAAAAAGTATTGATTTTGACAGCACTTACAATCATGTTTATCTTTTTAATGATAAAAAACGCCCTTTTGATCGCTACTCTATTGAGCCAGATATTAATGGAAATTTTATTATTAAATCTCAAGAGGGCTGGAAATCTTCTATAGAAGCAGATTATGCTTTTGTACATTTCACTTTAGCTATAGATAACATTAGCTATGGAGATTTGTATTTGTTGGGAGCATTTTCTGATTGGGAACTAAAAGAAGATTTTAAATTGAAATACAATCCAGATCAGAAACAATATGAAGGAAATGTGTACTTAAAACAAGGATACTATAACTATCATTATGCTTTAAAGGATACCGCTACAAAGCGTGTAGATGTAAGTTTTATTGAAGGAACACATTACCAAACCCGTAATGATTATTATGTGTATGTCTACTACCGTGGGGTAGGCGATAGATATGACAGATTTGTAGGTTTTTTGAAAACTTCCTCAAAAGAACTTTTTTAGAGAATTATTTAGTCCTTAGATAAATCCGTCTAAAGCAAAATTTTCTAAATTGAGATAATTTTTTGTATTATTGCACACAACCAACTGTTACAAGCGACCCTTAAAAAACGACAAAACATGAAAAAAGTAGCGTTATTAATTTTGGCAGTCATCGCATTTCAGTCGTTGACTTTTGGGCAACAGGAGGTAATGACTACTACCGGAGGAAAAGTTTTACTGTGGGAAGACGGTACTTGGATTTATGCAGACAGTGTTCCGCTTTACAATATAAAAGCACCTACTTTATCAAAACTCGAAATTCCCAAAACAAATCGAAAAGACATTGTAATTACACATACAGGCTTTGCACTACTTTACAATGAACCACATGAGCAGGCAAGTTGGGTAGCTTACGAACTAACAAAAGAAGAAACCAACAAAATCTTTGAGAGAACAGATAAATTTATCACTGACCCGAAAGTAAAAAAAGGAACAGCCAACGACAAAGACTATGCAGGTTCAGGTTATGACCGGGGACATTTAGCACCAGCTTCAGATATGGGCTGGTCGTCAACTACAATGGCTGAAAGCTTTTACTACAGTAATATGAGTCCACAGACACCAAGCTTTAATCGTGGAGTTTGGAAAAAATTGGAGGAGCTTACAAGAACATGGGCAAATGAAAACAATTCAGTTTACATTGTAACCGGACCTGTTTTAACATCTGGCTTAACAACAATTGGACCAAATAAAGTTTCTGTTCCTAACTATTATTACAAAGTAATTCTCGACTATACTGAGCCGAGTATAAAAGGTATTGGTTTTATAATCCCTAATATTGGCTCAAGTGAGCCTTTGCAACAATTCGCTGTTTCTATTGACAGTGTAGAAAAATATACTGGATCAGATTTTTTTCCATTATTAGCTGACGATCAGGAAGAGCTTATTGAAAAAACATTGTGTATTAAGTGCTGGTCATGGAAAAGCGCTAAAGCACCTTCTGGAACAGAGGAAAATAAAAATTCTACATCTGTTCAATGTAACGGAAAAACTAAGAAAGATGACAGATGCAAAAACAAAACCTTGAATGCAAGCGGCTACTGTTATTTACATGAAGCTCAACAAAACAATCAAACAAAGACGGAAACACAACAAACAAAAACAGAAAAAAGCTCAACATCTGTTCAATGTGCAGGAACTACTAAAAAAGGGAAAAGATGTAAGCGTATGACATTAAGTTCAAACGGAAGATGTCATCAGCATTGATAATGACAAAGAAGAAAAATAGAGGGGCAGCCTGTAACAATGTGTAACCAATAGCGGGTTAAGACCAAAACACTCAACTTTTTAAATAGTCTCCCCTTTAGTAATTATACTAATAATCTAGTAAATAAGCAAAAATTAATGGCACAACAATAGTTGCATCAGATTCAATTATAAATTTTGGGGTATCAAGATCCAATTTTCCCCATGTTATTTTTTCATTTGGAACGGCTCCAGAATACGATCCATAGCTAGTAGTGGAATCAGAAATCTGGCAGAAATAACTCCAGAAAGGAGTATCTTCTCTCTCTAAATCTTGATAGAGCATTGGAACTACACATATAGGAAAATCACCAGCTATTCCTCCTCCAATTTGAAAAAATCCTATTCCAGTTTTGCCTGCATTTTCGGTATAATAATCTGCGAGCCACATCATGTATTCTATACCTGACTTCATAGTTGAAGGATTCAGTTCTCCTTTAATGCAATAGGATGCAAAAATATTTCCCATAGTTGAATCTTCCCAGCCAGGAACAATAATTGGCAGGTTTTTCTTGGCAGCAGCTAGCATCCAAGAATTTTTTGGATCTATTTGATAGTATTGTTCCAAAACTCCAGACAATAATAGCTGGTACATAAATTCGTGGGGAAAATATCTTTTGCCTTCTTGCTCTGCTTTTTTCCAAATATTAAAAACATGTTTTTGAAGCCTACGAAATGCTTCTTCTTCAGGTATACAAGTATCTGTAACTCTATTTAAACCTTTCTCTAATAATTTCCATTCATCTTGAGGTGATAAATCGCGATACCCAGGGATTCGTTCATAACTCTCATGAGCTACTAAATTCATAATATCCTCCTCTAGGTTCGCTCCAGTACATGATATCAGATGTAGTTTGTCTTTGCGAATCATTTCTGCAAGAGAAATTCCTAATTCAGCCGTACTCATTGCCCCTGCAATGGAAACAAGCATTTTTTTGCCTGAATCTAAATGAGTTTGATATCCTTTTGCCGCATCTACCAAAGCTGCAGCATTAAAGTGTAGAAAGTTTTTTTCTAAAAAAGTTTTTATTTCTTGAGCCATTATAAGTGAAATTTATAAGACAATAGTTTATAATATAATTTAGCCGCCATAAAATCTGGAGCCGGCAATTCTTTAATAGGAGCTAACTCAACAATATCAAATCCAACTACATTGTAATTTTTAAAAACTTGTTTTAACAAGTCCAATGTTTCATTCCAAAACAGCCCTCCTGGTTCAGGCGTTCCTGTAGATGGCATTATGGAGGGGTCAAAGGCATCAAGATCAATAGTTATATATACATTTTCACCTAAAGATTTAATGACATCTTCTTTCCAATTTTTACTAGATCTAATAGTATATGAAGTAAATAGTTTTTCTTTTTTAAAAAAAGGCAGTTCGATTGCATCCATACTGCGAATTCCAACTTGAACTAAATTTGTGGTTTTTGATGCCTCATGCAGGGCACAAGCATGATTGTATTTTGATCCATTATAGGATGGGCGTAAATCCGAATGAGCATCTATTTGCAAAACAGAGAGATTTGAAAATTTCTTTTTAAAAGCACGAATAGAACCAATACTTACTGAGTGCTCGCCTCCTAGCATGGTCACAAACTTATCTGTATCAATATATTTCTTTACACTTGCCTCTACAGCCATTACCATAGACTCTGGACTTTTATTTTCTGTTACTATAGGAGCTAAATAAACTCCTTGCAAATAAACTTCTGATTGGGTTTCAATATCATAAAGCTCCATATTTTCTGAAGCTTCTAAAATGGCTTTGGGTCCTTTGTCTGCACCTTTTCCATAGGTGCTCGTCATGTCATAAGGAACCTGAATTAAAACGACCTTACTATTTTCAAATAAAGAATTTTCATTTGGGATTCCTGCAAAAGTGCTACTTTTTTTCATAGCCTAGTATTTTCATAAAATCTTTTGCATTTTGTTGTTTAGCGAATATTCTTGTTTTGATTTTTCCTTGCAGTGTTTTATTTATAATAAGATACTTAGGTTGTGGAATTAAACAATGTTGCAAGCCTTCAAAGCCCCCTAAAGCATCTTGATAAGCTCCAGTATTAAAAAATCCAACATATAAAGGCTTATTTAGCCCAAAAGTAGGCAGGTGTATTGCATTTCTATTTTGATCAGAGTTATAATAGTCATCACTATCACATGTTAGTCCACCTAACAAAACTCTTTCATATGATTTATCCCAATGATTAATAGGTAACATTACAAAGCGTTTATTTATAGCCCATGAATCTGGAAGTGTTGTAATAAATGAAGAGTCAATCATGTTCCATTTCTCTCTGTCATTTTGCTGTTTTTGCGATAATATTTCATAGAGTATCGCTCCAGATTCACCTACTGTAAAGGAGCCAAATTCTGTAAATATATCAGGAACCGCAACTCCAGCTTGATCACACGTTGATTTAATTAAAGAAATAATTTCCGATACAATATATTGATAATCATACTCAAATGATAACGAATCTTTTACAGGAAAGCCCCCGCCTATATTTAAACTATCGAGAGAATTGCAGATTTTTTTTAATTCAACATAAACATCTAAACACTTTTGCAATTCATTCCAGTAGTAGGCATTATCTTTAATACCAGTATTAATAAAAAAGTGAAGCATCTTTAGCTTAACATTAGTACTGTTTGCAATTTGCTTTTTGTAAAATGGCAAGATATACCTATATCCAATTCCTAGCCTGCTTGTATAAAATTGGAACTTAGGCTCTTCTTCTGAAGCTATACGAATGCCAATTTCAAATTTTTGATTTATCTTTTCTGTTAATAGATCTAATTCATCATCATTATCAATTATTGGTATACAATTGTAATTGCCTGAATTTATTAGTTCGGCAATATTTTCAATATATTGATCTCTTTTAAATCCATTACAAATAATAAACGTCTCATTATTGATTTGTTTTTTAGCTTTTAATTTTTTTACAATATCAATATCGAAAGCTGAAGAGGTTTCAATATGGATGTCATTCTTTATTGCTTCTTCTATTACATGACTAAAATGAGAGCTTTTTGTACAATAACTATAGTGGTACTTCCCATTATAATTATGTTCTTTCATAGCGCTATTAAACCATTGTTTAGCAAGTTGGATATTCTCCGAGATTTTTGGCAAATAACATATCCTTAATGGCGTTCCATATTCTTTGATTATTTTTTGAATATCAATTCCATGCCAAGCTAGTGATTTTTTTTTGATTAAATGAAATTCTTTTTGAGGAAAATCAAAGGATTGTTCTATAAAATCTATATACTTATCTTTCATTTATCGAGTTATTTAATAGTGTTGATTTAATAACATTATAATTAATAAAAATTTTCACAAATATAATATCATATAGTATAAAAATTATTTTTTTTATTTTATTTTATAAAATATTTAAATACACAGAAAATCCAAATAATTTTTTATGTTTTTTTAGCAAATTGCTTAGCTTCAAAAAAAGTAGTGCAAATTCTAGCTATAAATCTTATTTTAATCTAGTAGAATGAATATAATTTGTAATGCTCATAAGCATATTCTTTAATTAAATAGTATAAATTCTAATAGCAAATATCTATTATCTAACATCTATATTTTATCTTTGTATCTCATTTTAAAAATAAAAAATGTCAAACGGATTTTATAATGTACCCATTGCGGTAAACGAGCCAGTAAAAGGATATGCTGTAGGAAGTCCTGAGCGCATTGAATTACTAGCAGAATACAAAAAAATGTACAATACTACTGTTGATGTGCCTATGTATATTGGAGATAAACAAGTATTTACAAATGATAAAAGAAATTTATCTCCTCCTCATGATCATAAACATGTGATTGGAACCTCTAATTACGGAGGAGAAAAAGAAGTGCGAGAAGCAATTGATGCTGCTATGAAGGCCCGAGAAAAATGGGCTAATATGAGTTGGGAACATAGAGCTTCTATCTTTTTAAAAGCTGCTGACTTATTAACAGGACCCTTCCGTGCAAAACTCAATGCAGCTACTATGCTTGGGCAAAGTAAAAATGTAATGCAAGCTGAAATTGATGCGGCTTGTGAACTTATTGATTTCTTTAAGTTCAATGTGCAATACATGAGTCAAATTTACAAAGAACAACCAGAATCCGGGCCTGGAATGTGGAACAGATTAGAGCACAGACCTTTGGAAGGATTTGTATTTGCACTTACTCCATTTAACTTTACTTCTATCTGCGCTAATCTTTGTGCCGCACCAGCTATGCTAGGAAATGTAGTAGTTTGGAAACCAGCTGAAACACAAATATATTCTGCAAAAGTAATCATGGAATTATTACAAGCAGCAGGATTACCTGATGGAGTTATTAATATGGTAACAGTAGCAGGCAAAGAGATTTCAAAAGTAATATTTGAGGATAAAAACTTTGCAGGACTTCATTTTACAGGAAGCACTGAAGTATTCCGTACACTTTGGAAAAATATTGGTGCTAATATTGAAAAATACAAATCCTACCCAAGAATAGTTGGAGAAACTGGAGGGAAAGATTTTATTATAGCCCACAAATCGGCAGTAGCTGCTCAAGTGGCTACAGCAATTTCAAGAGGTGCTTTTGAGTACCAAGGACAGAAATGTTCTGCTGCCTCTCGTGCTTATATTCCTTCCAATCTTTGGGATGCTGTAAAAACTCAAATTGTTGCTGATACCAAAAGTTTCAAAATGGGAAGTCCTGAAGATCCATCAAACTTTATAAATGCAGTAATTTCAGAGAAAGCATTTGATAGTATTTCATCTTATATTGACTATGCAAAATCTTCTGATGATGCCGAAATTATTGCAGGAGGAAATTATAATAAAACCGTAGGTTATTTTATTGAGCCAACTATTATTGTAACTACTAATCCTAAATTCAAAACTATGGTAGAAGAAGTTTTTGGACCCGTAATGACCATTTATGTATATGATCCAAAAAAGTGGGAAGAAACCCTTGAATTAGTAGATAATACTTCAGAATATGCATTAACTGGAGCTATTTTATCAGTTGACAGATATGCCATTGAATATGCAACTAAAGCATTGGAAAATGCAGCAGGAAACTTCTACATTAATGACAAACCAACCGGTGCTGTTGTAGGACAACAGCCATTTGGAGGAGCTAGAGGTTCTGGAACAAATGATAAAGCCGGATCCATCTTAAATTTATTAAGATGGGTTTCTCCAAGAACAATAAAGGAAACATTTGTACCTGCAACTCACTTTAAGTATCCTTTTTTAGGGTAGTAAACGTTATATATAAAACATAAAAAAAAGCCTGCAAATTGCAGGCTTTTTAAATTTAATCTAGTTTAAGTTATGCCATTGGAATTGGTCCTCCAAAATTGATTGGAATACCAGCAGCAGGATCAACATCTTTAATCACACCATGCTGATTTTCGAATTTAGTTACATTATCTGCAAGGGCTTTCATCAATCGTTTTGCATGCTGAGGAGTTAAAATAACTCTTGATTTTACTTTGGCTTTCTGTATTCCCGGCATCATTTGAATAAAATCAACTACAAACTCTGATGGCGAATGATTAATAATAGCTAAATTACTATAAATTCCTTCAGCTATCTCTTCAGTAAGTTCAATATTTAATCCTTCTTTTTTCTTTTCTTCTGACATAATTATTATTTTATTCTTCTTCAGAAGCTATAGCTTCAACCACTACTTCTTGCTCATTAGAAACATTAGTAACTTGTTCTTTTAATTTGAGTAATCTATCATACTCAACTTGAGAACCAACCACAGTATCAGAAGCATGAATTAATCCAGTTCCTGCAGGTATTTTCTTGCCAATAATTACATTCTCTTTAAGTCCAATTAAATGATCGCGCTTAGCACTAATTGCAGCTTCATTAAGTACTTTAGTAGTTTGTTGGAATGAGGCAGCAGAAATCCATGAATCTACTTGTAATGAAGCTCTTGTAATACCTTGAAGGACTGGAGATCCAACTGCGGCTACAGCATCTCTAGCTTCAACCTCTTTAGCATCTTTTCTCTTAAGTCTTGAGTTCTCTTCTCTTAATTCTCTAGGAGAAACAATTTGTCCAGCTTTTAACTCTTCAGAATTGCCTGCATCAGTAACAATCTTCATTCCAAATAACTTGTCATTTTGTTCTTGAAAAGCATCTTTACCAACAAGAGCCTCTTCTAAGAAATAGGTATCGCCTGAGTGGGTAATTTGTACTTTACGCATCATTTGTCTTACTAATACCTCAAAGTGTTTATCATTAATCTTTACCCCTTGTAAACGGTATACATCTTGAATCTCATTAACAATAAATTGCTGTACTTCAACAACGCCTTTAATAGCAAGAATATCAGAAGGAGTAATTACCCCATCGCAAAGCGCCATACCAGCTTTTACATAATCATTCTCTTGGACTAAAATATGCTTAGCTAATTTTACTAAATATTTTTTAGTTTCACCCGTTTTTGTAGTAATGATAATTTGTCTATTACCTCTTACAATCTTATCAAATGAAACAGAACCATCAACCTCAGTAACTACAGCTGGATTAGATGGATTTCTAGCTTCAAACATCTCTGTTACCCTTGGTAATCCTCCAGTAATATCTCCTGAAGAACTACCAGACCTAGGAATCTTAACTAAAATTTCACCTGCATTTACTTTTGCCCCATCTTCAACTGCTAAATGAGCTCCTACAGGAATTGAATAATTTTTATCACCAATAGTTAATGAAGGAGATACTTTTTTATTTCTACTATCAATAATTACTTTTTCTTTGTATCCTGTTTGTTCATCAGATTCTGTTCTATAAGAAACTCCTTCAGTAATATCATTAAACTCAATTTTACCAGCAATCTCTGATACAATTACCGCATTATAAGGATCCCATTCACAAACTTTATCTCCTTTTTTAACAGAGCCTTCTTTAATAAATATAGTAGAGCCATAGGGTACAATTGATGAAGAAATAATCACGCCATTTTTATCATCAATTACTTTAGTTTCAGCAGCTCTTGAAACAACAATTTCTACTACATTTCCAGCCTTATCTTTTGATTTTACAGTTCTTAAATCTTCAATTTCTAACCTACCATCTTTCTTAATAATGATGGAAGAATCAACCTCCGATCTTGATGCAGTACCCCCAACATGGAAAGTTCTAAGGGTAAGCTGAGTACCTGGCTCACCAACCGACTGTGCAGCAACAACTCCAACCGGCTCACCTACTTGAGCCATTCTGTTAGTTGATAAGGATTTACCATAACACATTTTACAAATTCCTCTTCTAGTTTGGCAAGTTAATGGAGATCTAACTTCAACAGATTCAATTCCTGACTTATCAATAACTTTTGCAACAGTATCAGAAATCATCTCATTTGATGCAACTAATAACTTTTCGGTTTGAGGGTGGAAAACATCATGCAAACTAATTCTTCCAGAAATTCTTTCCGCTAATGATTCTAAAATATCATCATTATCTTTAAGCGCAAAAACATCTAAACCTTTCAAGGTTCCACAATCATCTTCATTAATAATAACATCTTGCGCTACATCAACAAGTCTTCTTGTAAGGTAACCAGCATCAGCTGTTTTAAGTGCCGTATCTGCAAGTCCTTTACGCGCCCCATGAGTAGAAATAAAGTATTCTAAAATTGAAAGCCCTTCTCTAAAGTTTGTTGTAATAGGATTCTCAATAATTGATTCTCCATGATCCCCTGATTTTTTAGGTTTAGCCATAAGCCCTCTCATGCCAGATAACTGACGAATTTGCTCCTTAGAACCCCTCGCGCCAGAATCAAGCATCATAAATACTGAATTAAACCCTTGTTTATCTGAACTAATGTTTTTCATAACAGTATCTGTTAATCTAGCATTAGTTGTTGTCCAAACATCAATTACTTGGTTGTATCTTTCATTATTAGTAATGAATCCCATGGAATAATTATTTCTAATATCCTCCACTTTTTTATTAGCATCTGCAATTAAAGCTTCTTTTTCTTTAGGAACAATTACATCACCAAGATTGAATGATAAACCTCCTTTAAATGCCATATTAAAACCAATAGTTTTAATGGCATCCAAGAAATGAACAGTAGCAGCAACTCCACATATCTCTAGCACATTCCCAATAACATCTCTTAAAGCTTTTTTAGTAAGTAATTCATTTACAAATTCCACCTCTTGAGGTACAAATTCATTAAATAAAACTCTACCAACTGTTGTTTCGACCAAAGATGATTTTCCTTTGATATCGGTAACTCTTACTTTTATCAAAGCATGTAAGTCAACCACTTTTTCGTTATAAGCAATTTTCACTTCCTCTAAAGAATAAAAAGTCATTCCTTCACCTTTTACTTTTTCTTTATCAGTTGATCTTTTTTCCTTAGTCATGTAATAAAGACCTAAAATCATATCCTGTGAAGGAATAGTGATAGGAGATCCATTTGCAGGATTTAAAATATTGTGTGAAGCCAACATTAATACTTGAGCTTCTAAAATTGCCGCTGCACCTAATGGTAAGTGAACTGCCATTTGATCCCCATCAAAATCGGCATTAAAAGCCGCACATGATAATGGATGTAATTGAATTGCCTTTCCTTCAATCATTTTTGGTTGAAAAGCCTGAATACCAAGCCTGTGAAGAGTAGGAGCTCTGTTTAATAAAACAGGGTGTCCTTTCATCACACTTTCTAATATATCCCAAACAACTGCCTGTTTTGTATCAATAATTATTTTCGCAGATTTAACAGTTTTAACAATTCCTCTTTCAATCAATTTTCTGATGATAAATGGCTTATAAAGTTCAGCTGCCATATCTTTTGGCAATCCACATTCGTGCATTTCAAGTTCTGGTCCTACAACAATTACAGAACGAGCAGAATAATCAACCCTTTTACCAAGCAAATTCTGACGGAATCTACCTTGTTTTCCTTTTAATGAATCAGATAAAGATTTTAATGCTCTTTTTCCATCTGACTTTACAGCTGATGATTTTCTTGAATTATCAAAAAGTGCATCAACAGATTCCTGTAACATTCTTTTTTCATTTCTCAAGATAATTTCAGGAGCATTAATCTCCATTAATCTTTTCAATCTATTGTTTCTAATAATTACTCTTCTATATAAATCGTTCAAATCAGAAGTAGCAAATCTACCGCCATCTAAAGGCACTAAAGGTCTTAACTCTGGTGGTATTACAGGAATAACTCTTACCGTCATCCATTCTGGTTTATTTTCAGTGTGCTTTTGTCCCTCACGCATTGATTCAACAACTTGAAGTCTTTTCAAAGACTCTTTTTTTCTTTGCTGTGAAGATTCATTTTCAACCTGGGCTCTTAACTGATAAGATAAATCATCAAGGTTAATTTTTGCTAACAAATCATGGATTGCCTCACCACCCATTTTAGCAATAAATTTCTTAGGATCATTTTCAGCTAAGTATTGATTTTCTAATGGCTGAGCATCTAAAATATTTAAATACTCTTCTTCAGTTAAGAAGTCTAAATATTTAACTTCCTCACCTGCAGCATTTACAATTCCTTCTGGAGTATTAATCACTACATATCTTTCATAATAAATAATCATATCTAGTTCCTTAGATGATAACCCAAGTAAATAGCCAATTTTGTTAGGTAAAGTTCTAAAGTACCAGATATGAGCTACAGGAACAACTAAATTAATATGTCCTATACGCTCTCTTCTAACTTTTTTCTCGGTTACTTCAACACCACATCTATCACAAACGATTCCTCTATATCTGATTCTTTTGTATTTTCCACAATGACATTCATAATCTTTGGTTGGTCCAAAAACTCTCTCACAAAATAATCCACCAGCCTCTGGTTTATATGTTCTGTAATTAATGGTTTCTGGTTTTGTAACTTCTCCAGATGATTTTTCTAAAATATCTTCAGGAGATGATAAACTAATCTTAATTGAGTTTATATCCTGTGCTTGTATAGTATTTTTTGTATGTCTCATGAGTATTTTATTCAAATGTTACTTTTAATCCTAATCCATTAAGTTCATGCAATAGTACATTAAACGATTCTGGAATACCTGCTTGTGGTAAATCTTTTCCTTTTACAATGGACTCAAAAGCTTTTGCTCTACCAATTACATCATCTGACTTAAGCGTAAGCATTTCTTGTAAAATGTTTGATGCACCATAACCTTCAAGCGCCCATACCTCCATCTCTCCAAGTCTTTGGCCTCCATTTTGAGCCTTACCCCCTAATGGTTGTTGTGTAATTAAGGAGTATGGTCCAATTGATCTTGAGTGCATTTTATCATCAATTAAATGACTCAGTTTAAGCATATAGATAACGCCAACAGTAGCCGTTTGTTCAAAACGCTCTCCAGTTCCACCATCATAAAGATAAGTTTGTCCTAGTCTTGGAAGACCTGCTTCATCAGTTTCGGCATTAATTTGATCTATACTTGCTCCGTCAAAAATAGGAGTAAAGTATTTCTTCCCTAACTCTTGACCAGCCCAACCTAAAATGGTTTCGTAAATCTGTCCAAGATTCATCCTTGATGGTACACCAAGTGGATTTAAAATGATATCTACTGGAGTTCCGTCTTCTAAGAAAGGCATATCCTCCTCTTTCACAATACGAGATACAATACCTTTATTACCATGGCGACCAGCTAATTTATCACCAACTTTAACCTTTCTCTTTTGAGCAATTTGAACTTTTGCCAATTGCAAAACACCATTAGGTAATTCATCACCAACAGTAATTGCAAAACGCTCTCTTCTATACTCGCCATAAATTTCATTATATTTTCTTAAATAATTCTCAATAGTTCTGTTAACTAAGATATTATTTTCTTTACTAGCTGTCCACTTATAAGGGTCAATTAAAGTAAAGTCAATGCCTAATAACATTTTTTTAGTAAACTTTTCACTTTTTGAAATAACCTCTTCACCCAAAATATTCTTAACTCCTCTTGATGCTTTACCTCCAATAATCTGGTAAAGTTTAGTCGATAAGATATTTTTTAGAGCATATGCTTCTTTTTCAAAATTAGTATCTAATTTCACTAAATCAGCTTTATCAGTAGTTTTTGCTTTTCTATCTTTAATAGTTTTAGAAAATAATGACTTACCAATAACAACTCCAACATCAGCAGGTTTTGTTTTTAAAGAAGCATCTTTAACATCCCCAGCTTTTTCTCCAAATATTGCTCTAAGTAATTTCTCCTCAGGTGTAGGATCTGATTCAGCTTTAGGAGTGATTTTTCCAATTAGAATATCACCATTTTTTACATGAGCACCAATTCTAACCATACCATTATCGTCTAAATCCTTAGTTGCAGTTTCACTGATGTTAGGAATATCAGCAGTTAGTTCCTCTAATCCCCTGGTAGTTTCTCTTACATTTACAACATGCTCAGCAATATGTAGTGAGGTAAATAAATCCTCTCTTACCACTCTTTCAGACAAGATAATTGCATCCTCAAAGTTGTATCCTTTCCAAGGCATAAAGGCTACTTTTAAGTTTCTGCCAATTGCAAGCTCTCCATTTTCAGTGGCATAACCATGACACAACACTTGTCCTTTAGTTACTTTATCTCCAACTCTTACAATAGGATGAATATTAATACAAGTTCTTTGATTTGTTTTTTGGAATTTTGTTAGGCTGTATGTTTTTTCACTATCATCAAAACTCACCAATTCTTCTTCCTCAGTTTTAGTGTATTTTACTCTTATTGTATTTGCATCAACATAAGTAATCTTTCCTTCACCTTCAGCATTAATCATAGTTCTAGAATCTCTAGCAACATGTGGTTCAATTCCTGTTCCAACAATAGGAGCGTCAGTTCTTAATAAAGGAACTGCCTGACGCATCATGTTTGATCCCATCAGTGCTCTGTTGGCATCATCATGTTCTAAGAAAGGAATTAAGGAAGCCGCAATAGATGCAATTTGATTAGGAGCAACATCCATTAAAGTTACCTTTGATGGCTGTGCAATTAAATAATCTGCTTCACTTCTTGATTGAATTCTATCGTTCTCAAAAGTACCTTCCTCATTTAAAGATGCATTGGCTTGTGCAATGACTTGGTCAATTTCTTGTTCAGCAGTCTTGTAAATTGGAGCATCCGTAATATTCACTTTACCCTTAGTTACATTTCTATAAGGAGTTTCAATAAATCCTAAAGCATTGATTTTTGCAAAAACAGCTAAAGAAGAAATAAGTCCAATATTTGGTCCCTCAGGAGTTTCAATAGGACAAAGCCTGCCATAATGTGTAAAGTGAACGTCTCTTACCTCAAATCCAGCTCTCTCTCTAGTTAAGCCTCCAGGCCCTAAAGAAGAAATTCTCCTTTTATGTGTTACCTCAGCTAGTGGATTTGTTTGGTCCATGAACTGTGACAATTGTGAAGTTCCAAAGAAAGAGTTAATTACTGCAGATAAAGTCTTTGCGTTAATCAAATCAATAGGTGTAAATACCTCATTATCTCTAACATTCATTCGCTCTCGAATAGTACGAGCCATTCTACTCAATCCAACACTAAATTGATTAGATAACTGCTCGCCAACTGTTCTAACCCTTCTGTTACTAAGATGATCAATATCATCAACATCAACCTTAGAGTTTACTAAAGAAATAAGTGTGGTAATAATCGAAACAATATCTTCCTTAGTTAAAACCATCTTATCCTCAGGAATATTTAATTTTAATCTTGAGTTAATTCTAAATCTTCCAACATGACCTAAACTATATCTTTGATCAGAGAAGAATAATTTCTCAATCATTCCTCTTGCTGTTTCATCATCTGGAGCTTCGGCAGTTCTTAATTGTCTGTAAATATGTCGTATTGCTTCAACCTCAGAATTGGTAGGGTCTTTCTGTAAGGTATTATAAATTAAAGCATGATCATAAGCATTTCCATCTTCTTTTTGTAATAGAATAGTTTCAACACCTGCATCAATAATCTCATCAATATGACCTTTATCAAGAATGATATCTCTTTCAAGAATTACTTCATTTCTTTCAATTGGCACCAACTCTCCAGTATCCTCATCTACAAAATCATCAACCCATGATCTTAATACTCTTGCTGCTAGTGTTCTTCCTACATATTTTTTCAATCCACTTTTTGATACTTTTACTTCATCAGCAATTCCAAAAATCTCTAAAATGTCTCTATCTGATTCATAACCGATAGCTCTTAGTAGAGTCGTTACTGGTAATTTTTTCTTTCTATCAATGTATGCATATAATACATTGTTTACATCAGTAGTAAATTCTATCCAAGAACCTTTAAAAGGAATTACTCTTGCTGAATATAATTTTGTTCCATTAGAATGAAAACTCTGTCCAAAAAATACTCCTGGTGATCGGTGTAATTGAGATACAATAATTCTTTCAGCACCATTTATTACAAAACTTCCTTTTGGAGTCATAAAAGGAATATTTCCAAAATATACATCTTGTACTATAGTTTCAAAATCCTCATGATCAGTATCCGTGCAATATAATTTTAACTTTACTTTCAAAGGAACCTTAAAAGTAAGTCCTCTATCAATACATTCTTCAATAGAATATCTTGGAGGATCAATAGTATAATCAATAAACTCTAATACAAAGTTATTTCTTGAATCTGTAATAGGAAAAAGCTCTTCAAAAGCTTTATATAAACCTTCATTTCTTCTCTCATCTAAGGTAGTTCCTATCTGGAAAAAAGATTGGAAACTTTTAAGTTGAACATCTAAAAAATCAGGAAAATTAACCGTATTTTTTAGGGATGCAAAATTAATTCTTTGGTTGTTATTTGTTGTTGACAAGGCTGTAAGTTTAAGTTAAAAAAAGATGCAATAAAAAAACCAAAGGGTTTAAACCTTATGCAAGCATAAAATTTAAACCTTTTAAGTGTTAAAATGAATTACTTGAGCTCTACTTCTGCCCCAGCTTCTTCTAATGCTTTCTTAATTCCTTCAGCTTCATCTTTACCAACACCTTCTTTTACTGCTTTAGGAGCAGCATCAACAATGTCTTTTGCTTCTTTAAGTCCTAAACCTGTTAATTCTTTAACAGTCTTTACAACTTGTAATTTTGCAGCACCTGCTGATTTTAAGATGACATCAAATGATGTCTTTTCATCACCTCCTGCATCCGCACCACCTCCTGCTACTGCTGCTGGTCCTGCTACTGCTACTGCAGCTGCTGGTTCGATACCATACTCATCTTTAAGTATAGCTGCTAATTCGTTAACATCCTTTACTGAAAGGTTAACTAATTGCTCTGCGAAATCTTTTAAATTTGCCATTTTGTTTTAGTTTTAATTTGTTTTAATTATTTTAAATGTTGGAAGCATTTTTTCTTTAGTTTGCTCTTTCTTGTAGAGCTTTTACAATTCCTGAAAGTTTATTACCACCTGATTGTAATGAAGCGATAACATTCTTAGCTGGAGATTGTAATAAGGTAATAATATCACCTATTAATTCATTCTTAGATTTAAGATCTGCAAGAGTAGATAAATTCTCGTCACCAATATAAAGAGATTCTTCAAGATAAGCTGCCTTTAAAATTGGTTTTTCATTCTGTTTTGATCTAAATTCTTTAATAACTTTTGCTGGAGTATTAGACGCTTCAGCTTGCATAATAGAAGTGTTACCAACTAATGCACTATACAACTCACTAAAGTCAGCTCCATTTTTTTCTAACGCTTTCTTTAAAAGAGTATTTTTTACAACTTGTAAAGAAACCTCTCTTTTAAAACACAATCTTCTTAAAGCACTATTTTGCTCTGCTGTTAAGCCAGAAATATCAGCTAAATAAAAGTTTTTATTATCAGTAAGCATCCCTTCAAGGGTTGCTATCATTTCATTTTTTTCTTGTTTGTTCATTTTTATGCTTTTGTAAATTATTTAAACTAAGGAATTAGTATCAATCTCAACACCTAAACCCATAGTGCTTGACATATAGATACTCTTTACATAAGTACCTTTAGCGGCAGATGGTTTTAGCTTAATAATAGTTTGTATCAATTCGTTAGCATTTTCAGAAATCTTTGCCGCATCAAAAGAAACCTTAGCAACTGATGCGTGAATGATACCATTTTTCTCTACTTTAAAATCAATCTTTCCTTTTTTAACATCCGAAACCGCTTTTCCAATCTCCATTGTTACAGTTCCTGATTTTGGATTTGGCATTAAGTTTCTTGGCCCTAAAACTCTACCCAAAGCTCCAATTTTACCCATAATAGAAGGCATTGTCACAATTACATCTACATCAGTCCAACCTTCTTTTATTTTTTCAATATATTCATCTAAACCAACATAATCAGCCCCAGCTGCTTTCGCTTCTGCTTCTTTATCTGCAGAAACTAAAGCTAAAACTCTTAAGTTTTTACCCGTACCATGCGGTAATGAAGCAACACCTCTCACCATTTGATTCGCTTGCCTAGGATCAACTCCTAATCTTATCGCCAAATCAACTGTTGCATCAAATTTTACTTTAGAATTTTCTTTTACGATTGCTGAAGCTTCATTTAAATTGTATGATTTAGTTAAATCAACATTTGCTAAAGCAGCCTTTCTATTTTTACTAATTGCCATTCGTTCAATTATTTAATTATGAAGGAAAATCTCCTTTAACATTTATTCCCATACTTCTTGCAGTACCTGCAACCATTTTCATAGCTGACTCAACTTTAAATGCGTTCAAGTCTGCCATTTTATCCTCTGCAATAGTTCTTATTTGATCCCAAGTCAGCATGCCTACTTTTTGTTTGTTTGGTTCAGCAGAACCACTTTTCTTTTTAGCAGCTGCTAAAATTTGTACTGCAGCAGGAGCTGTTTTTGTTATAAATTCAAATGATTTATCTCCAAAAACCGTAATTACAACAGGTACAATACTGCCCGCTTTATCTTGAGTTCTTGCATTAAATTGCTTACAGAACTCCATAATATTAACCCCTTTTGCTCCAAGAGCTGGGCCAACAGGTGGAGCAGGATTTGCTGCCCCTCCTTTAATCTGTAATTTAATAAGTGCCGAAATTTCTTTTGCCATTTCTTTATATTTTTTCTACTTGCATAAAATTCAATTCTAAGGGAGTTTTTCTCCCAAAAATTTTAACTATTAATTGTAACTTCTTTTTTTGCTCATCAATAGCTTCAATTTCAGCATGAAAGCTGTTAAATGGACCATCAATTACTTTTACATTTTCACCAACTACAAAAGGAATATGTACTTGCTCATCAGCTAAGGACATGCTATCTACCTTGCCTAAAATTCTATTTATCTCACTTTGCCTCATAGCAACAGGAATACCTCCTTTGGTAGCTCCTAAAAATCCTAAAACATTAGTAACGTTTTTCAATACATGAGATACTTCTCCAACTAAATTAGCTTCTACTAAAACATAACCTGGAAAAAAGTTTTTTTCCTTACTGACTTTTTTTCCATTTTTAATTTGATAAACTTTCTCAGTTGGTACTAATATCTGAGAAACAAAATCCTTCATTCCTAATCTATTAATTTCTTTTTCAAGAAATTCAACGGTTTTTCTTTCTTTGCCCCCAATTACTCTGAGCACATACCAATTCATATTCTCCACTTCTTTTTCCATGATATCTGCTTAGAATAAACTGTAAAAAACATTCATAATACTACTAAAAGTTTGATCCATTAAATAAATTACCAGTGCGATAATGAGAGAAGCAATGGCAACAACAATAGAACTACTTTGTAATTCTGACCAACTTGGCCAGCTTACTTTATTTACAAGCTCATCATAAGAGCTTTTAATATAGGATTCTTTTTTTGACATTTTCTTTAATCTTTAATATCGCACGGGTGGAGAGACTCGAACTCCCAGCCAATGGTTTTGGAGACCACTACTCTACCAATTGAGCTACACCCGTTTATACAGTAAAGAAAAATTGAAAACCAACCTTTCCTTACTATTAAACTTATGTTTACTACTAAAGTAATTTAGTAATCTGTCCAGCTCCAACAGTTCTACCACCTTCACGCACTGCAAATCTTAATCCTTCACTCATTGCAACAGCTGAGATTAGCTCTACAGTAATCGTTAAGTTATCACCAGGCATTACCATCTCAGTTCCTGTTGGTAAGAAAATCTCACCAGTTACATCAGTTGTTCTGATATAGAATTGTGGTCTATATTTAGTATGAAATGGAGTATGTCTTCCACCCTCTTCTTTTTTCAAAATGTATACCTCTGCCTCAAACTTAGCGTGAGGCTTAACAGATCCTGGCTTGCAAATTACCATTCCTCTTCTAATGTCTGTTTTCTCAATACCTCTTAATAAGATACCAACATTATCACCAGCCTCACCTCTGTCAAGAATCTTTCTAAACATCTCAACTCCTGTTAC
The DNA here is from genome assembly GCA_945865535.1 of Chryseobacterium gleum. Lineage (GTDB taxonomy): Bacteria > Bacteroidota > Bacteroidia > Flavobacteriales > BACL11 > BACL11. The sequence continues at coordinate 39,928 of CAMBDW010000010.1, read as the reverse complement.
AGTAGAACTTAATTTTTCAGCACCCATACCTATAATATCAACAGTATCTCCAGTATTAGCAACTCCTGTCTCAATTCTACCTGTAGCAACAGTACCTCTACCTGTAATTGTAAATACATCTTCTACTGGCATTAAGAAAGGTTTTGCATTCTCTCTTACTGGTTCTTTAATCCATGAATCAACAGCAGCCATTAATTCAATAATTTTTTTAGACCATTCCGCATCTCCATTTAATCCTCCTAAAGCAGAACCCGCAATTACAGGTGTATTATCCCCATCATACTTATAGAAAGTCAATAATTCTCTTACCTCCATCTCAACTAATTCCATTAATTCTGGATCATCCACCATATCTGATTTATTTAAAAATACAACAAGATTAGGAACTCCAACTTGTCTAGCAAGTAAGATATGCTCTCTTGTTTGAGGCATAGGGCCATCTGTTGCAGCACAAACTAAAATTGCACCATCCATTTGAGCAGCACCAGTTACCATGTTTTTAACATAATCGGCGTGACCTGGACAATCTACGTGAGCGTAGTGTCTGTTTTCAGTTTCATACTCTACATGAGATGTATTAATAGTAATCCCTCTTTCTTTTTCTTCAGGAGCATTATCAATAGAATCAAAGCTACGAAATTCTGTGCCAAATTTTTCAGCTAGAACCTTTGTAATTGCAGCTGTTAAAGTTGTTTTTCCATGGTCAACATGACCAATTGTACCAATATTCAAGTGTGGCTTGGTACGATTAAAATTTGCTTTTGCCATTTTTTTTAATTTAGTTATTAATTAATTTAGTTATAAATTCTACTTTTTATTTTACTACTACTTCTATTTTTTTCCTTTTTTTTAGAGCCAATGACGGGAATTGAACCCGTGACCTCTTCCTTACCAAGGAAACGCTCTACCCCTGAGCTACACCGGCAAGAAATTAAAGAGCGAGAGACGGGATTCAAACCCGCGACCCTCAGCTTGGAAGGCTGACGCTCTATCAACTGAGCTACTCTCGCATTATTCACTCAACATATGTGGGGAGAACAGGATTCGAACCTGTGAAGGCATAGCCAGCAGATTTACAGTCTGCCCTCGTTGACCGCTTGAGTATCTCCCCAAATAAACAAGAGCCGATAGAGGGACTCGAACCCACGACCTGCTGATTACAAATCAGCTGCTCTAGCCAACTGAGCTATATCGGCTTATATCGAATTAATGCATATTTAAATGAACTATCCCCTTAAAATGGGCTGCAAATTTATTAAATTTTTTAATACAGCCAATTAAAAAGAATACTTTTTTAAATATTAATTTAAGAAAGATTTTTGTGAATCTATTTTTGCTTATGTTTTATGATTTGTTTTCTTAGGGCTTGGGAAGCTAAATCAGCAGATTCTTCAAATGAATTTGATTGCTTTTTTGCAAAAAATTCGCCATCAGAAGAGTGAAGTTTAATTTCAACAATTTTATTGTCATGCGCCTCAGGTTTGTCAACTTTTAAGTAAACATCCGCATTAATTATACTATCATTAATGGAAATTAACTTATCTACTTTCTTATTTATAAAGTCTTTTAGTTGTTTATCTGCTGCAAAATTGATGGATTGGATTTGAATATTCATAATTTAAAAGTTTTATGCCCGAGGATGGGCTTGTTTGTAAACTGATTTTAATTTCTCAATAGTATTATGGGTATAAACCTGAGTTGCGCTTAAATTAGCATGCCCAAGTAATTCTTTAATGGAATTAATATCCGCTCCATTATTAAGCATATGAGTTGCAAATGTATGTCTCAATATATGAGGACTCTTTTTATTAATACTACTAATTTTACCTATATACTTATTAACGACACGATACACTAATTTAGTATACACTTTTGTACCGCCTAAATTAGTAAAAAGATAATTATCTATATTGTAATTTTCTATAAAAAATTGCAATTCTTTGACAATCCTAGCTGAAAGAGGAATAAGTCTTTCTTTATTCCTCTTACCCAGCACTTTAACAATATTATTATCAAAATTAAGATCTGAAATTTTAATATTTATAAGTTCGGAAAGCCGAATTCCTGTAACATAAAAAAGCTCAATAATTAATTTATCCCTTTCGCCAATAAATCCATCATCAAATTCGACTCCATTTAACAATGATTCAATTTGATCTTCCTCAACAAATAGCGGTAATCTTTTTTTTGATTTTGGAGCCACTACTTTTAACATTGGACTCTCTTGAATAACTCCTTCTCTAATTAGAAATTTAAAAAACGTTTTTAAAGTTGATATTTTTCTATTTACTGACCTAGGGGTAACTCCTTGCTCTAACAAAGAAGCAATCCAACTTCTTACTATTTGAAAATTAACTTCTGATAACTCAGATGTTATTTTATACTCCTCTGATAAAAATAAAAAGAACTGATTGATGTCATTAGAATATGAAGTGATCGTATGAACGGAGAATCGCTTTTCAGATGATAAATAATTTATGAATTTTTCTTGTTGCATAAAAAAACCTTTAAACTTGTAACGAAATTACAAATAAAAAGGTTTTCAAATAGTATGAAAAAAATATATTTTCTATTCCATCTCTCTTAAACGAGCGGCAGAATAAGCAGCTTTTTGCATTTTTATTCGATTTCTTTCAGTAGGTTTTAAATACTGTTTTTTAGCTCTTAACTGTTTTAAAGTTCCGGTTTGCAAAAACTTTCTTTTTAAACGCTTAAGTGCTCTATCAATTTGTTCTCCTTCTTTTACTGGTATTACTAACATATTCTTTTTTAAATTAGGGCTGCAAAAATATAAATATCTTTACAATGAGCAAACATTATCCTATAATTTGTTTGGCAATTACTAATTTTTGTATCTCTGAAGTTCCCTCACCAATAGTACAGAGCTTAGAGTCTCGATAAAAACGCTCTACAGGAAAATCCTTAGTATAACCATAACCACCCAAAACTTGTACCGCATCAGTAGCCACTTTTACAGCAACCTCAGAAGAATAATATTTTGCCATTGACCCTTCTAAAGTCATTTTCTCACCTCTATTCTTTTTATCTACAGCATTATATATTAATAACTCTGATGCCTCAATCTCGGTTGCCATATCGGCCAATTTAAAAGCAATAGCTTGAAAATGAGAAATTGGTTTTCCAAACTGAATTCTTTCCTTTGAATATTGTAAAGCGGCCTGATAAGCTCCTTTTGCAATCCCTAAGCTAAGTGCTGCAATGGATATTCTACCTCCATCTAACACCTTCATTGCTTGAACAAAACCATCACCAACATTACCTAAAATATTTTCATTAGGAACTTTGCAATTATCAAAAATAAGTTCAGCAGTTTCTGAGGCTCTCATACCCAATTTATCTTCTTTTTTGCCAGAAGAAAAACCAGGCGTTCCTTTTTCAATAACAAAGGCTGTCATGCCGTGAGAATCACCCTTTTCTCCTGTTCGAGCCATTACTACTGCAATATCACCAGAAATGGCATGGGTAATAAAGTTTTTAGCACCATTAAGTACCCAATTATTTCCATCTTTAACAGCTGTTGTAGCCATTGCCCCAGCATCTGAACCTGTACTGTGTTCGGTTAGAGCCCAAGCACCAATCCACTCTGCAGAAGTTAACTTAGGAAGCCATTTTTTCTTTTGCTCTTCATTACCAAATTGCAAAATATGACCGGCGCACAACGAATTATGTGCTGCCATTGAAAGCCCAATAGATGGATCTAAAATTGCAAGTTGTTCAATTGCAGTAACATATTCAGTGTAGGAAAATCCTGAACCACCATATTCTGTTGGAACCAAAACTCCCATCAACCCAAGTTCTCCTAATTTTTTAAAAACATCCACAGGGAACGTTTGATTATCATCCCACTCACGCACAAATGGAGTAATGTTTTGCTTGCCAAATTGCTGAATCATATCAGCAATCATTTTTTGATTTTCGTTATAACTAAAATCCATTTTAATAATTCTTTAAACTTATTATATTGTTTGAATATTTTGTTAAAAGCTCCTTCCCATTTAAGAAATCTAAAGAAACTACAAATGCAAATCCAGCTACATTTGCATTTAATTGATTAATTAACTCGGCTGCAGCACATGCAGTGCCTCCAGTGGCTAACAAATCATCATGAATCAAAACATTCCATCCTTTTTTAATATCCGATTTATGAATTTCCACCTCAGCAGCACCATATTCTAAATCATACTTATATTTTAAAGTTTCGCCAGGTAATTTACCAGCTTTACGAATAGGAATAAAAGGAATTCCCATTTTATTAGCAAGCAAAAAACCAAACAAAAAACCCCTGCTTTCTACCCCAACAATGGCATCAATTTCTAATCCTTTTAGATTATGAATAAAAGAATCAATAATATCTGAAGATAATTTAGGATCAAGTAATAAAGTAGTAATATCCTTAAAATTAATTCCTTTTATTGGAAAATCAGGGACATTACGGATTGCTTTATCTAATCTTTGGCTAATCATGAGTTTTTAAATAAGGTGCAATTTTACGAAATATTTCTGGGCTAATTGGCTTAATTTCCTGAATGTCTTTTACGTCTTTAAAATTACCATGCTGCTGGCGATAATTGACGATCATTTTAGCTTCTTTGTAATTTAAATAAGGGTGGCGGCCCAACTCATCAATTGAAATAATATTGATATTTTTCTGGGTTATATATAAGGTGTCTATTCTACTTTGTTTCTTTAAATTATCAATATCTAAATTATCCAAACCCCAAATTTCGGAGAATTGATTATACGAATGAAATCCTCCCAATTCATTACGATATTTTATGATTTGTTTGGCGTAAAATGGCCCGATTCCTTTTATCTCAAGCAACTCCAAGCTATCAGCCTGATTGAGCTCAACTAATTGCTTTTTTACATCTTTAGCGATTTCTAAATCTTTTGGCTGATCCAATTTTGGAATCTGTACATAATCTTTTATGCTATTGTAAAAGGCATCACCAAAAGCATAACACCTTTGTAAATCTTCATTATTCTTAAAATAGCCACCACTTTTTTGATAATTTCTAAGCACTTGCAGTTTCGCTTCTGAAAGCCCTAATGTTAGCCAGCCTTTATCATCTAAAGTATTGGGATTAAAATAAAAAAGAGCTGCTTCTTTTGATGCTATTTCTTTTTCTTCTAAATAATCTAAGTCCGAGATTGCTTTTTCAAATTCAGAAAAATCAGTTGTAGTTTCACTAACAAATAAATGAGTAAACTGATAGAATATGAGCAAAAGAAAAAGAACAAAACAAAGGATTAGAATTCCGTTTCGCTCCTTCTTATTAAATGTAAAATAATCTTTCCAGCTTGAAAACACTATTTGAATTTCTTAATTGCACCGAATTTTAATTTAGCATAATAAGTATCCAAATCAAAACGAACTTCTTTTGAAAGAATTAATAATCCAATAATATTTGGAAAGGCCATAGCGAGTATCATCATATCTGAAAAATCAAGTACTGCCCCTAATTTTACTGAACAGCCAATTATTACAAATAATAAGAAAAGTACTTTATACGAATATTCAGATACTTTACTTTTGCCAAATAAAAATGTCCATGCTTTAAGTCCGTAATACGACCAAGAAATCATAGTAGAAAAAGCAAAAAGGAAAATAACTACTGTTAAAATATAAGGGAACCAAGGAAGAACTGAACCAAATGCCATTGAAGTTAGTTGGGTTCCTTCCACGCCCACTTCATCATACATTCCTGTAAAAATAATTACCATGGCAGTCATTGTGCAAATTACCACTGTATCGATAAATGGTTCTAATAAAGACACAATACCTTCAGAAACAGGTTCGTTAGTTTTGGCAGCAGAATGTGCAATAGAAGCAGATCCAACTCCCGCTTCATTTGAAAATGCAGCTCTTTTAAAACCTTGAATGAGCACACCAATTACACCACCAAGTGCTGCATCAGGTACAAATGCTCCCTTAAAAATCAGAACAAAAACATTTCCAACTTCAGTAATATTCATCAGTATAATAATTAATGCTGTACCTACATATAAAATAGCCATAAATGGCACTATCTTTTCTGAAACATTAGCAATAGATTTAATTCCTCCTATAATAACGGCACCAACCAAAATAGCTAAGACTAAACCAAACATTGGTCCGCTATCAGCCAAAGCTGGAAACAGCCCCTCTACTTGTGCATAAGCCTGATTGGCTTGAAACATATTTCCACCACCAAAAGATCCTCCAACACAAAGTATTGCAAATAAAACGGCAAGAACTTTACCAAATCCTGCCATATTGTACTTAGCCAAACCATCACGTAAATAATACATTGGGCCTCCTGAAACCTCCCCATTTTCATCTATTTTACGGTACTTTACCCCCAAAGTACATTCTACAAATTTGGCTGACATTCCTAGTAGCCCAGCTACTATCATCCAAAAGGTTGCTCCTGGCCCACCAATAGAAATTGCAATAGCAACACCTGCTATATTTCCTAAGCCAACAGTAGCAGATAAGGCTGTAGCTAATGCTTGGAAATGAGAAAGTTCTCCTTTATCATTAGGATTATCATAATCCCCTTTTACTAAACCAATAGCATGTTTAAACCCTCTTATATTTATAAATTTCATACGGAGAGTAAAGTAAACAGCTCCAAAAACTAGCCAAATTACTACAATTGGCACACTAGCTCCTACATCAAATCCCATTGCTTTTATAGGGTCCCAAAAAATAACAGGAACTAAATAGTTATCTACTATAGGTTTAAAGAAACCATCTATTGTTTCGCTTAGAGTTTGAGCTTTTGCTGATGCAAAAGCAGCAAACATTGTAGTAAAAAGTAAAATTTGTTTTTTCATATTAACTATATTAGTTGTTCATCTATTATTTCTAAGCACTCCCCAAATGAATGGGGATTATATCCTAACTCTTTTCTAGATTTATCCAAAATAAAGCCTGTTCTTGGTGGGCGTACTGCTTTTTGATTTAAAGTTGAAGTACTTATCCTATTCAAATTACGAGTATCATTGCCAAAGTAGTTCGCAATACATTCCACCATTTCAAAAATACTCATTATATCTTTACCTGAGGCATTAAATATTCCATAAGCCTTTTTCTTAGCTGCTAATATACAAGCATCTGCCAAATCCTCCGCCAGAGTTGGGGCACGGAATTGATCATCAATAATATTAAGTGGTTCTGCTTTTTTTAAAGCCCCCATTGCCCAAAGCACAATATTGCCTTTGCTTAGATTTTCTCCAACACCAAAAACAATAATTGTTCTAAGTATTGTCCATTTTACATGATGATTATAAAGTAACTGCTCGGATTTTAATTTTGATAATCCATAATACGAAAGTGGGTTAGGTTTATCCTCTTCTTTATAAGGACCATCCTCTCCATCAAAAATAAAATCAGTTGAAATTTGAATTAAATGAGCGCCAACTTTTTCGCAAGCATCCGCTAAATACTGAACTGCAGAAACATTTAAAGCATCACAAGCCTGTTTCTCATCCTCACACAAATCGACATTGGTCATAGCTGCCGTATTTATAACTACTTGTGGTTTTTCTCTTGCAATAAGACTAGCAAGTGCATCATTATTAGTGATATCTAAACTAAAATAAGTGTAGCCATTTTTTGCAGAAAGCCTATTCTCACCCAAAGAAGTTGCAATTAACTCCACATTAGTGTCAATTATTAATTTGTGTAAGAGTTTCTGCCCAAGCAATCCGTTACTACCAGTTATTAAAATCTTCATTTAATAGTTGCTCGGTTTTAGTAAATACAAGATGAAATATATAATAATCGGTGATCCAAATCCAAAAATAGAAGCAGCCACAAATAAAATTCTTAAACCTCCTACATCCAAGCCAAATTTATCAGCAAGCCAAGCACAAACACCAAGAATTTTTCGTTCGCTCATTAAATTGAGATTTGTAAATTTTCCATAATTTTTATAAATCAAAAACACTCTTTCGTTTTCTATACTTAAAATGATTTCTTATTTTTAATAAAAAAATCATAGATAAATATATCAAGATAGTGATAGCATTAGTAAAAGCAGCATAAATAAAAAATAAGCGAATAAATGACGCTTTTATGCCTAGTCTATTTCCCCACCAAGAGCTAACCCCAAATACCTGTTTTTCAAAAATATTTCTAAAAAAATTTATCATTTATCATTTTAGTTTTTAGCTGCTGCAAGTTAACCATTTTTTTAAAGATTGCTTATTGCATTAACTTAAAATATATTACTTTTGAAAGATAACTAAAATTTATGTTTTTTACCGCATCTAAACTGCTTGCTTTTTTAAGCAAACCAATCATCTGGGTATTTATTTTACTAATCAGTGCCCTAATCTTTAAAACCAAAAGAAGAAAATTACTTTACATTACCTTATTTATATTTTACTTTTTTACAAATGGTTTTATTGCTGATAGTTGTGCAAGACTTTGGGAGGTGCCAAGATTTAACCCTACTTCAACTTATGATATTGGTATCGTTTTAGGGGGAGTTGCAGATTTTGACACAATAACAAAAGCTCATAATTTTAACAAACATGCTGATAGGCTGATGGATGCCGAACAACTTTATAGGCAGAGGATAATTAAAAAAATAATGCTAAGTGGGGGTAACGGCATGATATTAAACAATGGATATTTTGAGGCAAATGCCATGAAAAATCATCTTATTAAAAATAAAATTCCTGCTGAAGATATTATAATAGAAAACACATCTAGGAACACAAAAGAAAATGCTTTTAACTCTGCAATAATACTAAAACAGCAACTCCCTAACGCAAGTATTTTACTCATTACATCAGCTCAGCATATGAAAAGGGCTCAATATTGTTTTGATAGAGCTAATATAAAAACAACAGCTTTTCCTACTGATTGCACAACTTCCTATGCTACTTATGGAATTGAATATTTATTATTACCAAGAGCTGATGCAATTGAAGTTTGGGAAACCCTCATACATGAATGGATTGGCTATATTGTATATCAAATAAAATTTTAGATTACTGCTTGAGATAAAATAACAGCCATATCCTTCTGTAATTTTTGAGCTTCTAGTCTTGCTTTTTCAGCAAAATCTTTTCCACTACCTGCATAGATAATTGCTCTTGAAGAATTTACTAGAAGTCCACAATCAGCATTCAAACCATATTTAGCTACATCATGCAGATTACCACCTTGTTCTCCAACACCAGGAACTAGTAAAAAATGGTTAGGAATAATTTTTCGAATTTCTAATAACTGTTCAGCCCTTGTAGCTCCTACAACATACATCATGTTTTCAACAGTACCCCAATTTTTTGAAGTTTCTAAAACTTGTTTGAAAAGTGGCTTTCCACTTTTATCTTTAAAATTTTGAAAATCCAAGCTGCCATCATTAGAAGTAAGGGCTAAAATGATTGCCCACTTATTTTCAAAATCTAGAAATGGAGCAACAGAATCTTTTCCCATATATGGACTAACTGTTACAGCATCAAAATTCATATTTTCAAAAAAAGCACGACCATACATACTGGAAGTATTGCCAATATCACCTCTTTTAGCATCAGCAATAGTGAAAATATTATTTGGAATATAAGCCATTGTTTTTTGCAAACTTTCCCACCCTCTAGCTCCAATACTTTCATAAAAAGCTGTATTAGGTTTATAGGCTACACACAAATCTTTAGTAGCATCAATGATTTGTTTATTGAATTCAAAAATAGGATCTTCTAACTTTAATAAATGACTTGGTATTTTTTTAATATCTGAATCTAAGCCAATACATAAAAATGATTGTTTCTTTTTAATCTGAGATATGAGTTCTTGTCTACGCATTAGCCCTTCCCACTTTTAATTTTTCAGCATTTTCTGCGAGTTGCAATTCATCAATAAATTCTTGAATATCACCACCCATTATTACTGGTAAATTATATTTAGTAAGTCCTATTCTATGCTCAGTCACTCTGCCTTGAGGATAATTATATGTTCTGATTTTTGCAGATCTATCACCAGAGGATACCATAGTTTTTCTATGTCTTGCGTCTTCCTCTAGCTTTTTTTGCAATTCAATCTCATAAATACGAGAACGCAACACCTTTAATGCTTTATCATAATTTTTAAGTTGAGATTTTTGATCTTGACACTGAGCTACTACACCTGTTGGAATATGAGTTAATCGCACAGCTGAATAAGTAGTATTTACCGATTGCCCCCCAGGACCAGATGAACAATAAGTATCTTTTCGAATATCAGAAGTAAGTAATTCTATATCAAACTCCTCCGCTTCAGGTAGCACAATAATTGTAGCTGCTGAAGTATGTATCCTACCTTGAGTTTCTGTTTGAGGAACTCTTTGCACCCTATGCACACCACTCTCAAATTTTAGCTGACCATAAACATCTTCACCACTAATATTGAAAATAATCTCTTTATAACCACCTGAGGTTCCATCTGCAATATCTACTAATTCAATTTTCCAATCTTTTGTTTGAGCAAAAGCAGTATACATTCTATATAAATCGCCTGCAAAAATAGATGCTTCATCTCCTCCTGTTCCCGCTCTAATTTCCATTACAGCATTTTTAGCATCAGCTGGATCCTTTGGAATTAAGAGTACTTTAATAGCCTCATCCATCGCCTCCTTCATTGGCAAATTCTCCTCCAAATCTATCTTTGCCATCTCTTTCATTTCCATATCATCAGTAGTTGATATAATCTGCTTTGCGTCAGCAATATTTCCTACTAAATCTCTATACTCTTTAAATGCCTTAATAATAGGCTCTAAATCCTTATACTCCTTACTTAACTGAATAAACACTTTCATATCATTCATAGCATCAGAAGATGAAATTAATTTTTCCACCTCTAAATATCTATCATTAATTGCAGCTAATTTATCTAACATCTTAATATGTAAAAGTTCCGAATTCGGAATTTATAGTTAATTTTTTACCTTTAAAAAACTCAACTCTACCTATAATCTTAGCCTCAACATTAAACGATTTTGAGATTGCAATAATATCCTGGGCAATTTCTTCAGGGACATACAATTCCATTCTATGCCCCATATTAAATACTTTATACATTTCCTTCCAATCTGTACCTGACTGCTCTTGAATTAATCTAAATACGGGAGGCAAAGCGAACAAATTATCTTTTATAACATGCACATTATCTATAAAGTGTAACACTTTAGTTTGGGCTCCACCACTACAATGTACCATACCATTTATTTTATTCCTATACTTATCTAAAATTACTTTAATAATTGGTGCATAAGTTCTAGTTGGAGAAAGCACTAATTTACCCGCATCTAAAACTGAGCCTTCAACAGAGTCCGTTAAGTTTTTAGTGCCAGAATAAACCAAATCAACAGGCATAGAAGGATCAAAACTCTCCGGATATTTCTCTGCCAATATCTTTGAAAATACATCATGCCTTGCTGAAGTTAATCCATTACTTCCCATTCCACCATTATACTCCGTTTCATAAGTTGCCTTTCCTGATGATGACAAACCAACAATTACATTTCCAACTGTAATATTTTTATTATTAATTACATCTTTTCTTTTCATTCTTGCAACAACTGTAGAATCTACAATAATTGTACGTACTAAATCTCCAACATCAGCTGTTTCTCCACCAGTAGAAATAATATGTATTCCCAATTTCTTGTATGTAGCCAACAATTCCTCTGTTCCATTAATAATTTGAGAAAGTACCTCTCCTTTTATTAAGGATTTGTTACGTCCAATAGTAGAAGAAAGCATGATATTATCCGTTGCCCCCACACATAACAAGTCATCAATATTCATTATAAGAGCATCCTGAGCAATACCTTTCCAAACCTTTATATCGCCCGTTTCTTTCCAATACATATAAGCTAAAGATGATTTTGTACCAGCGCCATCAGCATGCATAACCAAACAATAATCTTTATCATCTGTTAAATAATCAGGAACAATTTTACAAAATGCTTTAGGGAAAAGTCCTTTATCCATATTTTTAATTGCATGATGGACATCCTCTTTATCCGCTGAAACACCTCTCTGATTGTATCTATTTTCTTTCATTTTTTGATAAAAAAAAGCATCCTAATAACTAGAATGCTTTTTTAGTATTTATAAGTTATCTACTTATTCTTATTAGTAGAAGTTGGGACATAATCCTCTCTTATTACTTTAAAAGATGTTCTTCTGTTATATTGGTGAGCAATTTCTTTGTTTTTCTTAAAAATTATTTTCTTAATATACGCCTCTGTTAAAACATCCCCCACTTTAAATCGTCCATCTTCTTCTTCAATAACAAATGGCTCTTTTTCACCCATTCCTCTTGCAACAAGTTGCCCTGGATCAATACCTTTAGCGATTAAATATGAAGCACAGGCATCTGCTCTTTGTTGAGATAATTTCTCATTTGGAACATCAGAACCTATATCATCCGCATGAGCTAATATTTCAATTATCACATTAGGATTATCTAATAAACCTTCAGCTAATTTATCTATATCCATAAGAGATTCTGGTCTTAAATCAAATTTATTAAAATCATATTTAATTACCGGTAAAATGATTTTTTTTCTGATTGGATCAACACGTAAATCAACAATAAAATCCTTACTTACTTCAATTCCTTCTGTAGTTTCTCTTGCTATCTTAGTTAGATAACCTGCTTTATTTACAATAATTTCATAAGAAACTAATGGCTCTAATTTAAACGAATATTTACCTGTATTATCAGTTAAAACTTCATTAGTCTTACCATTGCTTCCAATTAACTGAACTTTTGTACCCGTCAGAATAGCTCTAGTTCTTGAATCTGTTACAACACCTTGAACAGATAACTTAAGGGCTGGTAATTCAAATTGATAAATATCATCTCCTCCTTTACCTCCAGATCTATTTGATGTAAAATAGCCTCTTTCACCATTGTTTTCAACAATCATTCCAAAATCATCTCCAGAAGAATTAACCGGTGCTTTTAAATTTACTGGTAAAATATAGGCGTCATTTTCATCTTTAGAAGTTTTGTAAATATCAAATCCTCCCATACCAACATGTCCGTTAGAAGCAAAATAGATTATCCCATCAGAAGCTAAAAAAGGAAACATCTCATCTCCAGGAGTATTTACAAGCGGGCCTAAATTCATAGGATCGCTCCATATATTTCTTTTTCCTTTTACCGTAATCCACAAATCTTTACCTCCATAACCTCCAGATAAATCAGATGAAAAAATAAGAATACTTTCATCTTCACTTAAAGTTGGATGGCCTATAGTAGTATTACTATCAACTTTAACTTGTAAAAGCTGAGTTTCTCCCCAAATCTGTCCTTTTTTTTCTGAAACATATATACCGCATCCAAGATCTTTTTTCTTCTCCACTTTACACTGGGTTAAGTACATTACCGTCCCTCTTTTATTTACAAAAACCGAACCCTCATTTCCTTCTGTATTAATTGGCTCAGTCATAACAACTGGCCTACTCCATGCTCCTTTCTTATCGAGCTTTGAAGACCAAACATCTGAGAAAAATTCGCCAGTTCTAGCATCAATTTTATCAGTTAATCCTCCTTCTCTTGTAGATGTAAAATAAAGCTCAGAATATTCACCATTACCAAAAGCGGGAGAAAAATCAGAAAACCTAGAATTAACAACAGGCATAAGTTCTACGCTATATCTTGTTGGCTCATCTTTCCACTGCAAAGCAAAATTACAAGATTTTAAACCCATCTCTCCTCTAACATCAGTTGGATTAAGCTGTATATATTTTGCATACTGAATAGCTGCTTCATTAAAATTACCTAGCATTTTTAACACATCAGCATATCTTAAATACACCGTTACATCAGTATATTTTGCTTTAATTGCTCTTTCATAATAATTTTCAGCTTGCTTAATCTTAGCTGAAAGTCTGTAACACTCAGCTTGCTTAAAAATAATCTCAGCTTTTTCAGCCCTATTTTTAGTCTTTTCATAAGCTTTTTTATATAATTTTATTGCTGTTGCGTACTGCTCTAAACTAAACTCAGCATCAGCTTTTTTCATTGCTCTGCTTTTCTTTTGAGCATATACTTCAGATTGAGAAGCCGTAAATAAGAAGAGCAATACAGCTAATAAACGTAATAATTTTTTCATTTTAAGATTTTTATTATTCTGGCTAAAATAGGTAATAATTTACACATGCAGCAAAAATAGAAAAACAGAATTATAACAAGCTTATTGTTAGCATGATTATAACTTAGCCGACTTTACTGTTTTAATAATTCTTCCAGCAATCTTATACGGATCACCATTAGATGCTGGTCTTCTATCTTCTAAATATCCTTTCCATCCTCTTTCGACAGTTAAAATTGGAATTCTTATAGACGCTCCTCTATTGGAAATTCCATAACTAAAATCATGAATTGATGCCGTTTCATGACGACCGGTTAATCGTAACTCATTATGGGCGCCATATACTTCAATATGTTCTTTAGCAACTGGGCGGAAAGCTTCACAAATTTTTTCATAAGTTTTTTGAGAACCACACTCTCTCAAAGTAGAATTAGAGAAATTAGCGTGCATTCCTGAACCATTCCAATCTCCTTGAATTGGTTTTGGATGATACTCGATATAATATCCATAATCTTCTGTTAGTCTATCTAATAAATAGCGAGCAACCCAAAGTTCATCCCCTGCTCTCTTAGCTCCTTTAGCAAATAATTGGAATTCCCATTGACCACAAGCAACTTCTTGGTTAATTCCCTCAAAATTAATACCTGCCTCAATACATAAATCGGCATGTTCCTCCACAAAAGCTCTACCGTGAGTATTTTTACCACCAACCGAGCAATAATACAAACCTTGCGGGCCAGGATATCCACCTAAAGGAAAACCTAAAGGAAGCTGAGTTTCAGAATCCATCACAAAATATTCTTGTTCAAACCCAAACCAAAAATCATTATCATCATCTTGTATTTGTGCTCGTGCATTTGATGCATGTGGAGTTCCATCCGAATTTAAAACTTCTGTCATCACTAAAAAGCCATTAATTCTATTAGGATCCGGAAAAATAGCAACTGGTTTTAACAAGCAATCGGAAGAATTACCCTCAGCTTGTTTAGTCGAACTTCCATCAAAAGCCCAAATTGGACAAGATTTAAGAGTACCATCAAAATCTTCAACAACTTTAGTTTTACTTCTCATGTTTTGAGTTGGGAAATAACCATCTAACCAGATGTATTCTAATTTAGTTCTCATATAATTTGTTTTGGTTTAGTAATTCATACGGACGCAAATATAACCCAAAAGAAAGCAGCTAAACAATTACAAAAGCAGGAAGAGAATAGTAATTTATCAACAAATTATTAAATACCTTAAACTAGTGTTTTATATATGTAGAATAGGTAAAATAATTCTGGGGCGCCAGTGCCAGCAGCTACAATTGTCATAGCTACAACCAAAGCAGAGATTTTCATTTTCAGGGCTAAAGAAACAGATCCTCTAACCAAAAGCTCGCCACACAAAAACAATACAACTAAAGATACTAATAATAAGATTGTAGGACTCATTGTTTTGTCACATCAAAATCATCTTTGATAGAACTTGCACTATCACGAATTTCTTTTTTAATGTCATTGGAAGCATCTTTTACTTCTCGCATTGCCTTACCAAGTCCTCTAGCAAGTTCTGGAATTTTCTTTGAACCAAAAAATATGATAATAAAAAATAATATTAGTAAAATCTCAGAGCCTCCCATAGTGCAAAAATAAAAAACCCTTTCAAACGAAAGGGCCTTTTAATTACATTTATTTACCAAAAAGGTTAATCTTCTTTTTTGGTTGTATCTAGAGTAATAGCAGATGCAATGAATAATGAAGAGTAAGTACCAACTACAACCCCAACCATTAAGGCAAACATAAACCCTCTAATTACCTCTCCCCCAAATATAAAAATTATTAAAAGTACAACGAAAGTTGTAAAAGATGTATTGAAAGTTCTACTAAAAGTGGAATTCAAGGCATCATTAGCAGTAGCATGCAATCCTTTCTTTTTATTGTTATTTAGGTATTCTCTGATACGATCAAAAACAACAACAGTATCATTTATTGAATATCCAATAATAGTAAGAATGGCAGCAATAAAGGCTTGATCAATTTCTAAAGAGAAAGGTAAAATACCATAGAAAATAGAGAAAACAGATAGCATAATCAGTACATCATGAGCTAATGCCACAACAGCACCCAAGCTAAATTGCCATTTTCTAAATCTTACTAAGATATATAAAAAAATGACTATCAAAGAGAAAATAACTGACCATAAGGCTGCATCTTTAATATCATCAGCAATGGTAGCTCCTACTTTTTGTGAGCTCATAATTTCATACTCCAAACCAGTAGTAGCCAATCCTTCTGCTAATTTTGATTCTACAATTTTATCAGTAGTAATGTCTTTACTTTGAATCATAAATGAAGTTGTAATCTTAACTTGATTATCTGGTCCAAAAGTTTTTACTTGCGCAGTAGAGCTCTTGCCGTTTTCATCAACAAATACAGTAGATAGAGCAGACCTTACGGCCTCATTATCTACAGCATCATCAAATCTAACAACATAGGTTCTCCCTCCTACAAAATCAACTCCAAAATTTAACCCCTTTGTAATTAAAGAACCTATTCCTAATATAATTACAACAGATGATAAGATATAGTATCTTTTTCTTTTTCCAATAAAATCAATATTGATATTTTGAAATGCTCTTTGAGTCATTTTAGTTGCAAAAGAAATAGTTTTTCCTTTGTCTAATCTTGCTGAAATAATTAATCGCGTAATAAAGATTGCTGCAAATAAAGAAGTTAGAATACCAATTACAAGAGTAGTAGCAAAGCCTTTAATTGGTCCTGTTCCAAAAGTATAAAGAATAATAGCTGTTAATAGTGTAGTAACATTGGCATCAATAATTGAACTATAAGCACTATTATAACCATCAGTAACTGCCAATTTCAATCCTTTACCATTTTTCATCTCTTCACGAATACGCTCATAGATAAGTACATTAGCATCTACAGACATACCAATAGTTAAAATAATACCCGCAATACCAGGTAATGTAAGTACAGCTCCTATTGATGCCAACACTCCAAAGATGAAGAATATATTTACTAAAAGAGCAATATCAGCAGCTAATCCTGCACTACTATAATAAAGTGCTATATAGATTAATATTACTATAAGAGCAAAAATAAATGAAAACATACCTGCACTAATCGCCTCTTTTCCTAATGAAGGGCCTACAATTGCTTCTTCAATAATACGAGCAGGCGCTGGCAACTTTCCTGACTTTAGAATATTAGCCAAATCCTTTGCTTCATCTAAAGTAAAATCTCCTGTAATAGAAGACCTTCCGCCAGAAATCTCAGCTTGCACAGTTGGGTATGAATACACATATCCATCTAGTACAATAGCTACTGATTTACCGATATTATCTGCTGTTAATCTTTTCCACTGCTTAGCTCCCTCAGCATTCATTTCCATGGATACCTCAGCAGTTGAACTGTATTGCCCGAATTCCTCATTAGCATCAGTTACAACATCACCCTCCATAGCTGCCTTTCCACCTCTATCAGATTTTAAAGCTACTAATTGTACAAACTTTCCATCAGTATCAAAGGGTTTAACAGTATAAGAAAATACTACATCAGGGGGAAATAATTTTATTATTGATTTATCCTTTAAGTATGCATTTACTTGAGCCGTATCTTTTACTGCACAAATACCCACAACAGGACCTGGATTTAACTGACCTGTTTGCTGATTTACATTAGGAAACAAAACAGCATACAAAGGATTTTCATTAGCAAATTGTTCAGCTGATAAATCTTTACTTGCCGAATCTGTTGACAAAGAATCATCTGCTAATACATCAGCCAACAAAGTTGACTTATCAGAATTTTTAGTAGTATCTGGATTAGCTTTCTCAGCTACATCCTTAGTTTTAGCATCTTTATTATCGGCTACTTCTTGATTTTTTGCAGTTGTATCTTCAGCAGTTCTTAAATAAGTATTAGCCGATTCAAATGCTTGAAATAATTCAGTGTACTCGTAAGTCTCCCAGAATTCTAATTGAGCAGTAGATTGTAATAATTTTCTTGCTCTTTCAGGGTCTTTAATACCAGGAAGTTCAACAAGAATTCTTCCAGCTGTCTCTAATCTTTGAATGTTTGGCTGTGTTACCCCAAAACGGTCAATTCTACTTCTTAAAATATTAAAGGAATGAGAAATAGCATCTTCAACCTCAGTTTTTAAAATAGCCACAACCTCTTTATTAGTTGCGTTAATCTTTACTTTATCCTTTAACTGAGAAGTGAAAATAACTGCTAACCCATTATTTGGAGACAGCTTTTCATACTCTTTTTCAAATAAGGAAACAAAATCCTCTTGACTGTTTTTTTGTGCATTTAAAGTATTTGCAATGGCAGTATTAAAAAGAGTATCCTTGCTATTGTTTGATAAGGCTTTTACTACATCAACAACCATTACTTCAAGGGTGACATTCATCCCTCCTTTAAGGTCAAGCCCAAGATTTAATTCTCTTGCCTTACAATCAGCATAAGAATATTCAGTGATAAAGAGGTCATATACTATTTCAGAATTTACTGAATCCAAATAAAATTTTTCCTTTGCCTCTTGCTCCTCAGCAGGATATGAACTAGCATAAGCTACTGCATCATCTTCTACTCCACCAGCAACATAAGTAAATGATAGTTGGTATAAACAAACAATTGCGAATAGTATTGTAAAAAATTTAATAAAATTTTTGTTTTGCATAATCTTTGGTTTTTTTCTCGTTTTTTTAAAAAGTCGGCAAATATAGAACTATAAAGTAAATAATACTATTACTAAATAAGAAAGTTGGTAAGAGTAAATAAGATTAAGTGCTATAAGATTTTCCCTTTACAAAAATAATGCCGTATTTTGTACAAATTTATTGCTATGAAATCATTTGTAACAAGCTTAGTCGCTATGCTTTTTTTTACCCAAGTAGCATCTTCACAAATGATTTTAAATAGAGATGCTTCTTTAATTTTTGAGGAAAATGGCATACCATTTACTGCTGCACTTTCTGGTGGTATAAATGCTGGGCAATTCTCAAATGTAGATTTGAATTTAGATGGTGTAATGGATCTTGTAGTTTTTGATAAATCAGGAAATAAACTCAGTCCATTCATTAATGATAACGGAACTTTTGTTTACGCCCCAAATTACAGAAGCAACTTCCCTGCTATGCACGATTGGGCCCTTTTAACTGATTATAATTGTGATGGAAAAAATGATATTTTTACCTATTCATCAGGAGGAATGGCTGTTTACTTAAACACATCAAACACTGAGTTAGAGTTCACTCAAATTACTTCATTAGTATTGAGTGATTATGGCGCTAATAATTTCAATATCTATATTAGCCCTGTTGATATACCAGCAATTACTGATGTTGATTATGATGGAGATTTAGATGTGCTTACATTTTCCATTTTAGGTGGGTTTATTGAATATCACAAAAATTTATCTATGGAACTTTATGGAACTTGTGACTCATTGGCTTTTGAGTTTTCAGAAAGCTGTTGGGGGCTATTTTATGAAGGCTTAAATTCTTACATACTAAATTGTCCAAATTGCCAATGTCCGCAAAAGAATGCTAGCAATAGCTCTAATGCAAAACAAAAACATGCCGGATCCACCCTTTTGGCTATTGATGTTGATAATGATAATGACAAAGATTTAGTGCTCGGTGATATAAGCTTTAACAACCTCAACCTTTTAATAAATGGAGGTGACAACCAAAATGCGATTATGGTTGCTGTAGATTCTGCTTTTCCTCAAAATTATAACAACACTATTGCGGCCGAAATGCATGTTTATCCTGCAATATATTATCTTGATGTTACTAATGATGGGATAAATGATTTAATAGTTACAACAAATAGCGAAAATAACTCGGAAAATTATGAAAGCTGTTGGGTTTATGAGAATACTGGACAAAGCACTTTACCCAATTTTAACTTTGTCCAAAAAGATTTTCTTCAAGCTGACATGATAGAACTTGGAACATCAGCTTTTCCAACTTTCTATGATTACAATAATGATGGTTTGCAAGATTTGGTTGTGGGGAATTATGGCTATCACAATCCAAGTAACGATCCTATATCATCATTAGCACTCTTTGAAAATATTGGAAATGACTCTGTGCCAAAATACAATTTAATTGATAGAGACTGGATTGATTTATCTACAATAAATTTAAATACTCAATTAAATATTCCGGCACTTAACTTAAGCCCCACTTTTGAAGATTTAAATGGAGATAACAACAAAGATTTAATTGTTGGTGATGCTGATGGGAAATTGCATTTATTTACCAATACTGGAGCAGGAAACTTTCAGCTTTCTGCACCTAATTATCAAAGTATTGATGTGGGGCAATTTGCTCAACCACAACTAATGGATGTAAATCGAGATGGATTAACTGATTTAATTATTGGGGAGCAAGATGGAACAATCAACTTCCTTCCTAATTCTGGATCAATAAATGCTCCTATTTTTGATACTATTATTACAAATTGGGGCGGAATTGATGTTGATCAATCCTTTATTAGTACTGGTTTTAGCAATCCTACACTTTATGATAGTAGTGGTGTGTATCAACTATTTGTTGGAAGTTTTAGTGGCTCAATCTATCAGTTTACAAATATTGACAACAACCTTAGTGGGCAATTTACGCCAGTAAATAGCACAGCAGCTGCTCTTTGGGATGGAGGTAAATCTGCAATTGCAATTGCTGATATTAATAATGACAACCAAGGGGATATGATTGTTGGCAACCTCTCCGGTGGAATTGCCTATTTTAGTAGCGATTCTTTACTTACTGATACCAATACTACATATGTATTTAATAGCAAAAATTCAAGATTTAATATTTTCCCTAATCCTACAAAAAAGAGCTTTACAATTAACTCAAACTTGAATGGATTAGTACAAATACATAACTTATTAGGGGAGCTTGTTTACACTGTAATCAAAAAGGAAAATAATATAGAAATCAATACTCCTAATTTATCCAAAGGAATTTATATCGTTGCATTAAATAAACGCATACAAAAACTTATTATTGAGTAAGTATTTTACTTAAATAATACATTTTTCTACAGCTTCATCATCATAAATATAAATGAAAGTTTATTCAAGGATTAATTTCTTTTTAACTACACCATCATCAGTCTTTAATTCTATAAAATATATCCCTTTAGATAAAGTAGAAATATTTATTTGTTTTGATCTCTCTCCAATGTTTAATTCTTCAGAAAACATCATATCGCCAATAGAATTTACGATTCTTATAGTTGGATTGTTGTCTCTAACTCTTGTAAATTCTACTGTAAATAATCCAGTTGAAGGATTTGGATATATATTAATATTGGAAAATAACTCCTCATTTAATCCGGAAATACAACTATCAACATAAACCCATATATCTTCCTTAACAACACAATCATTAGAATCTTTAGCTGAAAGTAAGTACCAAGTATCTTGATTCGGAAAATCTACTATTCTATCATCAACCACTCCGTTATTCCACCAATAGTAAGAAAAACCTAGACTGCCTTCTAAAACAACAGAATCACCGAGACAGATTTCAGCTGGATCTGGTACAGACTGAATAAATAATGATGGAGATTGATAGACATCTAAACTAGTGTAAAGCACACTGTCACATAAATTAGAAGCAGACAAAGTATCAACATAAATTCCTGGAGTGCTATACGTATTACCGGCAACAACAACGCTATCACCATCACACACATAAACTTCTTCAAAATTAGCATATGGCATTATCTCAATGTTATAATAATAATAGTAATACTGATTTCCAGCATTAGAACCAGTAATACTAATTAATCCTATATCAAAAGGGTATGGTATGGAATCATTACTTCTATATAAACCTATGTTTCCACTACTTGCATCAACTCCTAATTGGAAATCATTTCCTACAGGAACCGTAAAATTAAAAATCAAAGTTTGAGCTCCAGGATACACAATATGTGTTACTTCATCTAAAATAACTCCATTATCATCTCTTAGTTCAAATGTAACAGAATTGGTGTCATCAGCATAAACAGTTGCTGATTTAATTAAACTTGGGACAATAGCATTTATATTGAGATGACCATTGTAATTACTAAAAGCTCCAGTAGCGGCAGATGTATCAGGCAATCCTGTAACAAAAGTTGTATAATTAGCTGTGATTACATTTAGATAAGTAGTCACTACACTATCACATCCATTTAAAGAAATCAGTGTATCGACATAAACTCCAGTATTAAAATAAGTACTTGCTCCAACAGTAATATTATCTCCAATACAAATTGTTTGTTGATTTATACTATTTCCACCTGTAATACTATCTTCAAATAAAATTGTAGTGACCAGACTATCGCAACCATAAATTGTTGCTAATGTATCATAATAAACCCCCGTTGAATCATAGGTATTATTTCCAATTACATATACTTCCCCGCTACAGATGGTTTGATTGTTTATATAAGTAACGTGTGGATGAACCACCAAATTAGTAAATACTAAACTATCACATCCAATAGAAGAAGTTAAACTGTCGGTATATAATCCTGTTGTAGTATATATACTACCAGCTACTACAATGCTATCTCCATAACAAATAGAATAATTTGTAGGTTGAGAAGATTGTTTAACTTCAATATCATAGAAGAAATAATAGTAATTTCCTCCAGCACTTGAGGATGTTACTGCTGCTAATGGACCAAAATTATACGGATAATTTACTCCTGAATTATGTCTAAATAAATTAGTACTACTTCCATTTACTCCTAACTCATAATCTATACCTGCAGACATAGTATAATTAAAATAAATTCTATGTCCACCAGGAATAATAGAAACCGTTGTGTCGTCTAATACATTACCATTGTTATCTCGAATCTCAAAAGTTGATAATGTTGTATCATTTGAATATATTACTGCAGAAACTAACTCTGAAGGCATATAACAACTCAGTTCTAAACTTTGCTGACCTGAAAAAAAATTTCCTCCTCCAAATGTAATATCTGTAATGCCTCCAAAAATAGAATTGAACTGAGAGTATATTGTTAAATTTGTATGTACAATGCTATCACATCCAATGGAGCTTTGTATAGTATCGCTATAACTACCAGTAGAGTTATAAACTGAATTTCCAATCACTATACTATCTCCATCACAAATTGTTATATCTTGATAGGTAGGAGTTTGAATAGTAAGATTTGTAGTAATTATACTATCACATCCTGCAGCATTAAGTAAAATATCTATATATGATCCTGTATTAGAGTAAACATTATTGCCTACAATAACACTGTCCCCATCACAAATTGTAAAGTTATTGACAGTTGATGATACGTAAGTACTTAAAACCGTTAAATTGGTAGTAATAATACTATCACAACCATTAAAAGCAAGTAAAGTATCAGAATATATTCCAGTTGAATCGTATGTACTATTTCCTACAGCTATAAATAATCCGCTACAAATAGTATCTGTAATGAAAGTATACGAATTAGTGGTACTATCACAAACACAAGTATTGTGGAAACCAATATTTGTCCAAGTGTTTGATGATAAAACTATCCATTGTGAGTTCACTGGATCTGTGCCAGCAGAATTTGTCCAAGAGGTATCTCCTTGAGATATTGCACATTTCCTAATTAGTGTATGATTTGCAGTCGCATTAGATACTCCAGCAACCCCCCATCCCGTTCCTGGATCACCATTCCAATCTCCAATCCAATCCAAGATAACATATCCTCCTGCAATAGGACCAATAGGAGTTGTTGGCTCAGTACCATATACCAGAGCCATTCCATCATCCCCATTACTAAGAGCTGAAGTTCCTGTCACTATCATATCAGCATTATTAGTTATATTAGTATCAGTAGTACCTTGTTGACCAACATATGCAACAACATACACGTCATAAGGTAAAATAACAGCAGCTGAATCAAAATTTCCCCAAAATTCATAGACCCCTATATTAGTAGGAGTTCCATAAACCATAGAATATGCATAATTTGTTAAATCTACTATATTTCCAGTAGGATTGTATATTTCAAAATACCTATTATTTGAACTTCCTTCTGCATATTCTGAAAAGAAAAGATTTACTGGAGTTTGTGCTTGAGAAAATGAAGTGAAAAAAATAAAAAATAAAACAATTAAATAGTATAGTCGTAATTTCATAATAGGTTTTTTTGGACTGCAAATCTAACAATTATTTTTTGCAAATTGACTTATAATCACACCACTCACAATTTTTTAGTTCAGTAGTTTGACTAAAAGGATTATTGTTGATTTTTGTAAGAACAATTTCTAATTGTGCTTCAAACTCATCAATTACAGCTTGGGTTATCTTTAGAACTTCTGATTCTTTACTATTTATTTTTTTACATACTTTTAATAAGCCTGGCTGTAAATTTTTAAAAGAAAAATTACCAGCAACAACATTTGAATCAATATGCTGGGGATGCATTTTTAAATACAAATATCCATACATCAATAATTGAAATGCTTTGGATTTTTTAGGATCATTAATTAGTTCATCAAATTCAGTAAATTCAAGTTCAGTTTGCTCCACTTTACCTGTTTTATAATCAATTATTCTAAGTGTATCCGCTTCAAAATCTACTCTATCGACTTTACCATTTAATCTGAAATTTATACCATCAACAAGCAAATAAGACTCTAAATCCTTCTCCTTTTCGATAATCTTTATTTTTTGATTCGTCTTATTGGCTTCTGCAATTAATTCTTTTTCTCGTTTTAAGAAATGTTTAGTTAAATGCTTTGCAATTTGCAAGCTTAAGTAGTTTTTCCCTTCCTTCATCCCTTGCTCAGTAAGCAGCTTTATAAATTGTTTTTCAATATCATTTAGTATTACACTTGTTTTTTCAGAAATGTAGTTTTCAGTTATAACTGCTAGAGGATAGTTGATATTTAATGCATGATGAATTGCCGTTCCCATTGTGCTTGCATCAGCATATTCATCAACCTCATCATCACTTCTTATTTTTGCCAAATAATGATAATAAAACTGCAAACTACAATTGTTGTATTTATTTAATGCAGAAGGAGATACTCCTTTTTCAGCCCAATATTTTATCTTGTCTTCCAATCCTTTATTCTGGATAATAATTTGATGAGTATGTTCCACTTGTAAATCAGGACCTTTATACACATACTCTTTAATTTCTCCTTTATATTCTGCTAACAATTGAGTAATAAATCTACTTTTTTCACCACTTCCAAAATCATCAGTTTCTGAGTTATAAATCAAACTAATATTATGAGCTCTTTGTAACAATCTGTAAAAATGATAAGCGAAAACAGCATCACTCTCGGCATAAGTCGGAAGCTTAAAATACTTTTTCATATCATAAGGGATGAAAGAATTAACGGACTTGCCTTTTGGTAATTTTCCTTCATTCACACTTAGCATAATTACATTTTTAAAGTCAAGTGTTCTGCTTTCTAAAATTCCCATTAACTGAACTCCTTTTAGAGGTTCTCCTTTAAATGGTATGGTTTCTTTTGCAACCAATTGTTGCATAATTATCTGTAAGGTTTTTAACTCCAAAACAAAATCGTGCTTTTCTAGTAAATTTTGTAAAATAGTAATAGTCTTAAAAAATGTGGTTAACACCTCTGACTCAACCGTAGCTGACTTGCCTACTAGATGTTTTTTAAGCTGTTCAATTAGTTTATTCAAGACCCAAATAGCATCATTATTACTTGCCCATATTGTAAGTAGTTCAATTATAAAATCATCAGAAAAGGTGTTTTGGATGTTAGTCTCAGTTATAAAAACAATATTATGTTTTACAATGAATTTCTTAAAATCTTCTATCTCTTTTTCCTTTGCAAATTTTGCAAAATAGGGATGTTCAATGAGTGCAATAACATCTTTATAATACAGTGCATTTTGCTGGTATTTTTTGGCATGAATCTGGATATTAAAAAGTGCTTCAACAAAAGCAAAAAGAGGAGTATTTTTAAGCGGACTTCCCATAGTAATATTCAACTGTTTTACTTCTGAAGGGAGATTGTGTAGTATAGGATAAAGCAGAGCCTCATCCGCCAAAACTATTGCCGTATTACTATCGTCTAAATCATCTTTAGTTAAAGATTTGATTACTTCAGCAGCAACTTTAGCCTGGCTGATGTTTTTAGGACAAGCAATTACATTAAAACACTTCTTTTTCTCTTTGTAATAATCTCCTACCCCTTTAAAATCAATTTCTGACCATTTCTTGCTTTGTTCTCTTAAAAAACCACCAGCTTCATGTAAAGGGTTGTCATAATAAAAGCTATCGGCATCCCAAAATACTCTAGCAATATTTTCTTTTTTTAGGTAATCTACAATTGCTTGCTCGGATTTGGTTAATGCATTTAACCCCACAAACCATACCTTTTCCCATTTAATTGCTGAGTTTTCAATCTTTTGAGCAGCCTGTTTATAAGCCAAACCTTGATAAGCCAAATTTTCTTCCAAAAGGGAATGGCTAAAATCAGTATACCATTTAAGCATGGCTTCAAAAAAACTAACATAATTCGTTTGCATGTCAGTTAATTTACCCTCTGAAAAACTCCAATTATCTACACTCCAACTTTCTAATTCCTTTACTTGAGTAAGATTAGTATAAATGGATGTTGCATCCACTAGATTTCTATCAATCTCATTAAAATCATGAAGCAAAACATTGCTCCATTTTAAAAAATCATCAAATGTATCTTGCTTTTTAGCAGGATATTTTAAATAAGTGCTGTACAAGCGAAATTGCAATGAGATATTGTCCAAAACCTGCAATCCTGACAAATTTTCTATAAACTCCTCAATGGAATAAAAATCAGGCAGAAAAATAGGTTTGTCAATTTTCTTTGATAAATAATGTTTTAAGAAAACCACTGCTCTTTTTGAAGGAAGTACAACAGCTACATTTTCCATACTATCTGGAAATTTTTGCAACAATTTATCCGCTATTTTTTCTAAAAAAGGAATCATAAACGCACCACTTTTATAGTTTCAGAAGTATAAATCAAAATCTTCTCCACATTACTGTACCCCATAATTATTAAAGCATTGGCATAATCAGTAACTTGAATCTTGTGTTTTTCTTTTTCCAGTCCAGTTTTATAATCAATAACTACTACTTTATCAGTATTTTTTGAAAACAACAATCTATCAGGAATGTAGGTTTTTCCATTGCTCATCAAAATCCCTCTTTCATTTTTAACTTCCCAATCATCTGTAAAATAAGTTTTGATTTCCTGATGATTTAATACCTCAGCAACAACTTTCTGTAATTTTTGATAATCCTCATTTGTAAACTCACCTAACTTATACATCTGATCAATAACTTCCTCTTTTTGATAAAAATAATTTATTTTTGACAAAACCAGATGCAATAACTTGCCCCAATCTCTTTTTGTAGCGCTTGTTTCAGTATCCCATATTTCCTCAGCAGTATGCTTTAATGAAATCACCTCTTTCCAATTTAATTTTTTTCGTTTAGTAATAGAGAAAGTATTTTTAAGCTTATTTTTGGATTGATGCATCATTTCTGGATCTCCAACAATAATTGGAAACTCGTTATCGTATTTATACAAAAAAGAATTCAAGTTTTCTTTCTTCTCATAGCCCACCAAATCCTTTGGGAAATTCTTTGAAAAAATATACAATCTTTCCTTTGGACGGGTCATAGCAACATACAATTTATTCAAAGTATCAAGCATACTCATATCTTGCTCTTTTTGATAGTTATCTTTAAAGTAAGACAACTCTAGTTGTGCACTTGTTGTTATTAAAGCAGTTGGTAATTGCTTGTTAAAATAGGTTGAAGTAGCAACCCAAATATCAGAAGTTTTCTTTCTGTCTTCCCAATTAAAAGGAATCATTACTACCTCAAAAGCCAATCCCTTGGATTTATGAATTGTCATTATTTGAACTGCATTAGTTCCTTCAGGTATAACAATTGCTTCTTTATCAATTCTATCTTGCCACCAATGCAAAAATTCAGAAATACTGCTTCCTTCTTTCTCTGCATAAGCTAAAACTACATCCAAGAAGAACCCTAAATACACATCCTCTTCAAAATTAAAAATTCTTATAATTTGCTCCACTAATTCATACAAGGGCTCTTGTAAAAGTGAAGCTCTTTGAAGGTGAATATTTGCTCTTTTTAATACCGAAAAGAATCCTTTTGACGATTGAACTTCCAAATGAATTTCATGTAAATCTTCATGAGATAAGTTATGTCTCCATAAATACTCAGCAACAACTACTTTTGCAATAGTATCTTGCTGATTTTGTAAATACTTAAGTATTGCAATAAGTGTATTTACTTTATCCGATTTGCTCAAAAGCAATCCTTCATTGGTTATGACTGGAATCCCATTTGCTGATAAATTTTCAGCAACAAGAGCCACACTTTTTCTACTGTTACAAAGTATAGTAATGTCCTTATAAGTATAATTATTTAAGGTGGTGATCTTTTGAATTTCAGCTACCATTTTTTGTAAAATCAACTCTTTAAAGTCATTTATAGTATCTTCAAAAAGCTCGATATGAACATAACCGCCTTCTTTAGCAAGCTTACTCTCTTGCTTATGATTAGCATAAATATCCTTAATATCTAGGGCTAATAAATCCTTAGTCTTTTCAAAAAATTGATTGTTAAATTCAGTTATATTTTTTCTACTTCTGTAATTTGCTTGTAGATTATTGGCAGTATAATGAAAGTGTAACTTGCTTTCCCAATCGCTTTTAAAAGCTAAATCGTCTCCTTTAAAAATTTGAGGTAATTTTGAGAACTGCTCCACTTCTCCTGCTCTCCATCTATAAATAGATTGTTTTCCATCACCAACTAACATACTTTTACCATAATCCAAAGAATCTGTGACTAAAGGCAAGATATTTTGCCATTGCAATAAGGATGTATCCTGAAATTCATCAATCAAATAATGATTGTAGCGCTCACCAAGTCTCTCATAAATAAATGAAGAAGGTTGCTTAGTAACCACTTTATGAATCTTCTTATTGAATTCAGAAATTTGTTCAATATTATTTTCTTTTTTAAACTCTTTTATTGCTTGCATCAACTCGTTTAAAACTGCAATGGCGTATATATTTTTAAGTACAACTTTAACTGAATTATATTGGGTAAGTAAATCCAACAACTCAGCAAAAAACTGTTCTAACTGAGGCTGAAGTACATCTACCAAATCCTTAATTTCTTGTTTTTTACTTTCAGCATACCACTCACCCTTTTTAACATAATCTCTCAAAGTAGCAGAAGGAATCCAATTTGTATCATCTTTATCCCTTATACTTTTAGTAAAATATTTATGGAATGTGCCTCTTTTGAAATGCTCTTCTGTAAGTCCTTTTGTATTAAAAAATGTACCTACTTTATCGGCTAAAACAATCACCTTTTGAGTAATGTCTTGTTTTGATTTTTGCAAATCCTTTTTCACATCCATACATTGTGATACTGTAAGCAATTTCCCAGTGGTAAATTGTACTACTTCCTCTTTAAAAAGTTGCTGGGCAAACTCTTCTAAATCACGCTCAATGTTGGTGCTTTTTCCATCCTCAGCTTTTTGGATCGCAAAATTTACTAAAGTATTGGATAACTCACCACCAGCATCTGACATTTTACTTAAAAGTAGCGCTACTGCAGGCTGAATAATTTTGTAATTATCCATCTCCAAATCAAAATTGTGTGACAAATCCAAATCTGAAGCAAAGGTCCTGACAATTTTATAGGTAAACTTATCAATGGTTGAAATACCCAAATCAGCATAATTATGCAAAATATGTTTGAAAATAACTGCCGAACGCTCAAATATTTTATCAGCTGAAAAATTAGTTTCTTCAATAAGCCAAGCCAATACTCCATCAACATCTTTGCTTTGTGATAGAGAACCCAAATACTCCAACACCCTTTCTTTCATTTCGGATGCTGCTTTATTAGTAAATGTTATAGCTAAAATTTTACGATAGTAATTTTCATATTCATCCACTTTTAACGCTAAAGCGATAAAACTAAGAGCAAGTGTATATGTTTTACCACTACCTGCTGAGGAGCGATATATCTGAAAATTTTGACTCAAATCTTTTCTTTTTTAAAAAACCCTAATGTATACTATTTTTTGACATCCATGAATCCTGTTAATAAGTAGTTTTAAGAAAATTATTGTAATTATTTCCTAATTTTCTTGTTTTAAACAAAAAACACTTAGCTTTGCGCAAATTTTTGACTAAATGAAGATTATTATTGCAGGTGCAGGTGATGTAGGATCCTATCTAGCACACATGATTGCCAATGAAGAGCAAGATACCTATTTGATTGATAATGACGGAAAAAAATTAGAAAAAGTCACGCGACACAATGACATTTTTGGAATTAAGGGAGATGCAAAAGATGTTGAAGTTTTAAAAGAAGCAGGAATTAAAGATTGTGACTTACTTATTGCAGCTACTTCCTCTGAAGAAACCAACTTACTAGTTTGTATTTTAGCAAAAAAATTAGGAGCAAAAAGAACTATTTGTCGTATTAGTAATTTTGAGGAAATAAGCAATGATTTACGAACTTTTTACCAAGAAATCGGTATTGATCATATAATCTCACCGGTTGAGAATGCTGCCCAAGAAATACACCAACTAATAAAACATGAATCCTTTTTAGACAATTATGATTTTGAAGGAGGAAAATTATCTATTTTCTCTATACAGATTAACAAAAATTCACCCATAGCAAACAATTGCGTTCTTGCTTCTAGCGAGTTTCATAACCTTTCATTTAAACCTCTTGCAATCTTAAGAGCAGGAGAAACAATATTGGTACAAGCCGAAACAATATTTCTGGAAGGAGATATCGTATACATTATATCCTCACCAAAAGGCTATGAGACAATCCCTCTTATTTGTGGCCAACAAGACTTTGACATTAAAGATGTAATGATACTTGGAGCAAGTAGTATTGGAGTACTTACAGCCGAGAAATTAGAGAAAAAATACAAAGTAATTCTAATCGAACAAGATGAAAACAAGTGTAATGAAATTGCATTACGATTAAAGAAAACACTTGTAATTCATGGGGATGGTACTGATGTAAATCTTTTAGAAGAACAAAACATTCAAAATATGGATGCTTTTATTGCTGTTACTGGAGATTCTGAAATTAATATTATATCATCATTAGTAGCAAAATCCCATGGAGTAAGAAAAACAATTGCTGGAGTTGAAAACATTGACTATATTAAACTCTCCCATACTATTGGAATTGACACTTTAATAAATAAGAAAGTAATAGCAGCTAATGATATTTTAAAATACATTCGAAAAGGAGATGTCAATTCAATAGCAACTTTAAATCTTGATGCTGAAGTCATTGAATTTACCGTTAAAGAAGGTAGTAAAATCTCTAGTAAACAACTAAAAGATCTAGCCCTTCCTAAAATGGTAAACATTGCAGGGGTTGTACGTCAAGGTAAAGGCTTTATTCCTTTTGGCGACTTTAAATTAGAAGCAGGCGATCGAGCTATTGTCTTTACAAATGATGAAACAATTCATATCATTGAAAAATTCTTTGAGTAGCTAATGGCAAACCACAAACTCATCAACAAAGCAGTAGTACTTAATGTTGTTGGTACATTACTTATTATTAACGCTTTTTTAATGGCTCTTACCATACCTTTTAGTAGCTATTACAAGGATGGAATGTTGGGAGTCTTTATAAAATCCACAATTATTATTCTACTAATAGGTTTAGCTACCAAATACCTTACCCGCAAAGAAAAAGATGATGAAGTTAAAAAACGAGAGGGCTACTTAATTGTAGCACTTGGCTGGATTGCAATGAGTATTTGCAGTGGAATTCCTTATTATTTAAGCGGTACGTTTAATGGAATAGCTGATATTTTTTTCGAAACGGTATCTGGTTTCACCACAACAGGATCATCAATACTTAATAATATTGAACAAATGCCAAAGAGTATCTTGTTTTGGAGAAGCATGACTCAATGGATTGGAGGTATGGGGATTATTGTTTTAACTATTGCTATTCTACCACTTTTAGGAGTTGGTGGTATGGAACTTTTTGCAAATGAAGCTCCAGGGCCAACTAAAGATAAAATTCACCCAAGAATTAAAGAAACTGCAAAGAGGTTATGGTTCATTTATGTTAGCTTAACAGGACTTCAAATAATATTGTTAAGTCTTGCGGGGATGAGTTTTTTTGATGCTATAAATCATTCTTTTGCAACAATGAGCACGGGTGGATTCTCTACATATCAAGATAGCGTAGGTCATTTTACATCACCCATTATTCAATATATCATTATTGGTTTTATGATTATTGCTGGAACTAATTTTACATTAATCTATTTTGGAAGTAGATTAAAATTTAGCAAGTTCTGGAATAATGATGAATTCAAATGGTATATTATTGCTATTATTTTAATGAGCGTTGTTATAACACCTTTAGTGCTCAATTACAAACCTCTCGCAGGATTAGAAGAAAGCTTTAGAGATGCATTATTTCAAGTTGTAACTATTATGACAACAACTGGTTTCTATACTGCTAATTATTGTGAATGGGGAGCTTTTGCAAGTTTTATTTTCTTTTTACTTTTATTTAGTGGTGCATGCGCAGGAAGCACAGCTGGTGGAATAAAAATAGTACGGATTGTTCTTCTTATTAAAAATGCATTCTTAGAATTCAAAAGAAAGCTATATCCTAATGCTATAATTCCTGTGCAATTAAATGGACAAGGAGTTGATCCAAAGATTATATATAATTTATTAGCATTTGTATTTTTTTATCTTTTTGTTTTTATATGTGGTAGTATAGCACTTGTATTTATTGAAGGAAGTAAACTAGATTTTCAAGATGCTGTTTCAGCTTCAATAACTGCATTAAGTAATGTAGGCCCAGCAATTGGAAGGTTCAACCCTGATGCAAGTTTCTCTCATTTAACTGATGCTTCTAAATGGGTGCTTTCTTTTCTAATGCTTTTAGGAAGGCTGGAACTTTTTACTATTGCAATTTTATTTACCCCTTATTTCTGGACAAAAAATTAATTATTCTATAATAATTTTTCTTTCAATACTTCCATCATCATAGATGTTTATGAATGGTTTATTGTTTTCAGGTATTATGGTTTTGCCTAATAAATCAACGGATAGAGTTAATCGTCTATTTTGATTACTTATTTCCTCTACTAAAACAAGTTCAGTTAGAGTAGCAATTACAAAATGAACCTGAGTTGAGCCAGTATAGGTAATGGCAAAATTGTTCCCATCAATATAAGCTATATCTGGTTCCATCTTATGCCCAAAAGTGCTGGTATCAGAAATAATACCTGTATGAAGGCTTACTCCATTATTATCCATAATATTGTAGAAGCACTCTTTTACTCCATTTCTATTTTCTTCCCAAACCGTTACAAAAGAATTATTAGCAGTAGCTATCTCTGCTTTATCTTGGAGGGGACTTCCACTTGCATCTACTTGTGAAAAATAAGATTTTTGCAAATCATTCCTATTCACATTTGATTTATAAATCTCATTTATGCCACTACCCCCATTACGCCTTATCACCATAATACTATCTCCAATTACAGCCCCTACAGGAGAAGATGTAGGGCAAGAATTCAACACCCAATCAACATCATCTAAATCTTGTGTAGCTGTAAAAGTAAGGCCCCCATCATTAGATTTTGCTATGTAAGAATTTCTTACATTATTATCATTATTTCTAAAAAGCAAAAACACCTCATTATTAAAATTAGTTACCATAGTAGACTGACAACAATCACAGGGTTCTCCTGGAGCTAAAACACTTACATCTGTAGAAGTAGAAAATGTTTGTCCGCAATCAAATGAAGTACGGACTTTCTGTTCCCAATCCGTCCAGTTAGGCAGGCATTCCATATAAGAAATTACTGGATTTCCATCCTCACGAACAGCAACATTAGGCATACCATATTTATGTGCATCAGAATCTTCTGAAACTCTTATGGTATCAGAAAAAGTAAGTCCTCCATCATAAGATTTTTTTAAATAAATAATATGATTATTGTGTAATAAGGATTCAAATATCAAGTAAATAGTATCTCCTTTTGCAGCAATTTCAGGCCCAATAAAACCTGTTGGCATTAGATCTGAAGTTACTAAATCAATGGTATTACCAAATGAGGTGCCATTCCATTTTTTAGCTCTAATTGCTTTAGGACTACTAATTTTACTCCAGATAACAAAAGGACTATTGTTTGCAGTAATTGCCACTCTAGGTCTATCATAACCTTCGCTAGAACCACTACTAAGTACACTATAATTTGAAGGTACTAACTGCTGAGCTACAGCTAAAAAAGGAAAACAAAGAAGCAGAATAAAAAATCTCATAGTAGCTATCTTACAATAAACAAATGACCTTGTTCTTGATGTTTCCATCCTTCAAAATCTTGGAAATATACTTCATAAATATAGGTTCCCATAGCTAAATCATTACCCGTTTTATAATGGGTTCCATCCCATCCATTTGAATTTAAGAAACACTCTAGATCTTCTATTTTATCTGTTGCATAAACCAAATTAGAAAACCTATCATAAATATTGAAAATAAATGTTTCCTCTCTTACACCATGATGCTGTAAACAAAAGATATCATTCACTCCATCATGATCAGGAGTAAATGCATTTGGGATATACATCCAGTATTCATCTGCAATCCATATTTGTTTTGTTGCAGTATCGCTACAACCGAAATCATCAGTTACAATCATGCTAATTTGATAGATTCCTATAGAATCTTTATAGGTATGAAAAGGATTTGGAATAAATTCATTTGTAGTATTATCCCCAAAATTCCAATCCCAAGCAACAATATTTTCTGTAGTAATATCATTGAGCTGTAATGAAGGAAATAGAATGTTCAATGTATCAGTTGCAGTTGTAAAAAGTGCCTGAGGAGCTTGGGTAATAGTAACTAATGCACTGCCTGATGTATAACCAATTTCATTGGCATCAGAAAAAGAAGATAGCGTATACTCTCCTTCTTCTTTAGTATAAATTATATGAGGGTTAACAGTAGTAATAATGGAAGGCTGATTAGTTCCATTAATTGCATATACAAAAGTAAATGGTTCAACAGCTGCACTAAAGGATACTTTTACCTCTGCTTCATCTCCATTATCACAGACAGTATCATTTCCAGATATAAAGGCTCTTAAAGGAGGCATTAATGATATTTTTAACAGTACCGTATCATTATACTCTGAAAGAAAAGAACTAATCTCAGTAAACGGATTTGGATTAATAATTACACTATCTGTTGCCCACTCATCAAAAAGAAATAAAGGATCAAGAACTGGCTCAATATTTACCACCTCATTATTAAAGTAAGCAATAGAAGTAGGGAATGTATTAATATTTACACCATTTACATTTATAGATGTAGTAGTTCCAACTGTATCAATATTATAAACAATAATTGGTTTTTGATAAATATTTAACCAAACCGTATCAGATGTTGTAACTCCAAATGAAACATTTTGTGAATTTACATTTGGTAATAATGTACAGGAATTAGAACTCCAAGAATCAAAACCATATGACGGATCAATTGTAGAAGTTAAAAATACATTATCATTAATATAGTAATTTATTGAAGTGGGGAAGGCACTAATCACTGTGCCATTAACAGTAATTGAACTTGTAGTTGAAGTATTATTCATTGTATAAACAATAGTTGCAGCTAACCTTTGATGCACAACAGAATCCACAAAAGTAGTATCACAGCCATCAATTATCCAAGATGAAGTTGTAAAAATTCCTGTATCAATAGGATTAAAAACCATACTATCAAAATAAACTGTGGAAGTTGTATTATTATAAGTAAAATTTCCGGGAACCATACTCATTTTCCAAACAAAAATCTCTTTTTTTCTATTTGTAGCATCAAGAAATGTTCCATCAAAATTAGCTATATCCTCAAAAAACCCAATTGCATATGTATTTCCAAAACCATCTGAACATATATCATTAGTTCTATCGTCATCTGTGGTAGTACTTCCTCCCATCTTTGCCCATACCCATTCGGCAGTATTTGTAGATCCATCTAACTGGGCTACCCAAGCAGAAGCACTAGTATCTCCAATCTGAGGAAGAACAGATAAATTATCATTAAATACTGCTGTATCTTTCATTGTGCCACATAAAAATACTTGTTTATTAATATCCACAGACATTTGATAGGACTTATCATCTCCTGAGCTTCTAGCTCTTTTAGCCCATTTCCAATCTCCTTGATTATTCATCTTTGCAACAAATACATCTCTGCTTTTTTTATGGCTTAAAGTATCTGTTCCATTAGAAGCATTAGCACCAGGAAAAACCATAGGATTACGATACTCCCCAGTAATATACACATCATCACAAACATCAATTGCTATACTATTTACTCTATCATCTTTGTTGCTACCGACATTTTTTGCCCAAAGCCAATTACCATCCTTATCCATTTTAAAAATGAAAGCATCCCAAGCACCATTAGATGTTATTGAAAAAGGCCCATAATTACCTGTATTTTGAAAACCACCCACAACATAAATATTTGAAAATTGATCAATAGCCAAACGATTATCTCTTGAGCCTCTAACATCTTCAATACCATCAAACTTATCCGCCCAAAGCCAATTGCCACTAGGATCTAATTTACCAATATAGCCCATTGGTTGACAATCATTACCCCAATTAGGATTTGCAATAGATAAACCATCAAATTCAGCGCTATATCCAGAAAAGAAACCCGTAACATAAATAAACCCATCAGCATCTACTTTTACATCATAGGAATGGTCATCAGCATCATAAATTGGATAAGGACAGCCTCCTGCAGTATTATCACTGCCAAAACCAATAACCCACTGTGGGATCCCATTTTTATCTATTTTAGCCAATAAGGAATTATCGTGTGCATTTACACCTTGAATATTTAAAGTTCCTGGCGCTCCATTAACTCCTAATTTATAAGAGCCGCTCCAATTGGTTCCAGTAATAAAGACATCGCCTCCAGGTGTAACATGCATTCCTAATGCTCTATCATCACAACAACCACCTGATTGATTTCCACCTGGTATTGCCCATAATACAGCTCCTGTTGAATCTAATTTAGCAATAAAATTTTCTTTATTAGTACCATTAGCATTATTATTTGTAAGATTGATTTGATCGAAATCTGCAGATGTATTATAATACCCACTTATATAAATAAATCCTAATGAATCGGTACCAATAGAGATCCCTTTATCTGATTTTACGCCTCCAAAAGATTTGACCCAATCAGTTGTTTGTGCTGATAAATTAAAACTCATGAAAGCTAAAAATAGTACTAGTAATTTTGACATTTTATAATTAATATAAAACTTGAATATTTCCTGATTTTTTAAATAATTTGCTATCCAGGCCTAATACTTCAATGTGATAATAATATGTTCCTTGCTGTACTTTTTTATTCTCAAATGTTCCATCCCAATATTTATCAATCGCATCACTTTCAAATAGTTGATTGCCCCACCTATCAAATATTTTAATATTAAATGTTTGAATATAAAGTCCTTTAATCACAAATAATTCATTATGCTCATCATCATTAGGGGTAAAGGCTAAGGGAATAAATAATTGAGTTAATGGGACTGAGCGAACTATTGCAAGTTCTGACATATCTGTACAACCATTGCCATCCTCAATCCAAACTTTATATCTTCCTGAATCTTGGACTGTTAAAATTTGCTCAATACTAATCAAAGAATCAAACTCTGTATACCATTCATAAAATACATAAGTGCCTGTTGTTAAATCTACTTCTTCACCAAAATATATTGTAATATCATTAGGAGTAATTACCGCAATAGGTAATGGATTAACAATTACATTTGCAATTCCAGAATCGCTAGCAATACAATCATTTACATCATCTGCTAATACAATCCCATAATTTCCGGCAATTGATGTTGAAATAGAATAATTAGAACTCGTAATATCATTACTAGTTGAAGACACGGAACCGTTAGTATATGTCAAATCCCAAGGTAATAATCCATTAAAGGTAAAATTAATAGCAGCTGTACTTCCGTCATCACAAACTGAATCACCCCCAGAAATGGTAGCCTGTGGAATTGGATCTTCTATAATGTTTAATGTATCTGAATCAGAACAACCATAAAAATCTGTAACCGTTAATATGAAATTGCCTTGATCAATATCAATACTTGAAACTGTTAAACCATTATTCCATAAGTAAGAGTAGGGCTGAGTACCTCCAATAATATTGGGCAAAAGTGTTGTATTTGTATTACAAGGAATATTATAATCTACCCCTAAATCAACAACTGGAGGTGGATCATAAATAATTTCTAGAGTATCAGAGCCTAAACAACCGTATAAATCAGTTACTGTAAGTTGGTAGTTCCCCATTGCAAGTGTTAACATGCTATCTGACTGTCCAGAATTCCATAGATATGTATATGGGGCTGTACCTCCTGAGACCACAGGATCAATCAATGTATCTGAATTACAAGCTATCATTAAATCAGGACCAAAGCTGAAGGTTGGAAAATCACCCTCTTCCACTATTAAAGTGTCAGAAAATACTGCACAGCCTGATATGTCTGCAGAAACAACATAAGTCCCTTCACCAACATTCACTGTTGAAGCTGTACTAAATACAGTTGATGTAGAGTCAAACCAATGATAAGTAGCCCCAACACCACCATTAGCAGTTAATGTTATAGTGGAGTTACAAGGAATTGACATATAAGCTGAGTCAATACCTAAATCATCTACAATATTTAATGTAGGAGAATAAAAACTACCTGCCTCCAACCAAACATATGAACTTAGTCCACCATCTGAACCATCAGCTATTGCTAATTTAATATGGTAAGTAGCTCCACATTGCACTAAAGCTTGAGCAGTTAATACTGTAGTCAAACCATCAGCATCTGCAATACTAACTAAAGCTTGATTATTGACAAAATACTGCGGATTCATAACGGCAGGAGGATTATTACAAACAGATGAAATAGTAATTGGTAAAGGTGGATTAGTATTTGGTACAACTGCTAAATTAATTGCTCCATTTGCCCAAGGACCTGCAATACCAGGTCCTGATAAAAAGAATCCAAATACATCATTGTATTGTGTGTTTTCGTAAGTAAAATACTCTTTAGAGCCAAATGCATACCTAAATTCCATTGAATCAGATGTAGGAATAAAATCAAATTCCAATACTGCTACATCATTAATGGAGCTTACAGAAAAAGATTGGCCAATCATTCCTGGAACGGAATTAGCCACTGCAAGTAAATCTGGATCTGTTACGGTATTTGGCATAAATGGAAAGCCACCCCCATTAATTGGATCAAGAGCATAAATATCGCCAGTACACATAACAATTCCACTATCAATACCAAGATTAGTATTTACTCCATTAAACCAACCAATTTGAGATGGCTCACCCTGAAAAGTGTGATTTGAAGCAATAACCCCTCCTCCTAATAATACATTATCAATAAGATAGACTGGTGTATTATAAGGAGCTAAATTATCTATTACAATTTGTGATTGTGCTTTAAAAGTAATCAATACTACTAATAAAATGAGTGTTTTTTTCATATTACTCAATTACCAGTTTAATATTGTTTAAATATTCTTTGTTTATCTCAATTTCCATAAAATAGATTCCACTGGCTTTGTTGGTTCTTTTAATGATGTATTTATCAGTATCTGCTAGCTCATAGCTCTCAACTAGCTTACCATAAACATCAACTATCCTTATCGT